>JAHEDQ010000140.1 GCA_024641125.1 Candidatus Competibacteraceae bacterium | reverse complement strand
CGTCGCGAAATCGGGTCCAGCTTAGACCCGCCAAGCCGGACTCCGTGCCAATCGGTCCCAGTGCAGCAAAATCCAGGTTGTCCCCGAGACCGGCAAAGGCCACCTGGCCGTAACAGATGCACCCCCGCATCCGGCGTTCAGGCTGGTCCGGCGGGGTGACCGAACAGGATTGCATGCCGGATAGCCGAAGCTCACTCAGGTCAAGAACACCCGGTTCGCTGACGCGCCACAGTTCAGGCAGGGCCAACGCGGTGACGATAGGTTCATCCGCAGCCGGCAAGGGATAGGACCGGAGATCGCGCGCCGAGACCCAGGCCAGCGGCTGACCCTCACATCCCCTGGGTAGCCCTGCGAAGGCTTCAATCATCCATGTGTCCAGCACTACCAAGCGTTCCCGGTAGTGGTGACTGATGCGGATCAACGGCCGTGCGCCGCGAACATCAACCCCGAGTTCCTCGTGCAACTCTCGGCACAAGGCCTGCAAAACGGTTTCACCGGGCTCCACCTTGCCCCCCGGAAACTCCCACAACCCACCCAGGTGTGCCCGCTCCGGTCTTCGACTCAGAAGAACCCGGCCTTCGGCGTCACGCACTACCCCCACGGCAACCTGCGTTGGCCGCTGCGGCACGGACACGGTCAGGAACGGTAATCGGAGTTGATGGAAACATACTCGTGGGACAGATCCGTGGTCCAAATCCGGGCATGTGCGTCTCCTCGCCCCAACTCAACGCGAATGGTGATGCTGGGTCGTGACATGACGGCTTGCCCCTGCGCCTCGGTGTAGTCGGGGGCGCGTCCCTGGTCGGTAACGATGCAGACTTCGTCGAGGAACAGGCGGACCCCGGCAAGATCCAGATCGGAAACACCGGCGCGCCCAACGGCGGCCAGGATTCGGCCCCAGTTGGGATCCGAGGCGGTGAAAGCGGTTTTCACCAACGGTGAATGGGCGATGGTATAGGCCACGCGGCGGCACTCGTCACGATCCCGGCCACCCTCGACCATGACCGTGACGAACTTGGTGGCGCCTTCGCCGTCGGCCACAACCGCCTGTGCCAGTTCCACGCAAACCGCCCGCACGGCGGCCTGAAGCAGAGGGTACTCGGCGCTCGCCGGCGTGACCTGGTCGCACCCGGAACCACCGGTGGCCAACAACACACAGGCATCGTTCGTGGACGTATCCCCGTCCACGGTGATGGCATTGAAAGACTCTTCGACGGATTCCTCCAGGCAACACCGTAGAGCCGCCTGGGACAGTGTGGCGTCGGTGGCGACAAAGGCAAGCATGGTCGCCATGTCGGGGCAAATCATGCCCGATCCCTTGGCCATGCCGGTGATGGTGACTGCCCTGCCGTGCAGCTCGATCCGCCGTGAGGCGATCTTGGGGACCGTGTCGGTCGTCATGATGGCACGGGCAGCACGAACCCAACCCATCTGGACGGCACTTGCCAGCGCAGCGTCTATACCGGGTCCGAACCGGTCTATCGGCAGATGCTCGCCGATGACACCGGTCGAGAATGGAAGCACCGCCTCGACAGCAACACCCAGACGCTCGGCCACCATGGCGCAGGTGGCACGTGCATCCTTGAGACCGCGGCCTCCGGTGCCGGCGTTGGCATTGCCGGAATTGATCAGCAGCGCTCTGGGCGCCGCCGCGCTCAGGTGTTCCTGGGCGACCCGCACCGGCGCGGCGCAAAAAGCGTTGCGGGTAAATACGGCGGCCGCCCGGGTGCCGGGGTCGAGCGAGATGATCACCAGATCGTCCCGCTGCGGGTATCGGATCCCGGCCGCCGCCGCACCCAGCCTCACCCCCTGGACGGGCAGTGGGCTGGTGAGTTCGAATGGGGTCTGATCAGGCGAGCTTGCCATGGCATTGCTTGTATTTCTTGCCCGAGCCACAGGGGCAGGGTTCGTTCCGGCCTACTTTTCGGTTCTCACGAACATAAGGCTGCTCCGTCGACGCGCTGGCGTCCGCCTCCGCGCCGGCATCGCCCTCCTGCAGGGCGGAAACCTCTTCGTGCCTGAAATCAAGCTGCTCCGGCAGCGGCTCCTTGCGCTGGGGCATGACCGACTCCGGCGCGATCTCGGGCTGAAACTGTACCCGGGTCATGATCGTGACCACTTCCTGTTTGACCCGCTCCAGCAGGCCGCGGAACATCTCAAATGCCTCGCGCTTGAATTCCTGCTTTGGGTTCTTCTGGGCGAATCCACGGAGGTGGATGCCCTGGCGCAGGTAGTCCATAGCCGCCAGGTGTTCCTTCCAGTGCGAATCCAGAACCTGGAGCATGATCCCCTTCTCGAACTGCCGCATAAAGCCGCTGCCAACCAGTTTTTCCTTGGCTTCCACGATCTGGGCGACCGCCTCCTGAATGCGTTGCCGCAGGGTCTCCTCATGCAGGGTATCGTCCGCGTCCAGCCAGGTCTGAACGTCCACCGACAAACCAAAATTCTGCTCAAGCGCCTGATTGAGACCGGGAATGTCCCATTGCTCTTCCAGGGTTTGGGGGGGGACAAACTGACTGACCAGATCATCGACGGCGTCCTGGCGCATGGCGATGACGGTCTCGGAAATGTCCTCGGCCGCGAGCAGACCCTGGCGCTGTTCATAGATGACCTTACGCTGGTCGTTGGCCACATCATCGTATTCGAGCAGTTGCTTACGAATGTCAAAGTTGTGGGCCTCTACCTTGCGCTGTGCGTTCTCGATCGCCTTGGTAACCCAGGGGTGTTCAATGGCCTCACCTTCCTGCATGCCCAGCTTCTGCATGATCCCGCTGACGCGTTCGGAGGCGAAGATACGCATCAGATTGTCCTGTAAGGAGAGGTAGAAACGGGTGGAACCCGGGTCACCCTGGCGTCCTGAGCGCCCGCGCAGCTGATTGTCGATGCGACGGGACTCGTGGCGTTCGGTGCCAACGATATGCAGGCCGCCGGCATCGATCACCGTCTGATGGCGATCCGCCCACTCCGCACGCACCCGCGCGCGATCCTCCTCCGAAGCATCTTCGCCCAGGGCGTCGAGTTCAGCCTGCAGATTGCCACCGAGCACGATGTCGGTACCGCGTCCCGCCATGTTGGTGGCAATGGTGACGACGCCTGGCCGCCCGGCCTGGACCACGATTTCCGCTTCGCGGGCATGCTGCTTGGCGTTTAGAACCTCATGGGGCACGTCACTCTTGGTCAGGAGCTTGGACAGCAGTTCCGAGGTCTCTATGGAGGTTGTACCCACCAGAACCGGCTGACCCCGTTTGTGGCAGTCGCGCAAATCCTCGAGGATGGCCTCGAATTTGTCCTCCACCGTCAAAAAAATCAGGTCACCCCGATCCTCCCGCACCATAGGCATATGGGTGGGGATCACCACCACTTCAAGACCGTAGATTTGTTGAAACTCGTAGGCTTCGGTGTCGGCGGTGCCGGTCATGCCCGAAAGACGCTGATATAGGCGAAAATAGTTCTGAAAGGTGATCGAGGCCAGGGTCTGGTTCTCGTTCTGGACCTCCAACCCCTCCTTGGCCTCGATGGCCTGATGTAGACCGTCCGACCAACGCCGCCCGGGCATGGTCCGGCCGGTAAATTCATCGACGATGATCACCTGGCCGTCGCGGACGATGTATTCTACGTTGCGCTGATAGATGGACTGCGCCCGCAGACAGGCATTGAGATGGTGCAACAGGCTCAGGTTGGAAGCGTCATACAGGCTCTCGCCTTCCGTCAGCAGCCCGGCCTCGAGCAGAATCGACTCCACGTGCTCATGGCCTTCCTCGGTCAGATAAATCTGCCGCGCCTTTTCATCGATGCTGAAGTCGCCGGGGCCTTCCTCCTCTTCCTGGCGAACCAGGCGCGGAACCAGCTCGTTGATGCGCTGATAAAGTTCGGCGCTGCCCTCGGTGGGGCCGGAAATAATCAGCGGGGTGCGTGCCTCATCGATGAGGATGGAGTCCACCTCATCGACGATGGCGAAGTTGAGCGGGCGCTGCACCAGTTGCTCACGACTCAGCGCCATATTGTCGCGCAGATAGTCGAACCCATACTCGTTGTTGGTGCCATAGGTTATGTCGGCCGCGTAGGCCTTGCGTTTGCTGTCCGGATCCATACCCGGCACGACCACTCCCGTGGTCATGCCCAGGAATTCGTACAAACGGCCCATCCATGCGGCATCGCGTTTGGCCAGATAATCGTTGACCGTAATCACGTGCACGCCAAGGCCGCTGAGTGCGTTGAGATAGGCCGGCAATGTCGCCACCAGCGTTTTGCCCTCACCGGTACGCATCTCGGCGATCTTGCCCTGGTGCAACACCATTCCGCCGATCAGTTGCACGTCGAAGTGGCGCATTTCCAGCGTGCGTACACTGGCCTCGCGAACCACCGCAAAGACTTCCGGCAGCAGCTGGTCCAGCTTCGCGCCGTCCGCCAGGCGCTGCCTGAACTCATCAGTCTTACCCCGCAGCGCCTCATCCGATAGGGCCTGTACGCCCGGCTCGAGCTCATTGATCTGTTGGACCTGCTTGCGCATGCCCTTGACCAGACGCTCGTTGCGGCTGCCGAAAACCTTCCTGAACAGATTGGTAACCATGAACCCGCTGTTTCCCCGTGCGGTCTCGAAAAAATCCTGCGATCATACCGAAAATTCCGCGCGCTTTCGCGACGGTTAAATACAGCATGAAAGCCCGGCCGATACAGGACCTAATACGCGCCAGCCGCGGACGCATCGCCGCCTACGCGGCGGAATCCGATCGTCTCCGGAAATTGAACCGGGCGCTGTTCGAAGTGCTACCCGCACCACTGCACCAGCACGTGCAGGCCGTTCGCCTGAGTGGCACAACCCTGGTTTTGAAATCAGACTCGTCGGCCTGGCAGGCCAAACTGCGCTTCCAGCTGCCGCAAATCAAGCGCCTGATCCGCCAGCGAATGCAGATTCCGCTCCAGCGTATCGAAATCGGTGTTCTGCCCAGGCAGGAGAGCCGGATGCGGACGCCGCGTCCCGCTCACATGAGCCGGGAAGCCAGTGCACTGCTGGAAAGGGCCGCCCTGAGCATGGATGACACGGACCTGAGTGCCGCACTCCAGCGACTGGCGCGTCACGGTCGGCGCTGAGCCGCTCACGCCCAACAACGCGACTGCCCCCCCATTTCAAGGCACCGATGAGCAGGCATAGCAGGGTCTGCCGAGCAGCGGCAACGCCGCAATTGCGGACCTGGGACGCTTTACGGCGTAAAGAACTTGTGGGACACGACACCAGTGTCATGAGTCAGCAGTTCGTTGCATTTCAGCAAGACGATAAGCGCTCAGACGCCAGGCGGGCGGGCGCAGGACTGGCCTGCGCTCATTCAAGCGCGCCCAACACCGGGGATGGGCGCTTATCGTCTTGCCCGACGGGAGCGCCCCAGATCCACCACTGCGGCGTTGCAGCTGCTCGACAGAGTTCACTATGCCTTCGCATCCGCGCCTTGCATTGGCGAATCTGGGGCGCTCTGAACGTCTACGAACTTCTGACTCATGACACTAGGCCCCTGCCTGCTCCGCTGGATGCAGGTAGGAGATGGGCGCCTCGGCGTCATCGTTGAAGACGACTTCCTCCCAGGAATGATCCTGCGACAACAACACCCTCAGCAGCTCGTTATTCAGGGCATGACCTGACTTGTAGCCATGAAAACTTCCGATGAGGCTGTGGCCGAGCAAATACAGATCTCCGATTGCGTCCAGCACCTTGTGTTTGACGAACTCGTCCTCGTAGCGCAGACCGTCCTCATTCAAAATTCGGTAATCATCTACAACAACGGCGTTATCCAGGCTGCCACCGAGGGCCAGCTTGCGATCCCGCAGGGTTTCAATTTCGCGCATGAAGCCGAAAGTCCGCGCCCGACTGACTTCCTTGAGGAATGAAGTGGTGGAGAAATCGATCTCCGCATTTTGACTGCGCTGGCGGAAAACCGGGTGATCGAATTCAATGGTGAACCCCACCTTGAAGCCTTCGAACGGATCGAATCGGGCCCACTTATCCCCATCCTCCACCCGCACCGTCTGTTTGATGCGGATGAACTTTTTGGGCGCGCTCTGTTCCTCGATACCCGCAGACTGGATCAGGAAAACGAACGGACCCGCGCTGCCGTCCATGATCGGCACCTCCGGGGCGCTCAGATCCACATAGGCGTTGTCTATGCCGAGACCGGCGAACGCGGACAACAGGTGCTCCACCGTGGAGATTCGGCAACCATCCCGGGTCAAACTGGTCGATAGCTGTGTGTCGCCGACAAACTCCGGACGGGCCGGAATGACCACGATCGGATCCACGTCGACGCGCCTGAACACGATGCCCGAATCGGGCGCTGCCGGCCGCAGTGTCAGATAAACCTTCTCACCCGTATGTAAACCGACGCCGGTTGCCCGAATAATGTTTTTGAGGGTCCGCTGCCTGATCATGTCTGCCCCAACTTGTTATCGTGCCGGCACGGGTCGGCTCACATCGCCATTGCGCTCTCGCCCCGCAACCAGGGCGCGAATTAAGCCAGCGTTCGACCGCTCCGAGTATAGCCAATCGGGAGCAGTTTGAACGGACCCCGTGCTGGGTCCGCCGCTGGACTCATGTCCACAGACCGGGCGTGCCACGATGCCGATACCGGAGAAGCAGCGGAGCACAAAAACCCGCTATTTTGCTGCAACCGCAGCAAAAGTAAAGCCCTGTTTTCCGTGCGGACTTCCACAGATCGGCCCGCGTCGCTCCCCGCGCATGTCCACGCGTGTCACCCCGGATGCAAGCCACTGCCCTGCTCAGACATCCTCCTCAGTCGGCCTGCCGGCGAAGAAAGGCCGGAATGTCGAGATAATTCGGCGCACCCCGTCCACCGCCAGAAGCGGCAACCTTCTGCTCGGCCAAAAGGGGCTCCGGATCCACATGCGTTCTCGCTTCGGCTTCACGCACCCCGTCATCGGACTGAGGTTCGGGCGCTGGCCGTGTGACCAACTGCACCGGACGGCTCTGATTCGAGACGGACGGCCTGGGTGCGGCCACGACATTCTTCTGGGCAATCCCAGTGGCCACTATGGTCACACGCAGTTCGTCATGCACCTCCGGGTCGATGACCGTGCCCACGACAACGTTGGCGTCGGCGGCGGCGATATCCTGGACGATTCCGCCCACTTCGTCGAACTCGCCAATGGAGAGATCCATCCCTGCGGTGACGTTCACCAGCAGCCCCTTGGCCCCAGCCAGATTCACGTTTTCCAGCAACGGGCTGTTGATGGCGGCTTCGGCGGCCTCACGGGCCCGGTTCTCGCCGGTGGCGGTGCCAGTGCCCATCATGGCCATGCCCATCTCCGACATGACGGTGCGCACGTCGGCGAAATCGACGTTGATCAAACCCGGCCGAGTGATCAGTTCGGCAATCCCCTGAACCGCCCCCCGAAGCACATCGTTGGCCACCCTGAAAGCATCCAATAGGGTCATTTGCCGACCCAACACGCTGAGCAGCTTTTCGTTCGGAATGGTGATCAACGAATCCACGTGTTGGCCCAGCTCCAGGATCCCATCCACCGCGAGGTCCATTCGCCGCTTGCCCTCGAACGGGAACGGTTTGGTGACGACCGCCACCGTGAGAATACCCATCTCGCGGGCCACCTGGGCAACGATCGGAGCGCCTCCGGTGCCGGTACCGCCGCCCATGCCAGCGGTGATAAACACCATGTCCGCACCCTGGATCGACTCCTGTATCCGATCCCGGTCCTCCAACGCAGCCTGTTTACCGATCTCCGGATTGGCCCCGGCGCCAAGGCCCTTTGTGACCGAAGTACCAAGTTGCAGCAGGGTCTCGACACTGAGACTCGACAGATGCTGAGCATCCGTGTTCGCACAAATGAACTGAACTCCCTCGATGTCGGTTTGCACCATGTGCTGGACCGCGTTGCCGCCGCCGCCACCGACACCGACCACCTTGATGACAGCGTTTTCGCCACCTGCATCCATCAACTCAAACATAACGGCCTCTCCTCTAACAAACTCTCAAACTGTGCAACCAATCACTCAGAAATTGCCTTGAAACCAGCTCCTCATCCGGCTCAAGACACCCTTGCCACCACTCCGACCCAATGCACCAGTCGGCCGCGGCCGATTCGAATGCCCAAACAACAGCAATCCAACCCCGGTGGCGTAGATCGGATTGCGAACCACATCCAGCATGCCGGTCACGTTCTGGGGTAGACCCAGGCGCACCGGTGTATGAAACACCTCCTCGGCCAGCTCGACCGCGCCCTCCATGCGGGAACTGCCGCCGGTCAGCACGATGCCGGCGGCAATCATTTCCATGTGCCCGCTGCGCTGAAGCTCATCGCGAACCAGCTCGAAAAGCTCGGCGTAGCGCGGCTCCACCACTTCCGTCAGTGTCTGCCGCGACAGGCGTCGCGGCGGTCGGTTACCAACGCTCGGTACCTCGATGGTGTCGTCCGGGTTGGCAAGCTGCGGCAGGCAGCAGGCGTGCTTCACCTTGATGTTCTCCGCATGCTGGGTCGGCGTGCGCAGCGCCACCGCGATATCGTTGGTCACCTGATCTCCCGCGATGGGAATCACCGCGGTATGGCGAATGGCACCGCTGGTGAAGATGGCGATGTCGGTGGTGCCTCCGCCGATGTCCACCAGGCATACCCCAAGCTCTTTCTCGTCCTCGGTCAGCACTGCCTGGGCGGAAGCCAGCTGCTCGAGGTGGATGTCATCCACCTCGAGCCCACAGCGCCGCACACACTTGATGATGTTCTGGGCGGCACTGACGGCGCCGGTCACCATGTGCACCTTGGCCTCCAGCCGCACCCCGGACATTCCGATCGGTTCGCGAATGCCATCCTGGTCGTCGATGATGAATTCCTGCGGCAGGATATGGATGATCCTCTGGTCCGCCGGAATCGCCACCGCCCGGGCCGCATCGATGACCCGATCGACATCCTCGGAAAGCACCTCCTGGTCCCGGATCGCGACGATACCGTGGGAATTCAGGCTGCGAATATGGCTTCCCGCGATACCGGTAAAAACCGACTGGATCTGGCAACCAGCCATGAGTTCCGCCTCTTCCACGGCCCGCTGAATGGACTGGACGGTGGATTCGATGTTCACCACCACACCCTTTTTCAAGCCGCGGGACGGCTGCGAGCCGATGCCCACCACTTCGATCCCGCTGTCGGCGTTGACCTCCCCGACGATGGCCACCACCTTCGAGGTGCCTATATCGAGTCCAATAATGAGGTTCTTATCGGCTTTTTTGGGCATGCCCAAGCTGGTCTCGCTCCCTATCCGTTTTGCGGCGTGACGTCACTGCGCCAGCGCACCGCCAAGCCATTGGTGTAACGCAAATCCACCGCGTCGATCCGATCCACCTGGCCTCTGAGCACACGCTGATAAATCTGCACGAAACGTTGGAGACGCTGATCGAACTGCTCGCGACCCAGTTCCAGGGTGAACCCGTCGTCCAGACTCACATGCCACGCCCCACGTGGGTCGTGGCTCAACCCACGAGGCATAAGGCTGACCGCACTCAGGCTGTCCCGAACCCGCTGCCAACGTTCCATGACCAGGTGCTCGCTGCCCTGTGGCCCATGCAACCTCGGCAACATCACTCCGGCCGGCGCCCGGGCTTCGAAACGCACACCCCGCTGGTCGATCAGCTGGTCTTCGCCCCAGACCGCCACCGGCGTGCGCTGACGAATCAGCACCCGCATGGTGTCGGGCCAGGTCCGGGTCACAATGGCCCGCTCCACCCAGGGATGCGCCTCCATCGCCGCCCGGATCTCGGCCACCGGCAAACGCAGAAAATTGCGGCCCACATAGGGCTGCAACAGGGCCCGCACCGCCATCGGATCCAAGTGCTCCAACTCCCCGCCCAGGGCCACTTCGGTGGTTGGCAGGGTGCGATCATCAACCACCCAGCGAGCAGTCAGCATCACACCGGTCAAGCCGAACGCGACGGCCGCGCCCATCAAGCCACCCCGCAGCATGGCCAGCGGTGCGGCATAGCGCCAACGGTCTTCGCCACTCGGTTTGCGAACTGCGCGTCCCATGAGTCGGTCAAGCGCCTCCGAAGCTGGTTTCGAGGATGCGCCAGACCAGGGTCTTGAAGCTCATGCCCGCCGCCCGTGCAGCCATGGGCACCAGGCTGTGGTCGGTCATGCCCGGCACCGTATTGACCTCCAGCAATGCCGGTGCTCCGGTCTCGTCAATCATCAGATCGACCCGGCCCCAACCGCTGGCGCCGACGCTTTGGAATGCCTGGAGAACCAAGTCTTGCAGGTCGGATTCCTGGTCCGAATCCAAACCACAGGGGCAACGGTAGACCGTGTCATCCCGCAGGTACTTGGCTTCGTAGTCGTAGAAGGTACGCGGGGTTTCCAGGCGGATAAGCGGCAGTGACACGCCCTGCAAAATCGCGCCGGTATACTCGGCCCCCACCATCCAGCATTCCACCAGCACCTCGCGGTCGTAACCGGATGCCAGACCATAGGCCTGAACCAGCCCCGTGGCATCGTCGACCCGAGTCATGCCGATGCTCGACCCCTCCCCGGCCGGCTTCACCATCAGCGGAAACCCCAGGGTCTCGGCTGCTGCGGCGAGATCGGCTTCGGAACGCAGCACTGCGAACGGTGGTGTGTGCAGGCCTATGCCCCGCCAAAGTTGCTTACAGCGAAGCTTGTCCATGGCCAGAGCCGAACCCAACACATCACTTCCGGTGTAGGGCACGCCCGCCATCTGCAGCGCGCCCTGAACAACCCCGTCCTCCCCACCCCGCCCGTGCAGGGCGATAAAGACACGGTCGAATGCCCCGTCCAACACCCGTTGCAGCAGGTCGGTTCCGGCATCGATCCCCACCGCATCGATGCCCGCAGCCAAGAGGGCGTTCAGAATCTGCGATCCACTCTTCAGTGACACCTCGCGTTCCGCCGAGGTACCGCCATAGAGCATCGCCACACGGCCGAAGGCACGGGCATCATCGATTCGTACCCGCCCGTCGCCGGCTTGGGTCCCATTAGCCACCATCGCGTGTGCCCCCCGGCAATCCCCGCTCAGCCAACTGCCGTGCGACTCGGCCAATGTCACCCGCCCCCATGGTGAGCAGAATGTCGCCGTCCCGGAGCTGTCCAAGCAACATGGCCGGAAGCGCCTCGGCGCTGTCCAAGAACACCGGATCGGTCTGCCCCCGGACCCGAATAGCCCGAGCCAGCGCGCGGCCATCGGAACCCGGGATGGGATCCTCGCCGGCCGCATACACTTCGCTCAGCAGCAGAAGATCCGCGGTCGACAGCACGCGGGCGAAATCGTCGAGCAAATCGCGGGTCCGAGTGTATCGGTGGGGTTGAAACGCAAGCACCAGCCGGCGACCCGGCCAACCGCCTCGCACCGCCGCCATCACCGCTTCCACCTCCCGGGGGTGATGACCGTAGTCGTCAATGAACATGGCCTCGCCGCCACCAGAGAGTTGCAGTGCGGCGTGCTGGTGGAACCGCCGACCGATGCCCTGGAAGCCGGACAACGCCCTTTGCATGGCCGTCACCGACACCCCAAGTTCATGCGCTATGCCGATCGCCGCAAGCGCATTCAACACGCTGTGCCGACCGGGCAAATTAAGGGTCGCCTGGAATCGCCCGGCCCCCTCCGGCAGACAAACATCAAACCGGGTCTCCATGCCGCTCTGGCGAATATGGTCCGCGCGTATATCGCAGTCCTCGGTGGTACCGTAGGTGAGCATCGGCCGGCCCACTTCCGGCAACATCGATCGGAGCGCCGGATCGTCGGCGCACAGCACCGCCAGGCCGTAGAACGGCAAGTGGTGCAGGAACTCAAGAAAACTTGCGCGCAAGCGGCCGAAATCGCCGCCATAGGAGCCCAGATGATCGGCGTCGATGTTGGTGACAATGGCCATCATGGGCTGCAGATACAGGAATGAGGCGTCGCTCTCGTCCGCTTCCGCCACCAGGTATCTGCCCGCCCCGAGGCGCGCATTGCTGCCGGCGCTGTTCAGCAGTCCGCCGATCACAAACGTCGGATCCAATCCGCCCTCGGCCAACAGACTCGCCAGCAAACTGGTGGTGGTGGTCTTGCCATGGGTCCCGGCCACGGCGATGCCGTAGCGAAAGCGCATCAGCTCCGCCAGCATCTCGGCACGGGCTACGATCGGCAGCAGCCGTTGCCGGGCCGCCTGCACCTCCGGATTCGATTGGTCCACCGCGCTGGACACCACCAGCACATCGCAGTCGGCCACGTGCTCCGACGCGTGTCCGATATGAACCTGCGCGCCCAGTCCCCGCAGCCGGCTGACAACCGGATTTTCCTGCAGATCCGAGCCGCTGACCCGATACCCAAGATTGAGCATGACCTCAGCGATCCCACCCATTCCCGCGCCGCCGATGCCGACGAAATGAATCCTTTGGATACGCCGCATGGAGCCCGATGGATCGGTGCGCGCAACGCGTTCCGGTGTCATTCCCAGCTGGCTGCCACGCTCAGACCCGGACATGACGAAGCCCCTCGTCGACGATGCGTTCCGCGGCATCAATGCGGGCCACTGACCGGGCCGCTTCCGCCATGACCTCCAGGCGCCAGCGGTTGCCGATCAGACCACTCAGACACTCGGCAAGACTTTGCGCAGACAGGGCCTCCTGAGGCATGAGCACGGCCCCGCCCGCATCCACCAGGAAAGCCGCGTTGGCGGTCTGATGATCGTCTACGGCATGGGGAAACGGCACCAGGACCGAGCCCACTCCAGCAGCGGCAAGCTCGGACACGGTCAGGGCCCCGGAACGACAAATCACCAGATCCGCCCACGCGTAGGCAGCTGCCATGTCGCTGATAAAGGGCGCGATGTCCGCTGTGACCCCAGCCGCCGCGTAGGCGCCCCGGGTGGCTTCGAA
>JAHEDQ010000318.1 GCA_024641125.1 Candidatus Competibacteraceae bacterium | reverse complement strand
CGCGGCCCGACAGGAACGCAAGCAGCTCTACATCGGGCTTGCTCAGTGTGTGCGGCACCGACGCCGATTGGCCGGTTTTGATTTCGTCGAACAACAGGTTACTGGCGCCGCTTGCAGCAGACGCAGTCGCTCTGTACATGGTTTCAGTCGTGGTTGCCATGACGTGTCAGCTCGCGCTTACCCGACGCGGCCTGCGTGCCGGGGTCGGTTTGTCAGCACCCAGTACGCTCAGAATCCGCCGGTAGGTGTCGCGTTGCTCATCGGTCACACTCGCCGTGTCGACACGCGGATCGTTCACAATAAGGTCGAGCAGACGCAGCAGACGCTCCCGGTCCGAGGGATCGGCAACCAACTTGGGCAGTGTTTCGATTGCCCTCTCCCGATCGTGCGTACATATGATGGCTTGGCGGCCACTGATCCGCCTCATCTCGAAATCAGGCAGATCAGGGAGAAGAACTTGGAACGCCTTTATCAAGGCCGCGTTACGCTCCAGCCGCACCAGCTCGAAGTTTCCGCCGCGCCGAAGCAGGAAGCCGACCCGTGCGACAGCTTCGGGATAGCCACCCTCGGCCATGGTCTGGAGGGCCAGATCTATCAGCGACTGTCCATGGGACGCGGCGGCGGCAGGCGCCGATGAGGGCGGCTTCTGTCGATCGGCAAAGTAGAAGGCGTGAAGGGAACCAAAGGTCTGCAGGAACACCGCTTCGGTATAGGCATCACGCAGCACGCGGTAGGCATCGAGCGAGGCGCTGACCAGCTCCGAAAAACCACTCTCCGCTCGACGGAGAGCGTTGTCCGGGGATACCGGCTCACGGGATTCGCGCACCGACTCGGCCGCCGGCGCAAGCCATGCCGTCCAGGGATTCAGGTCTGAAAACGCCCAGCGCTCGACCCGCAGCGGATGGAGGGTGCGTGACAACTCCGCGGCAGGCTCATTGGCGATGGCCTTGACCAGTGGGCGGCCAAACAGCTCATAGGCGCGCTGATTGAACTCCGCCACCTCGGCCGCCGCATCGAATGCCACCTCATCGCGACGCTGCGCCCAGTTGAGGCGCTCCATAACATCTTCCAGTCGCTTCGGAATGAACTCCACTTCCTGCTCGATCGTGCCGTCAGCCGAGGAACGGTCCTCGATCTGCATGGCGTACAGACCCGGCGGCAGCGCCTCGATCGATTTCATGACGGAAACGATGCCGGCATGCTCACGGGTCGCCACTTTACCGGAGACGAATATCCCCAGATGGCCCACATCCTCGTGCAGCAGTCCAACGATGACCTGGCCGCGGGCGATGATTTCCTCGGTTGAGCCGTAAACGTCCGCCACCCAGTTGAAGGCCTGCTGCGGCGGCGTGATGTTGTCGCCCAGGGAGGCGAACAAAATGATGGGCGAGCGGATCTGGCGCAGGTCAAAGGCGCCGCCGGCACCCGTTGTGGTCTCACCCGTCCAGAGCTTATTGCCGACAAACAGGTTCTGGACGATCCACTCAATTTCCTCTGTGCCCATCAGATAGAAGCCGCCCCACCAGCGCTCGAAATCGAGAAAGCGCGGCGCGGCAGTGTCAACCTTGGAGAACACATCGTAGAGCTTGTTCCAGTAGGTGTTGGCCGGGTTCAGATTCTCAAAATTCTGCACCAGCCAGGCACCGTCGAAGATTCCGTTGCCCAAATCAGCGGTCATGGACGCAAGCCAGCTGCCGCCCAGCATCCCACCGGCATAGCGCATGGGATTGTCGCCCTTCCCCTCGGACCAGGCGCCGCCCCAATAGGACATGGGGGCACCATTGATGACAATCGGGCCGCAGTCTTCGGGCGCAGTGGCCGCGACCATCATGGCGGCCCAACCACCCTGGCAGTTGCCAACGATGGCCGGCCGGGGGCTGTGCGGGTGCAGTTCATGCACGCGCCGTATGAAAACCTTCTCCGCCTCGCACACATCAAGCAGCGTCTGGTCAGGCTCGGGCCGCTGGAAAAAGATCACGAAGTAAACTGGATGGCCATCCCGCAACGCCACCCCGACCTGTGAATCGTCCTTGAATCCACCGATACCCGGGCCATGGCCGGCGCGCGGATCGACGATTACATAGGGCCGCCGATTCGGGTCCACCGTGACGCCTTTCGGTGGCACGATGCGCACCAGAGCGTAGTTGACGGGCCGCTCGAACTCGCGTGCGTCCAGCACCGTCTCATAGTCAAAATGCAGCACGGGCTTGAGGCCTGAACGCTCGTGTTCCACAAACGCGTTGCCGCGCTGGCGCAGCGTATCCAGCATCAGCACCGATCGTTGGGCGAAGTCGGCGGCATAGGCGTTCCATTCAGACCAGGCCTGCCACGGTGTGCGCGGCTCCGGCGCTGATTTCAATGCCTCGGATGCGCGCTCAGAAAATCGCTCGAGCGCACCGGTGGCGCGATGCTGATAGACGCGGGAAACCTTGTTGCCAATAGACGTGGTTTCGACGAGGTGCCGGGCTAAATCGTTCATGACTGAAGCTCCATCCCGAGGGAAGGTCAATAATGGCGCAGTGCAACATAACAAGGTTACGCCGACATGACACGCGTCGCAAGCAACCCTGCGAGCCACTATCAGTCCGCGTGCCGTCTTAAGAGAGCACCCGCATTGGATTGAGTTCGGGAACAAGAACGACAAAGCCGAGCGAGAGGACGCGGGATAGACCAGGCGGTGCCGCCCACGTCGCGGTGGGCCGGTCAGATCAAAGCAAGGAATCCCATCAGGCATTTGAGCGCTCCATCGTCCTGTCGCCCAAGGTGCGGGAGTGCCACAACATTACCGGCCCCTTTGAGGACCTGCTTCGGGTCGAGGTGGAGTACCTGGCGGCGTACACGGTCTTTCACACCGATGTGCTGCGCACCCTGCCCCAGGAGAGGGCCATCACCACCTGCGTGGTGACGGATTCGGCGAAGGACCAGCGGGCCTGAACCAGGCGGCAACGCACCCGTTGCATTGGCAACGCGACGGCTGACACCGACGCATTTGTGGGCCGAAATGCGGTCCACGCGAATAGATCGGCGCTTGCGTCATACCCTCCCTGGTTCAAGTCCCCGCCTGGCTCCGTCGCATCTCGCTGGGTGTGCGACCGAATTCGCGCTTGAAGGCGCGGCTCAGGGTTCTAGCCGAAGCAAAACCAACCGCATCGGCAATCAGGTCCAAACGCATGTTGGAGTGCTTTACCCAATGGTTGGCCTTTAACAGCCGCCAGTTGCCCAGATAGGCAATCGGCGACAGTCCCATGGCTTCCTGGAACCGGCGGTTCAAAGTCGCCCGGGACATCCCGACCTGCTTACCCAGCGAATCCAGATCCCAGTCATGGGCGGGATTCTGATGGATCAGACTGAGCGCCAGATGCAGTCGCCGATCGCCCAGGGCTGCGACAAGACCTAATCCCTCCGGGTTGGCGTTGATATGGTGCTCCAGCAACTGCAGAAACAACACTTCGGTGAGCCGGTCGATAATGGGGCCAGTGCGGCGCCCGGAGCGCAGCATCTCGGTTTCAATCAGCTGAACCGTGTTCCACAGGGTTTC
>JAHEDQ010000139.1 GCA_024641125.1 Candidatus Competibacteraceae bacterium | reverse complement strand
CCGCGTTTTTACAAGACCGATTTCGACGCCATGGACCGCCTTGACCTCTCACCCGTGCGGGAAGAGTGGGAGGCGATGATGAATGAGTTCCGGTCCGACAACAATCGCAACCATTTTGTGCGGGACGAGGCGTTCGAGGGCGAGATCAAAGAACTGCCGCCGGCCTTGTACGCCGAATTCGTGGATTTTCTCACCAGTTCGGTGACATCTGAGTTCTCCGGTTGCGTGCTCTACGCGGACATCAAAAAACGGGTCGACAATCCCGACGTCAAGGAGTTGATGGGTTATATGTCCCGGGACGAATCCCGTCACGCCGGCTTTATCAATCAATGTCTGAACGATTTCGGGCTTAAGGTTGATCTGGGGTTTCTGCGCAAGGCCAAGGACTATACCTACTTCCGCCCCAAGTTCATTTTCTACGCCACCTACCTGTCGGAGAAGATTGGCTACGCCCGCTACATCACCATCTTCCGTCAGTTCGAACGGCACCCCGAATTGCGCTTTCATCCCATGTTCCGTTGGTTCGAGCAGTGGTGTAACGACGAGTTTCGCCACGGTGAAGCCTTCGCGTTGATTCTCAGGGCCAATCCGCATCTTCTGCGTGGCCATAACCGGCTCTGGATACGCTTTTTCGTGCTGGCGGTGTTCGCCACCATGTATGTGCGTGATCACACCCGCCCCGAGATGTTCAAGGCCATGGGCATGGATCCGGGCGACTACGGAATGGAGGTGTTTGCGATCACCTCGAAGATTGCTCAGCAGACCTTCCCGATCAGCCTGGATCTGGAAAACCCGCGGTTTCGCAATGGGCTTGAGCGCCTGCGTCGGATACAGGTTGCAAGCACAGCGGCCAAAGCCCAGGGCGGCGTCCTTGGTGGGCTGAAGCGGGCCGGGCTGGCGGTAGCCGGCGCCGCCACTTTCGCCGGTTTGTATCTGATGCCGGTCAAGCGCAGCGAATTGCCCAGCCGGGTTCGCCTCTCTCCGGCCTGGTGAGTGCTGGGTAAACAAGGGACTGGCTATGTTGGAACTCGGGCTGGCGATCGTTTACACCTTGTTCATCTGGTGGTTCACCACCGGCCTGGTGCTGTTTCTGGACGGGCTTCCGCCGCGCACCTTTCGTTGGAGCATGGCCGGTGCCAGCACCCTTTTATTGGGCTCGGTGCTGGGCCTGGTGTTGAGCAGCGCCGAGGCGACCGTTGCTGGAGCCTATATCGCGTTCACCTGCGCGATCCTGGTGTGGGGCTGGCTGGAGATGGCCTATTTCACGGGGCTGCTGACCGGACCCCGCAAAATGCCGTGTCCGCCGGGTTGCTCTCTATGGACCCGCTTCCGGCTTGCCATCGGCACCAGCCTCTACCATGAGCTCGCCATAATCGTGACCGGCAGTGCCTGGCTGGTGTTGAGTTCGGGGTCGTCAAACCGGGTGGGCGCCTGGACCTTCCTGATCCTGTGGGGCATGCGCTGGAGCACCAAGCTGAATGTGTTTCTCGGCGTGCGCAACCTGAACGAGGATTGGCTGCCCAAACACCTGAGATTCATGAAAACCTACTTTGGCCATCGGCCCATGAATCTGCTGTTCCCCATATCGGTTACCGTCGCCACCGTCATCGCCGTGATGCTGGTGGGTTCGGCGCAGGGGGCTGCCGGCGGCTTCGAGCGGGTCGCTTTCTGTTTGCTTGCAACCCTGATGGTGCTGGCCATACTGGAGCACTGGTTTCTGGTCGTGCCCCTGCCAAGCGAAGCACTCTGGAGTTGGGGGATGCAGTCCCGCAAGTCGCAGGCCCAATCGGGAATCAATCGCGGTCCTGGGGGCGCGGGCTCAGAAACCGGGGCACGGCGCGGCCGCCATAGACGTCTGGGCAAGGCCGATCCCGCCACGGCGCCGGTGTGAGTTCTCGGGCCCGGTGTCCTGGCGCTGGTGTAGTTTCCCTCGGCGGCATCGGCCGCCGGCGCGGGTTGTTTGAGCAACGAGCTTGGAGAGGTCTGTAAACAATGGGCGCGGCTTTCCCTTTCTCCGCCATCGTCGGTCAGGAGGAAATGAAACAGGCTTTGCTGATCGGGGCAGTGGACCCGTCCATCGGCGGGGTGCTGGTGTTTGGTGATCGGGGCACGGGCAAATCCACAGCGGTACGGGCGCTGGCCTCGCTGTTGCCGAAGATGCGCGTTGCCCAGGACTGTCGCTATCACTGCGATCCAGCGGCGACGGAAGAGAGCCTGTGCCCGGAATGCCGGACCCGCGATCCCGCGGCCCGCATCAAGAGCCGTTTGATGCCGGTGCCCGTTGTCGACCTGCCGCTGGGCGCCACCGAGGATCGCGTGGTGGGTGCGCTGGACCTCGAGCGTGCCCTGAGCCAGGGCGAGAAGGCGTTCGAACCCGGACTGTTGGCCCGTGCAAACCGCGGATTTCTGTACATCGATGAGGTCAATCTGCTTGAGGATCACCTGGTGGATCTGCTGCTGGACGTGGCTGGATCCGGTGTCAATCTGGTTGAGCGCGAGGGTCTCAGCGTGCGCCATCCCGCGCGCTTTGTGCTGATCGGCAGCGGCAACCCCGAAGAAGGTGAGCTGCGCCCCCAGTTGCTGGACCGATTCGGCCTGTCGGTGGAGGTGTCCACGCCGGAGGAGTTGCCCGCCCGGGTCGAGATCGTGCGCCGGCGGGATGACTTTGAACGCGACCCCAGCGCCTTCATTACCCGCTGGAAGCGCAAGGACGGCGCGGTGCGCCGCAAGATCGAGGCGGGGCGAGCGCGACTGTCCGAAGTGGAAGTGAGCGATGCCGCGCTTGAGCAGGCGGCGCGCCTGTGCGTCGCCCTGGGCACCGACGGTCTGAGGGGGGAATTGACCCTGATCCGGGCCGCCCGGGCCTTGGCGGCGGTGGAGGGTGATCCCAAGGTCACGGTGAGCCATTTGCGACGCCTTGCGCCCAGTGCCCTGCGGCATCGACTGCGCCGCGATCCGCTGGATGAGTCGGGTTCCAGTGCCCGGGTGGGCCGTGCCGTCGGAGAAGTTCTGGACCTATGAATGCGCGTGAGCCCCTGCCTTCGCCATGGGTGGCCGACGCCGCGCTGGCGGCGGCGGTGTTTGCCTTGGACCCTGCCGGAAGCGGTGGCATCGTTCTGCGGGCGCTGCCCGGCCCGGTGCGGGAGCTTTGGTTGGAAATGCTGGCTGAGCTGATGCCGATCGGGCGTTGCCTACGCCGGGTGCCGGCGCACATCACCGATGATCGCCTGCTCGGCGGTCTGGACCTATCCGCGACCCTCAGCACCGGTCGGCCGGTGTTTCAGCGTGGCCTGCTGGCCGAAGCGGACGGGGGTGCGGTGGTTCTGGTCATGGCCGAGCGCCTGTCCTCGAGCAGTGCCGCCCACATCGGAGCCGCATTGGATACCGGACAAGTGGTGCTGGAGCGGGACGGATTCACCGCCACGTCGCCTGCCCGGATCGGGGTGGTTGCGCTGGATGAAAGCATGAGCCACGAGGAAAGCCCCCCGACTGGTCTGCTGGATCGGCTCGCCATCCACATCGACCTGAGCGAGGCGGCGGTGGCCGACACCTTGTTCTGGTCGGACGATGCCGGCGATCTTGAGGCAGCGGCGCAGCGGTTGCCGCGGGTCTCTGTCAAGCCGGCGCTGATCGAAGGATTGTGCGGTGCAGCCATGGGGCTTGGTATCCCTTCACTGCGGGCGCCGCTGGCGGCGCTAAGGGTGGCCCGGGCGTCGGCCGCATTGGCCGGCCGACTGGAGGTCGAGCAGGATGATTTGATCGCCGCTGCCAGGCTGGTTCTGGCCCCCCGCGCGCGCGCGATGCCGGTGGAGCCGGATGCGCAGGATGGTCAAGGGGACGACGAGGGGAAATCAAGCGACGCACCGGCGTCGGATGTACACGACGACCCTGCCCCGGAGGACGGCGACGAGGCCGAAAAATGCACGGATCAGGTGCTGGATGCGGCCCGTGCGGCTTTGCCCAGCGATTTGCTGGCGCAATTGGTTTTGCACGGTGGTCGGCTGCCCCGTGCCTCCCGCGAAGGCAAGGCCGGTGCAGAGCGCTACTCTCAGCAACGTGGTCGCCCCAGTGGTGTCCGACCGGGCGAGCCCCGCGGCGGGGCCCGGCTCAACGTGATGGAAACGCTTCGGGCCGCGGCACCCTGGCAGAGGCTGCGCGGCCGTGAGCCTGGCGCGGTGCTGGATGGCGGTGACCATACCAGGGTTCAAATCCGGCATCAGGACTTTCGCGTCAACCGGTACCGACATCGGGCCGAGACCACCACCGTGTTCGCGGTCGATGCTTCCGGCTCTCAGGCGCTACATCGACTGGCGGAAGTCAAGGGTGCGGTTGAACTTCTGCTGAGTGAGTGTTACGTGCGTCGAGATCGGGTTGCACTGATCGCGTTCCGGGGGCGCGGGGCGGAGTTGTTGTTGCCGGCGACGCGTTCGCTGGTGAGGGCCAAGCGCTGCCTGGCCCGCCTGCCCGGCGGCGGCGGAACCCCGCTGGCCGCGGGTATCGACGCCGCATTCGCACTGGTGGAGACTGTCCGCCGCAGTGGCGGCACGCCGGTGGTGGTGTTGTTGACCGATGGTAGGGCCAATGTTGGCCGGGCCGGTGCCGGGGGGCGTAAGCAAGCACAGGCCGACGCCCAGTCGGCGGCACGCCGTCTTGCCGGCGCCGGCGCCGCATCCCTGCTGGTAGACACCTCGCCCAGACCGCTGCCGGAAGGTCGCGATCTGGCCGCCACCATGGGCGCCCACTATCTGCCACTGCCCCATGCCGACGCCGGTTTGTTGCGTCAGGCGGTCAACGGCACGCTGGCGTCTGGCACGGCCCGTGGTTGAGCTGTCATCACAGCCCGCCGGAACCGGGGCCCTGCCCGCCGGCCGCGGCATGGGTGTGGCGCGATCCAGAGACGATTCCACGTCCAATCGGAGCAGTCCGGATGATGGCCGTTTTGGAGACGCTGGGGGGCTGCGCTGGCACCTGCAGATACAGGGGGCAGGACCCACCGTGCTACTGCTCCACGGCACCGGCGCGTCCAATCACTCATGGCGGGGTTTGATTCCGCTTCTGGCCCCTTATTTTACTGTCGTGGCGCCGGATCTGCCCGGCCACGGCCGCACCAGCCGTGGCCGTGGGCGCAGCATGTCCTTACCGGGCATGGCGGACGCGCTGGGTGAGTTGTTGCTGGCGATGGACGTGGACCCGGTGCTGGTGGTGGGCCATTCGGCGGGTGTGGCGGTGCTGGTGCGACTTGCCCTGGACGGTGGACTGCCCGCGGCCGGGTTGGCCAGCGTTAATGGCGCCCTGTTGCCCCTGCGCGGTATGCAGGGGCATCTGTTCTCACCCACGGCCAAGCTGCTGGCGATCAATCCGCTGGTCCCCCGTTTGGTTTCCTGGGCGGCTGGGCAATCATCGCTTGTCGACCGCATGCTTGCGGAGACCGGGTCGCGCATCGACCCGGCCGGGGTCGAGCAATATCGACGCCTCGCCTGCAGCCCGCGGCATGTGGCTGCGGCCCTCAAGATGATGGCGAGCTGGGATCTGCAGCCCCTGGGCCGGGAATTGAGCCAGATCACCGCGCCGCTGTTGCTGATCGCCGGCGCTGCCGATCGCATGGTGCCGGCCCAGGATGCGCAGCGGGTCCGTGCCCTGGTTCCGGGGGCCGAGCTGGCGACCCTCGAGGGTCTGGGCCACTTGGCGCATGAGGAGTGTCCGGCCCGGATCGCCGATCTGTTGCTGGGTTTTGCCCATGCCCGGCAACTTATTGCAGAGTGATGCACACCCGCCGGATGCAAGCGACACGGCCTGCGGTTCGCGTTGCTTTGGCGAGGGCCTCGGCGCAGCCGTGGCGGCGGCTTTGTTCCTTAATATTGTCGGCGTCGATCAAGCCCTTCGCCCCGGCCCGGATTCAGCCCATTGGCTGGCCCTTACTCCATAACTGCTGATTCGGTGGTATTTCATGCCCCAGTCCTGGTCTGATCAACGTATCGAACAAGCCGATCTGGCCGCCTGCCGGAAGCGGCTCTGCGGCGGCTCGCGCAGTTTCTTCGCCGCTTCCTGTCTGCTGCCGTCTCGCATTGTCGGTCCGGCCTCTGCCCTTTACGCATTCTGCCGGGTGGCCGATGACGCCATCGATCAGAGTCGCGATCAGCATGCGGCGCTGACGGAACTCCGCGAGCGTCTGCACCTGATCTACCGAGGTGCGCCCGCGGGTCGCTCGGAGGACCGTGCCTTCGCCCGAGTGGTCGAGCAGTACCAGATACCCCGGGCGTTGCCCGAAGCGCTGTTGGAGGGGTTTGAATGGGACGCTTCCGACCGTCGCTATCAGACCTTTGCCGAATTGAATGCTTATGCCGCGCGGGTAGCCGGTACCGTGGGCGCCATGATGACCATTCTCATGGGCGTGCGCGAGGCGGACGCGCTGGCGCGCGCCTGCGATCTGGGCGTGGCGATGCAACTGACCAATATCGCCCGGGACGTGGGCGAAGACGCGCGCGCCGGCCGCATCTATCTGCCTTTGGACTGGCTGCGTCAGGCCGGAGTGGATCCGGACGCTTGGCTGGCCAGGCCGTCGTTCACCCCGCCTGTGGGCAGCGTTGTGCGGCGGCTTCTGCGCCGGGCCGATGTGTTGTATCGGCGCGCCGACGCAGGTATCGGCCAGCTGCCCGGCAAATGCAGACCCGGAATCCGTGCGGCCCGGCATTTGTACGCGGGTATCGGTCATCAACTGGTGGAGCAGGGGCTGGACTCTGTTTCCAGCCGCACCGTGGTGCCGCTTGCCGTCAAGGCGCGGCTGCTGATGCGGTCCCTGGCCCCCCGATCGGCGCAGGAATGTACCAGGCCGCCCCTGCCGCAAACACGGTTTCTGGTGGACTCGGTGACCGCCCGGGCTAACCGGATGGCCGCCCCCGTCGCCATCGGCGGCCGGATGACGTGGTTGATTGAGTTGGTGGATCGTCTGGAACGGCGGGACCGGGACCTGGACCTGCAGATTATGGGTAGTCAGGGTGCCAAGGCCCCGATATCGCGAATCTGAGCCACATTATGTTAAGGGACGCTGTGTCCGCCCCGCGGTGTTGATGCCGTGAGCGGCGGCGTTCTGGTTTTGCTTGAGCTGCTACTGGTGTTCGGGCTGATCGTCGTTTTTGGAGTGCGCGAGCTGCGCAGCCTCAAGCGGGCCCGCCAGGTGGCCGACGATGACCAAGCCGATCACGACTGAACGTTTCCGTCAGGTTGCGGCCAACGCGCCCGTCGCGGCATCCGAAATGGCAGCATGGCCTGCACCACCGGGCTCTGGAAGCGCGCCATCGACAGGCTTTCGTGCACCGCGATCTGGGTTTTGCCATGGCGTGTGGTGGTGAGCAGGGAGCGGGCATAAAAGGGCGTGTCCTCCAGGGTGTCGATCCGCTGGACCGTCTGCTCCGGTTCGATGCGGGTCCACCGCTTGAGAC
This sequence comes from Candidatus Competibacteraceae bacterium, assembly GCA_024641125.1. Lineage (GTDB taxonomy): Bacteria > Pseudomonadota > Gammaproteobacteria > Competibacterales > JAHEDQ01 > JAHEDQ01. The sequence continues at coordinate 5,599 of JAHEDQ010000139.1, read as the reverse complement.
GCCAGCCGGTGCTGGGCAGAGCGGTCAGCGTCGGCTCCGGCAGGGTGTGCACCTGGCCGGAGTCCTGGATTTGCAGCGCCAGGCACGGGTTGCCGCCATCCCTTCGTCGCAGGTCATAAAGAATCCGGGTGCCGTCCGGCTCTGCGGCCCGTGACCAGTCCCACCCAAGAAACGCCGCTTCCAGCGGCTCGGCGCCCCGATTGTGATCCAGGTAAGCCTCGCCACGCCAGTTCAGGTTTGGTGCTTCCAGCGCCACGTCCACCCGGGCCGCGGGCGCCACCGGCCACCACACATGGCGGCCATTGGCGTCCAGAGTGAACTGTCGGCTCACCCGCGTTGACGATTGCAGGCATATCCGTCCGCGCAGGCGCCCCGGCAAAGGAACTGTGACCTCGTCGAAATCGATGGTGAGTTGCCGGCCGTCCCAATTCAGCGCACTGGGTCCGATGGCCAGGGATTCAGGCGTGCGCCGCAGAGCCGAGCGGCCCCGCTCGGTGAGCGCCCAGCGTTTGCCCCCGCGACCATACAGCGCGATGTTGACGGCGCAGTGGTCGAGGGGATCCGGTTTATCCCGGCGACGCGCCCAGGCGTAGTAGGGGGAAAACACGCTGCCCAGAAACGCGATCAGCGTCAGGCCATGGTTGCCGTCGTCACTCAGCGCGTCCAGGTACCACCAGGCGTATCCCCCAGGTGCCACGTTCAGATCGAACGCCGGAAACGAAGCGGCTTGGGCATCTCCGGCGTGAGCCGGCGCCGACTGGGAGTTCAGCGACATTCTTTGACCTCATATAAGCGCCGGTAGCCGCACAGTGGCCCGTGTTTCGGTCCACCCGGCCCGGCTCGATTCAGGGATGACAGCGATTTCAGTGGAATGCAATTGACGACCGGGAGTCCAGTGTCTATTGTAAATGACATATTGGAGTGACAAGTAAAGTTTACACCACCGAATCAGGAGAACGGAATGAACGCGATGAGGCGAATCGACCGGGCCCTCTCAGTCGCCGTGGAGCAATCACTGACGTCGGCCATCAACGAATTCGATAACCCAACATGCCCGCCACAGCTTGCCGCCGCCGTTCGCCACGCCGTGTTTCCGGGCGGCGCACGGGTTCGGCCGCGACTGTGTCTCTCCGTTGCCCTGGCCTGCGGTGAGGACGATACGGCCGTAGCTGACGCCGCGGCGGCGGCCATCGAACTGTTGCATTGTGCGTCGCTGGTGCACGATGACCTGCCCTGCTTCGACGATGCGCCGATACGTCGCGGCAAGCCGTCGGTCCACGCGGCCTTCGGCGAACGATTGGCCGTGCTGAGCGGTGACGCACTCATTGTCATGGCGTTTCAGGTTCTTGCCCGCGGCGCGGCAGCATCACCTCACCGGCTCAGCCAGCTGCTGATGATCATCACTCGGGCGGTGGGCATGCCCACTGGCATCGTCGCCGGACAGGCCTGGGAATGCGAGTCGCGGGTCGTGCTGGAGAACTATCACCTGGCCAAGACCGGCGAACTGTTTGCCGCCGCCAGTATGGCCGGCGCCGCTTCGGCGGGCGTCGATCCCGGGCCCTGGCGGGTGTTGGGCGAGCGTCTCGGTGAAGCCTACCAGGTGGCCGATGACATTCAGGACGTGATCCGGGACTCCAAGGATTCGGGTAAGCCCCAGGGGCGCGATGCCGCTCTTGGCCGACCCAGCGCGGTAGCCGAACTCGGGCTTGCCGGCGCCACGCAAAGGTTGAGAAATCTGGTCAAGGGTGCGGTGGACGCGGTGCCGGCTTGTGATCATGCGGATCAACTGCGCGCCTTGATCCTGGACGAGGCGCAGCGCTTCCTGCCCAAAGACTTCTCCTTGTCCGCGGCCTGAAGCGACCGCGCCTTTCGGGACGCATCCAATGTCCGATACCGCGCCCACTCCGGCATTGGCGTTTACGTCCCGAATGGGCAACCTGCTGAAACTGCGGGACCGCTTGCTCGTCAGCCGCCGCTTTCAGGAATGGGCGGCGGCCTGTCCGCTCACCCGGCCCATCGCCCGTCGGCGGGCCCGGGCCCTGTTTGATCTCTGCGCCGGCTTTGTCTACTCGCAGGTGTTGTCGGCCTGCGTTCGCCTGGGCGTGTTCCAAGCGCTGGCCCAGGGGCCGTTGTCGGTCCAGCAGGTGGCGCAGCGGGTCGGCCTGACGGTGGACGCGGCCGAGCGGCTGCTGATTTCGGCGACCTCCCTCAAGCTTGTGTCGCGCCGTGGCGCCGATGGCTACGGATTGGGCGAGCTTGGCGCTGCGGTCTTGGCCAATCCCGGCGTTGTCGCCATGGTCGAGCACCACACCATTCTGTACCGGGACCTGGCCGATCCGGTGGCGCTGTTGCGGGGCGAGACCCGGGCCACCGGTCTTGGCGCCTACTGGTCATATGCGCGCTCTGACCAGCCGGCGGATCTGCAGGACACCCAGGTGGCCGAGTACACCCACCTGATGGCGGCATCCCAGTCCATGATCGCCAACGAGATCTTGGCCAGCTATCCCCTGGGCAAACACCGCTGCCTGTTGGATGTGGCCGGCGGTGACGGCAGTTTCCTGGTTGCCGCCGCATCGCGGGCGCCGCGACTTGAGCTGTGTTTGTTCGATCTGCCACCGGTGGCAGCGCTCGCCGAGCAACGATTTGCCAGGCAGGGGCTTCAGCAGCGGGCGCGAGCCGTCGGTGGCGACCTGTATCGCGATGCCCTGCCCGGCGGAGCGGATGTCATATCCCTGGTTCGAGTGATACACGATCACGACGATGCGGCCGCCCAGGCGATCCTCCGTTCGGTCAAACAGGCCCTCCCCAAGGGGGGGGTGGTTGTTCTGGCCGAACCCATGTCCGAGTCCCGTGGGGCGGAAGCCATAAGCGATGCGTACTTCGGCTTTTACCTGATGGCCATGGGCCAAGGTCGCTTGCGAACCCCCGCAACGCTCGCGCAGATGCTGCGCGATGCCGGCTTCCAGCGGGTCAAGCGCTGGAAAACCCGCATGCCCATGTTGGTGAGCGTGCTGACGGCCCGCGTGCCGGGTTGACGGGTTCCGGCTGATGCGCTTTTGACAAACTGTAAATAAATCTTGACGACTATATCTGTCAAACTAAACTGACACTATCAATGTCCGCCCGGTGCGGGCCTCGAATGATCGGGATACTGCATACGCCATGAACATGACCACCGAAGCCGTCGTAATGGAAGCGCCCGGACAACTGTCCGTGACCCGGCTGGGTCTGAGTGCGCCATCCGACGACGACGTGGTCGTGGAAACGGAGTGGAGCGGTATCAGCACCGGTACCGAGCGCCTGTTGTGGACCGGCCGGATGCCCAACTTCCCAGGTATGGGCTATCCCCTGGTGCCGGGCTACGAGTCCGTGGGCGTGGTGCGTTACGCCGGCAGCCAGTCCGGCCGTACCGTTGGCGAACGGGTTTTTGTCCCTGGCGCCAGTTGCTACCAGGGTGCCCGCGGCCTGTTTGGTGGTGCCGCTTCGCGGCTCGTGGCCGCGGGCCAGCGTGTGGTGCCACTGGGAGACGGAATTGAGGAGCAGGGCGTGCTGCTTGCCCTGGCCGCCACCGCTTATCATGCTCTGGCCGCTGAGCACGCGCGCCCGCCAGATCTGATCGTCGGGCACGGTGTACTGGGCCGTTTGCTGGCCAGACTCGCCCTGGCGGACGGCGCCCCTCCGCCCACGGTATGGGAGCTGGACCCCGGCCGTCGCGACGGTGATGGCCGTTATCCCGTCGCCCATCCCGATGACGATCCCCGAGTCGACTACCACAGTGTTTATGACGTCAGCGGCGATTCCGGCCTGCTGGACACCCTTATCGGGCGACTTGGCCGGGGCGGCGAGATCGTTCTCGCCGGGTTTTATTCGGAACCGTTGAGCTTTGCGTTTCCGGCCGCGTTCGCAAGAGAGTTGCGCCTGCGCGTGGCCGCCGAATGGCGCCCGCAGGACCTGCAGGCAGTTCAACGTCTGCTCCACTCCGGGCAGTTTTCGTTGGACGGCCTGATCAGTCACCGCCAGCCATTTACCAGTGCTGACGAGGCTTATCGCACCGCGTTTGACGACCCGGCCTGTCTGAAGATGATCCTCGACTGGAGACCCAGCCTATGACTCCTCCCCAGGGAAACCCGACCCCGGTTCCGGTGACGCTCCACATGGATGCCAGGCTACGGGCCGAGGCGGCCATAGAACCCGATCCGGTGCCCAGCGGTGTTCCCAGCAAAGACACCCAGATAATCGCCATCTACGGCAAGGGCGGCATCGGCAAGAGTTTCACCCTGGCGAATCTGTCCTACATGATGGCTCAGCAGGGCAAGAAGGTTCTGCTGATCGGCTGTGACCCGAAGAGCGACACCACGTCGTTGCTGTTCGGTGGGCGTGCATGCCCCACCATCATCGAGACCTCGTCCAAAAAGAAGCTGGCCGGCGAAGAAGTGGAGATCGGCGACGTCTGCTTCAAACGCGACGGTGTGTATGCCATGGAACTGGGCGGCCCGGAAGTCGGCCGCGGCTGTGGCGGCCGGGGCATCATCCACGGGTTTGAGTTGATGGAAAAGCTCGGCTTCCACGAGTGGGATTTCGACTACGTGCTGCTGGATTTTCTCGGCGATGTGGTTTGCGGCGGTTTCGGTCTGCCCATCGCCCGTGACATGTGCCAGAAGGTGATCGTGGTTGGCTCCAACGACCTGCAGTCCCTGTACGTGGCCAACAATGTCTGCTCGGCGGTCGAATACTTTCGCAAGCTGGGTGGCAACGTCGGTGTCGCCGGCATGGTCATCAACAAGGACGATGGCACCGGTGAGGCCCGGGCCTTTGCCGAGGCTGCGGAGATCCAGGTGCTGGCAGCGATTCCGGCCCACGAGGACATCCGTCGCAAAAGCGCCAACTATCAAATTATCGGCACACCCGAGAGCGAATGGGCCCCGTTGTTCGAGGAACTCTCGACCAACGTCGCCGAGGCACCACCCAGGCAACCCAACACCCTGAGCCAGGATCAGCTTCTGGGCTTGTTCTCCGGCGAGGAGGTCGGTCGCGGAGTGGTGTTGGATCCGGCTACCCCGGCGGATATGCGTGGCAAGACCGTGATCGATAAACCCTCCCTGGAAGTGATCTACGACGCCGTCTAGCCATGGGTGCTGATATGAACCAACAACAGGGCGGCGGCGAGGTGGTGTACGACGACGTGCAGGCATCTCAGGAACTCGGCATCGAGCCGGAAACGGCAACGTCGGGTCCTTCCCCCGAGAGTCAGGCGGCCGCCGGTGTGGACGGGGTTGGTTGTCACGGCGGCGCCGAGCGGATGCGGAGCGCGGCTGCGGCGGCGGGCAAGAGCGAGATACTTGAGCGGTACGCGCAAGACTATCCCGCCGGGCCCCATGACCAGCCCCAGAGCATGTGTCCGGCCTTCGGTTCGCTGCGGGTCGGCCTGCGCATGCGCCGCACCGCGACCGTGCTGTCCGGCTCGGCCTGCTGCGTCTACGGGCTGACCTTCACCTCGCATTTCTACGGCGCCCGCCGATCGGTGGGGTACGTGCCGTTCAACTCCGAGTCGCTGGTGACCGGCAAGCTGTTCGAGGATATCCGCGAGGCGGTGTTCGAA
>JAHEDQ010000138.1 GCA_024641125.1 Candidatus Competibacteraceae bacterium | reverse complement strand
GTGACCGAGCTTGATCAACTCCCGAGCCCAGTAGTGGGCACTGGCGCAGGCCTCCATGCCGACGACACACGCTGGCTGGTTGGCAAAGAACGCCAGCATCTGAGCGCGGCGTAGATCCCGCCTGAGGTGGCAGTGGCCGCGTTCATCGACACCGTGCGTGCTAAACATGCTCTTTGCCAAATCGACTGCAATGTGGGTAATGTTCATGTGGGCTCCCCTTCTCCTGTGATTGAGTGGTTAACACGCCCAATCTGGCACTTTAGATGCCGTATGGGGAGGGGGAGTCCATGCCATCTGCTCTATTCGTGAACGTGCATTTTGGGACTGAAATGCACAGCTTCATCGTCACAAATCTTGGCATTAGATCAATTATTACCTGCGATCTGCGCCTTGAATCTGCATGGTTCACCCTCCAATCTGCTTTGGCCAGCATAATTCAGAGGCTCCTCAGTCGATGCGGCCCAGCCCGTTTCGGGGCAAGAAATACACAGTGCAGCTGGGGTTTTCCGCCGCTCAACAAAAACTGGGCATTCTCTGAATTCATGCTATTCTTTACACCCAATTTCCCACCTTGATCTGGTCTAGAGCGATAGGCCAAGCTTCTGCAGGCATCCTTCAACATACGAGACGCGCGTGCCGCCGGAAGCGAAGGTTAGGATATCGTTGCGGTGAGGATCGCAGTTCGGGTATCCGCGGGAATGCAGAATTCGCCGCCCGGCGGCGAGTCGGTATCGGATAATTTGTGCCGTTGATTATCCGTTAGCGCAATGACGATCAACGCACGTATCTCAGAGTGAAGTGCATGAATATTTATGTAGGGAACTTGCCGTACGGCCTGACTGACGCCGATCTCCAGGAACTGTTCGCGGAACATGGGGACGTCTCCAGCGCCAGTGTCATCACGGACAAGTTCAGCGGTCAGTCCAAGGGGTTTGGTTTCGTCGAGATGCCTAACAACTCCGAAGCAGACGCCGCAATTAAGGCGCTGAACGACACTGCAGTGAAGGGACGCAACATCAAGGTTAACCAAGCCCGGCCTCGCACCGAGCGACCCCAGCGTTCGCCCCGCTACTGAGCGCTGAAGCCGACCGCGGTCGGCACGCCTGATTTTTCGGGCTCCGAGCCCCGGCCATAGGTCGGGGCTCGCTGTTATTCCGGCGTCGGTTTTTTTCGGCCGCGACCACTCGTGGGCTTGATCGAAATGCAGCCAGAACGGGTCCGATCGGCTGAATTATCGCGCCCTGAACAGCCTGTCTAGTGCACGCGCCTGAGCATGCTCCCACCACCACCACCATCCTGTACACTATCCCCTTCGCTGATCACCCCGTCGATCGCCACGCTTGGGAGGGCAACTGACACGGCCATGCTGACTGAACTGCTGGAAAAAAACCGGAAATGGTCCATGCACATGACCGAGCTCGACCCCGAGTTTTTCCTGCGCCTGACCCGCCAGCAGGCGCCTGAGTTTCTCTGGATCGGCTGCGCCGACAGCCGCGTCCCCGCCAATGAGATTGTCTCGCTACTGCCGGGTGAATTATTTGTTCACCGCAACGTGGCGAATGTGGTGGTGCACACCGATCTCAACTGTCTGTCGGTGCTGCACTTTGCGGTGGAGGTGCTCAAGGTCAAGCACATCATCGTTTGTGGGCATTACGGATGCGGTGGGGTCAAGGCGGCGATGGAGAACGCCAAACTGGGTTTGATCGACAACTGGCTGCGGCACATTCAGGACGTGCATCACAAGCACCATCAATGCATGTCCGAAGTGGAGGACTCCGAGCTTGCAGCCAACCGTCTGTGTGAGCTCAACGTGATCGAACAGGTCGTCAACGTGGCTCAGACCACCATCGTCCAGGACGCCTGGAACCGGGACCAGGGCCTTTCAGTCCACGGCTGGATTTACGGTTTGCACGATGGATTGTTGCGCGACCTGCGTATGACCGTATCTTCAGCGGAATCCTTGGAACCGATCTATCACGAAGCCGTTGCCGCATTGGTGGGCAAGGAAGATTGACATGCGCCACCGTTGCAACGAGGTGGCGCATACACCTCGCTTAGCCGCGGCGCTGTTGGGGTCGGTACTCTTTGCGGCGGTCGATATCGTAGATGCCGCCGCGTTCAGCCTGTTGCCCGACCGGGGAGATGCATTTCTCAGTTTTTACCTGGACAACGATCTGTTCGCCGGCACCGACCGGAATTACACCAACGGGGTCCGCCTCGCCTGGCTTTCCGGCTCCCGCGATCCCAAGGAATTCGGTTTTGTGCAACGCGGTCTGCAGCGACTGGTGGGCGACGCCAAGAGTCTCAAGCTGTTCCAGGATATTTCCGGTTTCCGGGATACCAGCGCCATCGAGTACAACTACGGAAGCTCGGTAACCCAGCTCATGTTCACACCGGAGGACCCGGAGTTCCCTGAGTCCCCTCCGGGTCAAAGCCCCTATGCGGGATGGTTGGGCTTTGGCTTTTCACTCCACGCCAAGGATGCGTTTGCACTCAACTCGGTTGAACTCAACATCGGCACCGTGGGCCCGAATGCCTACGCCAAGGAAGTGCAGGATTTTGTCCATAAAGTTAAGGGCGTCGAGCGGTTTCAGGGCTGGGATAGCCAGATCCCAAATGAGATCACGGTCAACCTGTTCTTCAGCCAGAAGCGCCGGCTTACCTTCCTCGAGACCGGCTACAGCGGTTTTTCCGTGGATGGATTCGGTGAGTGGGGTTTTGGCCTGGGTAACTACAAGACCGATCTTTACGTCGGCGCGCTGACCCGTTTTGGGTGGAACCTGCCGTTGGATTTTTCCGATCCGCGACTGTCGCCAACGGCTTATACCCATCAGCCGTTCGTGACCGATCGCCGGGAAAGTGGGCGGTGGTCGTTGTTCGGGTTGTTCGGTTTCAGAGGCTCGGCCGTGGCCCGAGACATCACTCTGGACGGCCCAATGTTTCGGTCATTCGACACCGGAGTCACCCGTGAAGCGCTTGTCGGCGGTCTGTACGCTGGGATCGCCGTCCGCTATCGCGATGTGCAATTCACTTATGTTCAGACTTACCGAACCGACCGGTTCAAGGAGCAAACCGGCAATCAGCAATTCGGCTCCCTCGCAGTGAGTTATCGTTTCTGATTTTGCCCGGGGAGAAGAGCAATGGCCCTCGAACTATGGCTGCTGTTCATCGTCGCGGTTCTGGTGCTGTCTTTCACCCCGGGACCCAACGGGTTGCTGGCCATTACCCACGGTGCACTGTTCGGCGCGCGTCGGGCCAGTTTTACCGTGCTGGGCGGCGTATTCGGATTCCTGGTTCTGATGGCCGCGTCAATGGCTGGGCTTGGGGCCGTGTTGGCAGCCTCGGAGCAGGCCTTTCGTGTCTTGAAATGGGGTGGGGCCGCCTATCTGGTCTATCTGGGCATCCGGACCTGGCGTGCGCCTCCCGTCGGCCGCGCGGCGTTGCAAGTCGAGACAGCTGTGGGGCGGCCCCGCGCCATGTTTCTGAACGGTTTTCTGGTGGCCGTCTCAAATCCCAAAGGGATCCTCTTCTTTGCCGCGTTGCTGCCGCAATTTATGGACAGCGGGCGGGGGCAATTGGAACAGTTCGCGACCATGGCGCTGACCTTTGCAGTGCTGGAGTGCAGTGTCGAGTTGCTGTTTGCTCATTTGGCCCAGCGCATCGCCCCCTGGCTTGCGCGCAGCGGCCGTGTGTTCAATCGTATCAGTGGCGCCACCTTCGTCATCGCGGGCACGGTGCTCGCGGCAGCTGACCGATAGCGTATTCCGATCGGTTCAGCCCCTGTTCCGGCACGCGGTGCGATCATGACGTTGGCTACCACAGCGCGCCCGAATGTTCGGTGGTGCAGGTTTTCCTTGACCGACGAGACACGGGATGCCGCTCCGTACACCCCATGGCCTGATACTGGCATGGGCCGGCCGAGTTAAATCAGATTGAAACAGAGCATGGACACCAGGCTGCTTAGCGCGACGGTGCTGGTCGTCGCACTGATCTTGACCGCACCCAGCGTCGCACAGAAATCATCGGATCGAGGCGTTGATGCCGCCGCCGCCGCAGTTGCCGAGACCACCGGAGGTCGGGTGCTCAGCGTCCGCCGCAAGGGCGACTACTACAGTGTCAAAGTACTGACCGATGGGGGGCGGGTGCGCGTCTATCGGGTGGATGCCCGCAGCGGGCGCATACAGCGGTGATGAGGCGAACATGCGTGTGCTAGTGATCGAGGACGAACCAGGCTTGCGCCAGAGTCTGAGCACCCAGCTCCGATCCGCCGGCTACGCGGTGGATGCAACCGGCTCAGGGGTGGAGGGCGCCTACATGGGCAGTGAATTTCCCGTGGACCTGGCCGTGGTCGACCTGGGTTTACCCGATTTATCGGGCATCGAGGTGATCCGGGGCTGGCGCAGTGAAGGGCTTGAGCTGCCGGTGCTGATTCTCACCGCCCGCGGTCGTTGGCAGGACAAGGTGTAGGGGTTGGAGGCCGGCGCCGATGACTACTTGGTCAAGCCGTTCCATATGGAGGAGTGTCTGGCGAGAATGCGCGCCCTGTCGCGCCGTGCTCGGGGCTGGAGCAGCGCCGAATTGCGTTGCGGGCCCATCGTCATGGTGCCGGGCCCGCAACGGGTGGCGATGCACGACCAACCGATTCAGCTCACCGGGTATGAGTATCGACTGCTGGAGTATCTCATGCTCCATTCCGGCGAGGTGGTCTCGAAGCAACGTTTGACCGAACACTGCTACGAAGATGATCAGGATCGCGACAGCAACTTGCTGGAGGTGTTGTCGGGCCGTTTGCGTCGCAAGCTGGATCCTGAAGGCAGCCATAAACCCATCGAAACGCTGCGAGGACGCGGGTATCGGTTGACCTACGGGCGTGGACCGGCCGGGTGAGCCCCAGGTCTATCCACAGCCGCATGATGATCGCGGCGACACTGGTGTTGCTTTCTTTTTTGGGATTGACCGGCCTGGCGCTGGACCGGGCCTTCGCCGAAAGCGTCAAGCGCACTGTTCAAGCCGGGCTGGAGGCCCGGGTGTTCCTGCTTCTCGGTGAAGCAGAGCTTGACCCAAGAGGCGCCCTGACCTTGCCGAGCCGACTCCCCGAAGCGCGTCTGGCAATCCCTGGCTCCGGACTCTATGCGCAGATTCTGGGAGACCAGGGCCCGGTTTGGCGCTCCAAGTCCATGATCGGTCGCTCAATCCAGTTCGATGCTGCACCATCGGCTGGTGTGATGGCGCTCCAATTTCCCGCGTCACAACCGGTGGAAGCCCTGTTCGGGTTGAGCTATGGCGTGATCTGGGAGGACGAGGCCGGCGGCGAACAGAATTTCCGTTTCGAGGTCGCGGTCGACCGCGCCGGCTACGAAGGGCCGCTGCGGGCCTATCGCCGCACCCTTTGGGGATGGCTGTTCGCGGCCGCACTGGCGCTGCTGCTTGCTCAGGCACTGGTATTGCATTGGGGGCTGTCGCCTCTGCGCCGGGTGGCGCGGGAAGTGGTCGCAGTGGAAAATGGCTCGCAAGGAACCATTGCCGGGGCTTATCCCTCGGAGATTGCCAGCTTAACCTCAAGACTCAATGCACTGGTGGCACAGCGGGAAAAGCGCATTCAGCGTTATCGCGCCGGGCTGGCCGATCTTGCCCATTCCCTCAAGACGCCCTTGGCGGTCCTGCGAGCCGGGGTCGAATCGGGCGCTCCACCCACGTCCCTGGCCGAAACCGTGGCGGAACAGGTTACCCGCATGGATCGAACGGTCGACTATCAATTGCAGCGGGCCACGGCTGCCGGCACCGGTGTGCTGGCCGCGCCCGTTCCTGTTCGCCCCATCGCTGAGCGGCTCGCTTCGAGTCTGACCAAGGTGCATGGCGGCCGGCAACCCTGCATCACCCTTGAACTGGCCGCCGGTTCGTGCCTGCCCATGAACGAGGATGACCTGTTCGAGATCCTCGGCAATCTGATGGACAACGCCTGCAAGTGGTGTCGTTCGCGGGTTGTGGTCCGAGGCATCGCCGCCGATGCCGACAACTGGGCCAATCTGCAAGTGGAAGACGACGGTGCGGGATTCGACCCGGACCGACTCGAGACGGTCATGACGCGAGGTGGCCGCGGCGATGCTTCGGTGCCGGGTCACGGCATCGGACTCGCGGTGGTGACGCACTTGGTGGATGAAGTCTACGGCGGCACGCTTGAGATCGATCGCGGTGCCCTGGGCGGCGCACGCGTCACCGTGAGCGTCCCGCCAGGTTTGCTCTGAAAGGGCAAAGCCCGTAACGATTCATTGGGTTGCGGAACGGCGCACGGTGCAGCCGGTCATCACCGAGTACCCCGCAGCGATCCCGTACCTGGACCCGCCTGGGTTGTTGACCTACCTTCTATCATGCGCTTGTCGCGCCGAGAGTGAGCAAAGCATGACGCCCTCGACCAGCGCGGCTGGGCGCCGCCCGCATTCTACCGTTAGCACTTTTCGGGGTAGTCCAATGATAAAGGAACTGACAAAACTCGCCGCTTGCGGCGTCGTTCTCGCGACGTGCCTTTCGCCGGCGCTCGCCCAGGACACCAGCATGAGCTTTTTTATCACCAGCGTGGGTTCCGGTGACGGCGCCAACCTGGCCGGGCTCGCAGGCGCCGATAGCCACTGCCAGCAACTTGCCGAGGCCGCCGGTGCCGGCGCAAAGACCTGGCGGGCGTATCTGAGCACTGGTCTGGAAAATGCCCGGGATCGGATCGGTTCAGGTCCCTGGTACAACGCCAACGGTGAACTGATCGCACAGGACGTTGACGCGCTTCATAGCGCCGCGAACAACATCAATAAGCAAACCGGCTTGACCGAGTCGGGAGCGACGGTGAACGGCCGTGGCGATGATCCCAATATGCACGACATACTGACCGGCTCCACGCCCGAAGGCACGGTCGTGGCAGACATGACCTGCGATGACTGGACCAGCAATGGAGAGGGCGCCGCTTTCGTAGGCCATCACGATCGCATCGGATTGCGCGACGACGCGCCCTCCAAATCGTGGAACGCCTCACATCCCTCGCGAGGCTGCGGCGCTGCCGATTTGCCGAAGTCCGGCGGCAACGGCCTTTTCTATTGCTTCGCCGCCAACTGAATGCTGTTCCTTGACGGGTTGTATGTCGACCGTCCCGACGGATCGTTGCGCTTGCGCTGGGTAAGAACCGACGAGCGCTGAACTCGCGCGACTGACCCAGGCTTTGGCGCTACGGACTGGAGGCTCCGCACCGAAGATGCACGCATCAAATTGAAACGCCTCTATCCTAAATTATCAGACTGATGGACTACTAGAGTCTCATTCGAAACTGCGCGCGCGCAAGGAGAGCGCAGTATCCTCGCCAGGTGGCCCAAGGACTAGGCTGATCAATCAGAATTTCCCTGAACCGGAGTAACCATCGACATCTCGGCAGTCCTGTTAAGCATCATCGTCATGCTCGCGGCAACCGCGGTCTGCGTCATCCTGTTCGAGCGCCTTGGCTTCGGGGCGATTCTGGGCTTCATCGTCGCCGGTGTGCTCATCGGGCCCTACACGCCGGGCCCGGTTCCCGTGCGTGCGGTCGATGAGTTGCAGAACATCGCCGAACTCGGCGTAGTCCTGTTCATGTTCAGTGTCGGTTTGGAGATGCGCCCGGAGAAGGTCTGGCAGATGCGCCGCCTGATATTCGGTCTGGGCTCCGCGCAAATGCTGCTGACCGCGGCCGTGCTCGGCGCATACATGATCTCGGTGCTGCAGACGCCATGGGAATCCGCGACCATCCTCGGATTGGCTTTCGCCATGTCCTCGACGGCCATTGTCATGGGCACGCTGGGCGAGCGCGGCGAACTGGCGACCGAACATGGGCGGACGACTTTCGCCGTCCTGATGGCGCAGGATCTGTGGATCGTGCCAATCATGGCATTGGTCCCGATCCTAGCACACAGCACGGGTCAGGGCGGGTCGACACCCCTGTGGCAGACGCTCCTAATGGTGCTCGGCGTGATCGCGGGCATCCTCGTCGTCGGCCGCTGGCTGTTGCCGGCCGCGCTCGGCTATTGCGCGCACCGACGTCAGATGGACGCCTTCGCTCTGGTGCTGTTTCTCGCTGTGCTCTTCGCCGCTTGGGCCGTTGGGCAGGCCGGCATCTCCATGACCCTCGGCGCCTTCCTGCTCGGCATGCTGCTTTCGGCCTCGGACCTGCGCTATCAGATCGAAGCGACGGTTGCGCCGTTCAAGCAGACCCTGATGGGCCTGTTCTTCATTGCGGTGGGCATGTCCATCGACGTCGGCGCCCTCCTGGTTCTGTGGGACACACTGCTGATCCAGGTCCCCATCCTGCTGGTGCTTAAAGTTGCGGTGCTCGGTGGGCTCGCCATGGCGTTCGGCATCGATCGCTCGGCGGCCATCCGCACCGGGTTCTACCTGTCACAGGTCGGCGAGTTCGCCTTCGTCCTATTGGGCGCGGCGACCGTTGCCGGACTGCTTGGCAGCGACGGGCACACCCTGGCCATGCTGGTAGTGGCGGTCAGCATGATCGCGACACCGCTGATGGTCAAAGCGGGCATCGCGGTCGCCGACCGCCTCGGGGCGGCCCCAACCCACGCGGGTGCAGAACCGCCCGCCGACCTGGAACGGCATGTGGTCATCGTAGGCTACGACGAGGTGGGGCAGCTCGTGGACTTGATGCTGGAGCGGGCGAACATCCCCCACGTCGCCGTCGAGCGGGACATCGCCATGGTGCAGGCTGCCAAGCGCGCCGGGCGCCAGGTCTATTTCGGCAACCTATACAGCTCCAGCACCCAAGAGGCCGCCGGGCTGGGCAAGGCCGCCGCTGTGTTCGTGACCTCGCACGACTCGGAGGCCGCCAAGGCGCTGGCCCTGACGCTGCATCGCCTCTATCCGCGGCTGTATGTCTACGTGCGTGTGCGCACCATCGCCGATCAGGATGCGCTGGTCGCCAAGGGCATCAAGCACGCGGGCACGGGCTACATCGAGAGCACGCTGTCGCGTGGTGGGGTGTTGCTGAAGGATCTCGGCGTCTCGGAAACCGATTTGGGCGAGCTGCTGAGTATGCTTCGACGCGACAATTACGGCCTGATCCGCGCGGCCTATGCTGAAGCCAAAAGGGTTCGGGGAGACTGATTGATCGGCCACCCTGGGCGAAAATCCGACAGAAACGAGAAACCCGGTCTCCCGGTGCGCTCATTCTCAGCGCCCGATTTCGAGCATCATCCCGCGCTCGGTTGATCCTTGGGCAGCGAGTCGGCGCGGCGTCTCGGACATAGGATCGGCCAGGCGGACTGTGCTCGCGGAGGCGGGCATTCAATCTTGAGCGCGCCCTCTTTACTCAGGAGGCGCCGTTCAGTGGTGTGGGGCCCTGGATCGGCGTAGGCGAGCGTGGGTTCCGATGACGGCGCCAATCTGGCCGGGCTCGTGGGCGGCGATAGCCACTGCCAGCGACTTGCCGAGGCCGCCGGTGCTGGCGCAGAGACCTGGCGGGTGTATCTGAGCAGCGGCTCGGAAAATGCCCGGGATCGGATCGATTCAGGTTCCTGGTACAACGCGAAGGGTGAACTGATCGCACAGGACGTTGACGCGCTTCATAGCGACGCGGACAACGTCGACAGGCAAACCGGCTTGACCGAGTCGGGAGCGATGGTGAACGGCCGTGGCGATGATTCCAATATGCACGACATACTCGGCCAGGCCGGTCCCCTTCTCAGGCAGGATTGACGAACGACTGGTGGCGCCGACGGCGGCAAGGCGGGACCGACGCCTGACGAAATGGCGGGTTATCCTTCTATACCCTTGCGTGATCGTCAAATAATGTTCAAATCGCCGCGCGGTGCCGAAAGGATAGTTACAAGATGATACCAAAGGCGACGCCGGCCACTAGGGCCGCTGCCATTGAGCGCCTGGGAGCCTTTCTGCCGAGAGCGGGCCATCAGTATCGCCGGGACCGGAATAGGGATCGTGGACCAGGACAGCACAGCAACGTGTCCGGGCTGTCGCCCTATATACGACACCGCGTGGTGAGTGAATCCGAAGTCCTCAAGGCAGTGCTGTATCAGCATACGGTGGCCAGCGCCGAGAAGTTTATCGACGAGGTGTACTGGCGTAGCTACTGGAAAGGGTGGCTTGAACATCGGCCAGATGTCTGGAGCCGATATCTCGAGCAACTCCGGGGGTCACTGCGGGCGGTGGATACGGACCGCGGTTTGCGCAACGCCTGCGAAGAAGCGGTAACTGGGCGGACTGGAATAGAGCCATTTGATGCCTGGGCACAAGAACTGATCTCGACCGGTTATCTGCACAACCATGCGCGCATGTGGTTTTCCAGCATCTGGATATTCACCCTGAAGCTGCCCTGGGAATTAGGTGCGGACTTCTTTCTGCGTCATCTTCTGGATGGCGACCCTGCGTCCAACACCTTGTCCTGGCGATGGGTGGCAGGGCTGCACACGCGAGGTAAAACCTACCTTGCTACTGCTGACAACATCGAAAAGTACGCGAGCACGCGGTTTTTTGCTGACGGTCCACCGCTGGGCTTGACCAGGCTTTCAAGCAGAGCCGATCCGCTGGTGGAAGAAGCCCTGCCGGCTGCGGTACCGCTTAGTTTGCCGGAACCTGTCGACGCCACTTCTGGCAGCGGGCTGTTGCTGACGGAAGAGGATCTCTATCTGGATGCGCCCCTGGCTCCGCGTGCGGTAGCGTTATGGATGCCGAGTGCAATGCACCCACTACCAGCTTCTGATCTGGTGAGCGCTTTTAAAGCCGAGGCGGGCCAGGATGCGCTTGAAGGGGCTCGGAAAAGGTGGCCTCAAGCCCGTGAGGGGAGCGCGCTCAGTTCCGTCCCGCAGATCGTGGATTGGGCACGACAGCATGCTCTCGAGCAGGTGTACATGGCATACATCCCGCAAGGCCATTTAAGTATGCAGGTCGCAGAACTTAGACAAGCACTGATTGACGTGGACTGTCGGTTGCGGGTGTTTGTGCGCGACTTCGACCGCTTGGCTTGGCCACATGCGACCAAAGGGTTCTTTCAGTTGAAAAGACAGATCCCCCGGATGCTTGAGGCGCTGGGTCTGGCTTAGACTCAATGCCCAGGCCCAATGCAAACAGGCGTCGATCAATTTTGCCCGCTCGCCGGTTTGAGATGATTGCCCAGGGTGCTTACGTATCCCGCCGCAACACGTTCTTTCTTTCATTAACTCATGCGTGAAACAGAGTTCGATCAGATCGCTGCAGTATCAGATTTGTTTCTCGAAGAGCACGGGCAGTTGTCACGCTGATGGTCCGCGCCATGATCGGACGGTAACTGGAGCAGGGCCGCAAAGTGTGCGGCAGCAGTTGCAGGAGTTGGAAGATCATTACATCTGGGGTGTGGACTGCCGCAGTGCTCCGGCCCGGCAGCAGATTGGTGTCGGCATTGCCCGTTACCTGCTGCTGCTGATCCGTGATTTGCTTACTGGAGAGCTGCACCTGCGGGCAATGAGCCTGGTCCACACCACGTTGCTGTCGATTGCACCGCTGCTGGGGCTGAGCTTTTCGATCCTGGAGGGGCCTGACGTGCAGAACCAGCTGGGCGATAGTCTGCAGGCTGCGCTGGCTCCTCTGGGCCGCGGGCGTGGCAGCGAGAGCGGATGAAAGCGACAAGCGGGAACGGCTGTTTTGCTAGATCACCCGCCCCGCGGTCTCCGGGAAGCGCTTGTCGCTCACCGCGAGCGGGAACACGTGCGCGACCAGATGAAGAGCCCGTATCGTGACGGCACGACGCACGTGGTCTTCGAACCCCTCGACTTCATCGCCCGGTTGGCGGCCTTGGTGCCCAAGCCGCGGGTCAACCTCACTCGCTTTCCTGGGGTCTTTGCGCTGAACAGCAAATACCGCGCGCGGGTGACACCGGCAAAGCGGGGCAGGGGTGGTCGGCATGCCAGGACCGCGGATCTGGAGGAGCCGACACCGGCCGAACGCCGCGCTGCGATGACTTGGGTGCAACGCCTCAAGCGTGTCTTCGGAATCGATATCGAGACGCGCCCGGCCTGTGGTGGGGCGGTGCGGATCATTGCCTAATGAAATGGACCCATCCCACTTCTCGAGCGGCTTCAAGCGAGCCAGGATGGGAACGGGTTAATCCATCTGAGGGAAATAGGAGGGTCTGCCGTTCGAGGACAATATCTTCGATCTGGTCTGGAGCAAGTATGTCTTGCAGTGGCTAAACAACCCGGTGCATGCGGTGAAGGAGTTTCGGCGCGTCACGCGGCCCGGAGGCAAGCTCGTGTGCTGCAACTTCGATGGCTTCTCGGTACCCCACTTCCCGATTGATGAAGCCTTTCAGAGTGATGTGAATCGCGTGTTTAACGAACTTGTGGACCCCTATGCCGGGCGGAAAATGTTCTCGATGTTTCACAGTTCGGGCCTGACGGATATCAAGGTCGATTTTGAACCCGACGCGACATTTACAGTTGCCGGCGCCATCGACGGGGAGCGCCGGCGGAACTGGATCGACCAGTTCGGAGCAGCGCACAAGGCCATTGCGGAATGTCTGGGGTTCAATGAAGCGGCGAAGTCTTTCGTCTACCGCATTCTCGACCATTATGACCGCGAAGATACATTCACGACCCGCTCATTGTATTGCGGCGAAGGCGTCGTGCCTTAGAGCCGGGCAAGGCGGCCCGGCGAATGTCTCCCTCCACTGGCCAAGGCTTGTGAACGCAGCGGCAACGACCGTTCTGCCGCCCGGAACTATTCGGATTTGCGCCCCTCACGCCGCCGCGCGCAGCCCGACCATCTGGCTCACGTCCTCGGCGATGGCGAGCGAGGCGGTCAGGCCCGGGCTCTCGATGCCGTAAAGGTTGATCAGCCCGTGAAGCCCGTGGGACTCGGGGCCTTCCAGGGTGAAATCGGTGGCCGCACCACCCTCGGGGAAGAGTTTGGGGCGGATGCCGGTATAGTCGGGCAGCAGCGCACCGTTGGGCAGGGCGGGCCAGTAGCGGCGGATGGCGGCGTAGAAACCCACGCCGCGGGCCTCGTCGAGGCTGTAGTCGATGGCGTCGATCCACTCGGTGTCGGGACCGAAACGGAGT
>JAHEDQ010000137.1:631-13070 GCA_024641125.1 Candidatus Competibacteraceae bacterium | reverse complement strand
TGCGTAGAACATTCGGAAATTTCGAATGGGTAGCTTTAGGCAGGCCAAAACGTAGATCGCCGGGGAAGATTGCGGGATGTTTTGGAAAATAGCAACCCCCATCACCAAAATATTTTTCTAAGGCCATCAATGCCGGGGCCATCAATGCCGGATTGCGCATCCCCGGAATGACGGGGAATCGAGCGGAAACCCCGGGAGAGCAGCGGGGCTGCTGTAGCCGAGCACCGAATACCACCAACCCGGTCAACAAACGGCGTCTAATCGCAATCCAACCCCAACTCGTGGCCGTGGCATAGCTATTGCCCTGCTAAGCGCGACTGATCCACAACACAATCCGGCACAACACAATCCGGCACAACACAATCCGGCCGTATATGAGAACCGGTGCTAGAACAATTACAGGAACATGGAACAGGACTGGAAACTCCAGCCGGCGATGGACGCATTGGATGCGCCCGACTCGCTGGAAAACCTCAGTAATCTGCCGCCGGATCTGGCGCAACTGGCCCGGGCGCGCACAGAGCATCTCGACCTGCCCGCCGGCGCGGTGATCCTGCGTGAGGGCGACCACAACAAGCGGCTTTATCTGATTCGCGCCGGTGAGGTGGGTGTGGTCAAACGCAGCGCCGCGAGCGGTCGGGTTGAGCATCGCATCGCCGTTTTGGGCCCCGGGGAGCGGATCGGGGAGATTTCACTAGCCGACGGCTCGCCGGTCTCGGCAACGGTTCGCGCGCTTACCCAGGTCCGGTTGGATATGCTGGACCTTGATGGTCTGGAGCAGGACCCGCGCCTGCTCAGGCTGCACGACGCCCTTCTGAAGTCCATGCTCAAAAACCTGGCCCAGCGCCTGCGCGAAAGCAGCCAGCTCACCACGGAAACTCTGGCATCCCAACTCCGACTCCAACGACTGCGCGGCACCATTGCCCGCTTCATCGTTGTGATGCTGACCCTGTTCTCACTCTATGCATTCTTCCTGCGTGCGGTTCACGATCTTGGCGCCTACAGCTGGGTCTCGGTATTCGGTTCACCCGCCATCATCGTCATGTTCGCCCTGGCGGTTATCTATATGATCCGCACCAGTCCCTTTTCCCGCAGGCTTTTTGGGCTCACCACCCGGTCGGCCACGCCCGCGGTTCGCGATGCCCTGGTTTGGACTGCCCTGTTTCTGGTGGCCTTGACGGTATTGAAAGCCCTGGCGGTAACCTATCTGCCGGAGCATCAGGGCCAACCCATTTTCACCTTGGCCCAGGCCTTTACCCGCGAAAACCCGAACGGAACCGTGAACTGGGTATTTTACCTGGGCGGACTCGGGCTATACGCATTGCTGTGCCCGGCACAGGAGCTGATCGGGCGGTGCGGCGTTCAGGCGCCATTGTACGAATTCATGGAGGGCTCGGAACCCAAGCGGCATATGCTCGCCATCCTTATTTCCAACCTGATTGCCTCCGCCGCCCATGTGCACCTGGGCATGGCGATGGCCCTGGTGACCTTTGTACCCGGCCTGTTCTGGGGCTGGTTGTTCATGCGCCACCGGTCCATCGTGGGCGTGTCCGTATCCCACGCGCTGATCGGTGGCTACGCCATCTTCGCCCTGGGCATCGAGAACTTTCTGAACTGAAGCATCGTTTTCAATCTGCCACTGCAAGCCGCTCCAGCGCGGCCTCGAGCTCGGCCATGAATGCCTCGGCGGTGGCAGCTTCGAACAGCCCGCTGCCGTAGGTCAGATCCATCCGCAGCCGCTCCCCATGCACCGACGCATAAATCAGCAGGGCATAGCGGGCGCGCAGATCAGCACCGTAGCTCAAACCGGGGCTTTCGTCGGACAGGCGGAAGCGCAGGCTTTGCGAACGCGCACTCGCCATCAACCGGCTGTGACAGAGCAATTTGACCCTCGCTACAGGCAGTGCGCCCAGCACGGCACGGTCGGCATCGGTTCCCAAGTAGCGCAGCAATCCGTATCCGCGCCCGAGATTGGGTACGTCATCGAGCCGCTGCTGTATCGTCCGTGTTCGGAGACACACGGAACCGGATTGTGGGAGCGGCAGATGTACGGGGAAAACATCGTTGGTCCAGCCAACGATGCGCTCGGCCCGAACGCCGGCGGGATCGATGGTTCGGCCATGGCGCTGAACGTCAATCAATGGCGGTGTCTCCATCCCGCCCCAGCGGACGAATGTCTGTTCCAGGGCGTGCAACATGACGGCTTCGAGGCCGATATCCGAATCGCCGGCGATTCGCCCGAGCAGAGCCGCACTGGATGCGGGCGCCAGCTCGAAACTGAGCGCCCGGGCCAGGCCCTCGGGATTTTCATCCCGTGGGTGGTCGTAGGGCAGTTCCGCAAACCTGCCCGCCAACACGGTACGCCAATACGCAAGTTCCGATCGCATCGCCGGTGAGCGTGCCTCCGCGGTCAGGCCCCTGACCCAGTCGCCATAACGCTGGGGCAAAAACCGTTGCGGTGTCGGTTGCCCGCCTTCGCATGCCAGGTACAGCGCCTCGAACTCGCGCAGCAACAGGCGGGTGCTGAACCCGTCGATGACGAAGTGATGGAACAGCAGCAGCAGACGGTCCGGGCGCCCCGGGCCGGTGCGGTAGACAACCGCGCGCCAAACCGGGCCGGCAACCAGATCCAGCGTGGATTGGGTGGCGTGCACGTCGCGCTCCACCGCCTGTATGATTTCAGGGTCCCGCAATGCAGACAGATCAACGACCCGGACCGGCGGCGCCGAAACGGCTTCGAATCTCTGCCGCCAGGCCGAGACATCCTCCCCGGCCGGGGTAAGCCGCAGGCGCAGCGCGGGATGACGCTCCGCCAGTTTTGCAAGGGCTGCACGCAGCACAGTGGGATCCAGCGGCGAATCGCTGGACAGTATGACGGGCAGATTCCAATGGTTCGGGATCCGATGGCCCACCGTCTCCACCACCCAGCCCTGGGCCGGGGTCAGAGGCAGCGGTTGGTCGATATGCTCCCGTTCGGCGCTGGATGCGTCGCTGGACGATTCTGCGGCCACAGGCGCCTGCACCGCTGCATGGACGGTTTGGACCAGGTGCGCCAGCGTTGGATTGGCGGCCATGACATCCGCTCCGATCTCAACCCCCCATCGCTCGGCAATGGCCGCGGACAATCCCACCACCAGTAGAGAATCGGCACCCATTGCCTGCAATGATGCGGCCGGTGAAACCGAGGCTTCGGGTACGCCCAGGGCGGATGCAACCTCGCGGATCATCCAGGTTTCCAGCGGCAACGACGTCTCGGGCACGAACACCGGCGGAGATTCGCCGTCGATTGGTTCAACGGCGTTCACCGACACCGGTTCCAGGGTAACCACCCGATGTGCGCGGGCTTCGAGTTCGCCGTCGCGATGGGCCTGGCGCATGGCCTGGCGACGCAGCTTGCCGCTGGTGGTTTTCTGGATCGCCCCGGGGCGGCCGAGAACCAGGACCTGGCACGCCACCCGGTGATCGGCCAGCAGCCGTTCCCTGACCTGCTCTACCAGGACGTCCAGCGTCTCGGGCTTGGGTCGCTTGTCGGCCAGTTCCACAACCACGGCCAGCCCCTCACCGGCGTCACCAATCTGACTTCCCTCGGTCGGCACGGAAAAAGCGGCAACCCGCCCCTTGCGAATCAATGGCGATACTTCGGCAACGGTTTCCTCCAGATCCTGGGGGTGAAGGTTGCGGCCATTGAGGATGATCAAATCTTTGAGGCGTCCGGTAATGAAGAGCTCACCCTGCCATAAAAACCCAAGATCCCCGGTACGCAGATACCCGTCCGGCGCGCCCCCCGGAAGCCGGGCGTGGAACCGCGCGTCGCTGAGATCCGGCTCATCCCAATAGCCCACGGCCTTGCTGGGCGAGTCGACCCAGATTTCCCCCACCCGTCCTTCGGGCAAAGCCGTGTGGGATTCCGGATCAACGATTCTGAGATCCACACCCTGGGACGGCGGCCCGCACCCCACCAGGCGGATACCGTCAGCCGACCAATCCAACGGTTTAACCTCCCCGCTGAGCTCCAGGGGGAGACGCTCGACGCACAGCCGTTTGCGGCCCCCGACCGTGACACCGACGGTGTGTTCTGCCAGGCCGTAGGACGGGCACAGGGCAGTGGAATCGAGCCCGGCTACCCGGAACGCCGCGCTGAAATCATCCTGGGTACGCCAGCGCACCGGCTCGGCCGCGCTCATGACAACACGCAGGGTGGAGAGCGCCCAGTTGGCTCGCTGTGCGTCGTTGGATCTACGAACGGCCAGGCGGTAGGCGAAATCCGGCGCTGCCGTGTGCGTCGCCCGCACCCGGGACATGACATCGAACCAGACAGCGGGGTTTTTCAAAAAGGCCAGGGGGGACAGCATATAAAGCCTGCCGTTACCGAAAATCGCACTGAGCAAACCGCTGATGAGGCCGAAATCGTGAAAGTGAGGCACCCAGGTCACCGCCACGGAGTGCGCACCCAGCCCCAGTTCCTGATGGTTCAGCCAGAGCTGGTGCACGATGTTGGCGTGGGTGATGACCACGCCCTTGGGGCTCGATGTGGAACCGGACGTGTACTGTAGAAATGCCACATCCCCAGGCCTGGCCCGGTGCGTCGGCTGGGTGTCGTCGGCCGATACGCGGTCGGTTCGCCACCAGGGCAGATTGCCCGGACGGCGCCGATGCGTGCCGGTCAGAACGCCCCTGAGGCCACCCACGCGGATACCCATCAGGTACTGCCCATTGGTGAGAATGGCCTTGGCGCCGCTGCGCTCGGCCACTGCGACCAGTTCCCGATGGGCATGCTCGGGCCGCAACGGGTTGGGCGGCGCCACCGGAACAGGTACCACACCCGCCATCATGCAACCCAAAAGCGCGGTCACAAAATCCATGGACGGCGGATACACCAACAGCACGGTGACGCCGGCACGCAAGCCCCGTTCGTGGATCAGATAGCGGGCAACTCTGCGGGCGGCGGCGCTGAGCTCGGGGTAAGTGAGCCGGGTGGCGTCGTCACCACGATCGTTCACCATGGTTACCGGGACCACGTCCGGGCGCGTCCGCGACAACTCCGCCAGCCGATCCAGCAGGGTGATGCGCTGCCAGAGCGCTGCGGGTTCGATGTCCGGCGCTGCCGCCGCCGGTGTCACATCCTGTTCCACTGTCACATCCTTTCGAGCGCGTCGAAAAATCGGCGGCGCAGCCGGATCTGCGCATTTCAGCACATGACGCGTTCAAAGAAACGAAAGCACGGCGGAAAAAGCCAGGAAAACAGGGCACCGAGCCCTAAATCGACCCGATGGGATCGCCTTGTTTCTCCCCAGGCAGTAGGCTGGGCGGCCCACGGGAACGCCGACCGACTCCGATGCTGGATCTGTTCTGGTACCAATACGCACTGATCGGGCTGGTGTTCGTCTGGAGCGGGTTTGTCCGTTCGGGACTGGGGTTCGGCGGCGCCGTGCTGTCGCTGCCTTTTCTGCTTTTGATCTACGATCGGCCGCTGTTCTTTCTGCCCCTGGTTTCGGTGCATTTGCTGGTATTTGCGTCGTTGACGGTGTTTCAGAACAACCGTCGCCTCAGGCACTCCAAGCTGCGCGGCGAGTTTCGCGGCACCGTCGACTGGCGCTATCTACGCTACGCGCTGGCGGTAATGATCGTGCCGAAACTGATCGGGGTCTTCGGCTTGATCACCCTGCCGCCGAAGATCATGAGCGCCATTATTTTCTGCATCGTGGCGCTGTACTCGATCACCTACATTGTCAACCGCCCGTTCAAGAGCAACAGCAAGCTGGTGGACACCCTGTTTCTGATGATCGGGGGCTACTTCAGCGGCACTTCGCTGATCGGCGCGCCGCCCATCATCGCCGTGTTCGCTCAGCACGTGGCGCGAGAGCAACTCCGCGACACCCTGTTCGTGCTATGGCTGATCCTCGTCACCATTAAGCTGGCCGCGTTCATTTACGCTGGCGTCGATCTGCATCTGGAACAGCACATCTGGCTGCTGCCCTGCGCGGCCGTCGGCCATGTCATCGGGCTTCGCTTCCACCGGCGGCTGCTGGCGGCGGAAACCCAGGTGTTCTTCCGGGTGCTGGGCAGCGTATTGTTGCTGGTCAGCCTCCTCGGCCTGTGGCAGTCGCTGTAAGCCGGCACGCAAACCCGTGCGCTTTGGGACGCCTCCGATCTATTCGTGAACGTGCATCATAGGACTGAAATACACAGCTTCAAGGCGCAGTTCACCCGCCAATCTGCTTCGCCCGGAACAAATCAGAGGCTCCCTACCGAAGCAATTCGACATTTACCGGTGCCTGAGCGACAGGTTATGATGATAACCATTCTCGTTTAACATGGGTCTCGGTAAATGCCCGGTCAAAGCCTCACAGACACCCCGGTGGGCCAGAAGGTGCGACTGGTCGCCATTGACGGTAGCCGGCAGCTGGTGCTGCGACTGCTGTCGCTGGGTCTGTCGGTCGGTGCCGAAATCGAGGTACTGCATCATCGTGGCCGCGGCGTCGTGGTGGCGCGGGAAGGCAACCGCGTCGCCTTGGGCAAGGGTATCGCCGAGAAGCTGCGCGCCGAGGCAATCGAATAATGGCGGGCTGTTGCGAATCCGGAGCGCGCACGGCCAGGAGCGGGGCTGCGCTCACCGTTGCGCTCGCGGGCAACCCCAATTGTGGCAAATCGGCGCTGTTCAATGCATTTACCGGCATCCGCCAGAAGACTGGTAACTGGCCGGGTGTGACAGTAGAGCGCAGGGAAGGCCATTTTGAGATCGACCGCCGGGAAGTGGCCGTCGTCGATCTGCCCGGCATCTACTCGCTGGACGCCGGCTCCCTCGATGAAAAAGTGACGCGCGACTTTCTGATGTCGCGCGAGGCCGATCTCATCATCAACGTGCTCGACGCCGCCAACCTGGAGCGCAACCTCTACCTCACGGTCCAGCTACTGGAGATGGGAGTACCGGTTGTGCTGGCGCTGAATATGATGGATGTGGCCCGCAAACGCGGGATCGAGATAGACACCGGCGCGCTGGCGGAAAAACTGGGCTGTCCGGTGGTACCGGTGGTGGCCGTCAGCGGCGAAGGTTTGACGGAGTTGAAAGCACGCATGCTGGCCGTGGCCGACGGCCGCGAACAGAGCGGATTTTCGCTGGCGCTGGACGAAGTGATTGAACAGGCCGTGGCGGATCTGGCGCCGAAATTCGAGCAAGCGCCAGCCAGCAACCGCCGCTGGCTGGCACTCGAGCTTATCGAAAACGACGCCGATGTCGGATTGCCCGCCAGGTTGGCGGAGAAACGGTCTCACTGGCGCCAGCAAATCATGGACCGCAGCGGCGAAGATGCCGATATCCTGATCGCCGATTCGCGCTACAGCCACGCACACATGCTCGCGCAGACCGTGACACGCAACCGCGGCAGAATGACGCGAACCTTCAGTGACCGGATCGATCGCCTCGTGCTGGGCAAGTGGACCGGCATACCGCTCTTTCTTGTCATCATGTACACCATGTTTCTGTTCACCATCGATATCGGCGGCGCCTTTATCGATTTCTTTGACGGCGCCGCCAACGCGCTGTTCGTCACCGGCCTGGGCCAGCTCCTCGGCAGCCTCGGCTTGCCGGACTGGGTGCGCGTGTTTCTGGCCGATGGCGTAGGGGGCGGCGTGACGATTGTCGCCACCTTCATTCCGGTGATCGCCGCACTCTACCTGTTTTTATCGATACTCGAAGACTCCGGCTACATGGCCCGCGCCGCGTTCGTGATGGACCGCTCCATGCGCGCCATCGGCCTGCCGGGCAAGGCCTTTGTACCCCTGATCGTCGGCTTCGGCTGCAACGTGCCCGCCATCATGGCGACGCGGACACTGGAGAACGAACGCGAGCGCAAGCTGACCATCCTCATGAATCCGTTTATGTCCTGTGGCGCCCGCTTGCCTGTGTATGCCCTGTTTGCCGCTGCTTTCTTTCCCACATCCGGGCAAAACGTCGTGTTTGCCCTGTACCTCACCGGCATTGCGGTCGCCATCCTCACCGGCCTGCTGATGAAGCGCACCTTGCTGCCGGGCAGCAGCAGCGGATTCATGATGGAACTGCCGCCGTATCATTTGCCCACGATCAAAGGAATACTGTTGCGCGCCTGGGACCGGGTACGTTTGTTCCTGAAAGAGGCGGGACAGGTCATCATCCTGATGGTGCTGGCGCTCAATCTGCTCAATTCGATCGGCACCGATGGTTCATTCGGCAACCAGGACAGCGAAAAATCGGTGCTCAGCGCGGCCAGCCGGGCCGTGATACCGGTTTTTGCACCCCTCGGCATTCGCGAGGACAACTGGCCGGCGGTGGTCGGGATCTTTTCCGGCATTCTGGCCAAGGAGGTTGTTGTCGGCACGCTGGACAACCTGTATTCAGGGCTGGCGGCAGACACCGAGGTCGAACAGGCGGCGGATCCCAATGTCTGGGAACAGCTGGCTGCCGCCGCGGCCTCCGTCCCGGCAAATCTCACGGCAGTGACCGAAAAGCTGGCGGATCCTCTGGGCCTCGAGATCGGTGACGTCAGCGACACCCGTGCGGCAGCTGCGGAACAGGGGGTAAACGAAGGGGTGTTTGGCGCCATGGTCAGTCGCTTCGATGGCCAGGCCGGCGCGTTTGCCTATCTGCTGTTCGTTCTGCTGTATTTCCCCTGTGTCGCAACGATCGGCGCAATCCGGCGCGAGGCGGGACGACCCTGGGCGGCGTTCGTGGCCACGTGGACAACGCTGGTCGCCTACATCACAGCTTCGAGTTTTTACCAGGTCGCAACCTACGGCGTGCACCCCGCCTCATCCGCGACCTGGTTGATGATTCTGTGGGGTGCTTTTGCACTCCTGATCATTACCCTGCGCCGCTGGGCCCAGCACAGCCGCGAACCGGCGACACCCGTCACGCAGGTGGAGCTATGATCCTGTCCGATATCCGCCGTTACCTGCAGCAACGGGGGCAATCCACCCTCGCCGATCTGTGCTCGCATTTCGACGCCGATCCCGATGCAATGCGCGGCATGCTCCAGGTCTGGGTGCGCAAAGGCAGGGTGCTGAAACAGGCGGTGAACGCGTCCTGCGGAAGCAGCTGCACAAAATGCGACCCATCGGCAACCGAAATATATGTCTGGACCGGTCCTGGCCGGCTTCCCGCGGAAAAGGCGGGGTCAGTGGAGAAAGCGGGGGCGGAGTAGAATTGCGCTGATTCGCGCCATGGGCTGAATCCGCTTGTTTCTAAACCAGCGACGCTATCGCCAACGCGACAACGACTAACATGGCCGAGGCCATCAGGCAGTTGATGATGAAGTGCGTACGCGGGCGCAGGTCCAACTGGTTGACCACATTGCCCGCAGCCAGCCAGAGCAGATGGATCGGAATCCAGATCAGGTTTATAACCAGAAACTTGAGCAGGGTTTCGCTGATCAAGGACCCGGGAATCAATACGAAGCCACTGAACCAGGTCATGTTCACGGCATACGCCTTGGGGTTGATCAACTGCAACAGCAGCCCGGCCCGAACTCCCGGTTGCTCAGATGCAGTGATAAAGGCGATTTTTTTGCCGGCAAAGGCGATGCGCACCGCCAGGTACAGAAGGTACATCGCCGACAGCACCAACAGGGTGTTCCGGGCCCAATCGTTGGCCAGGACTATGGCGGCCAAGCCGGAGACAACGATCAGCGCCACCAGGTTGGTGCCGATGCACAAGCCGGCCACGTAGCGCAGGCCCGCGTGGAACCCGAACGCGGCGCCGACCCCGGCAGTCGACAGCACGCCGGGTCCGGGGGTGGCCAGTAAAAGCAATACAGCAAGGCTAAATGAGAGCATGGGCCGGCATTCTACCGGATCCCAAAAACCTGCGGCGAAAAGCCCTTATCCCGGCCGCAAAGCCTTAGTTCGTCTCGATCCGACCCCAGCCCCAATCCAAGCGGCACACCAGCACCGCGGCCGCATTCGGGCGGGCATCCGACGGACGTAGGAGTCGATGAGGGTCGCGGCAGGCTCGCTTGCAGTGTGCCGAAAAAGAGGGTTTCAGGGCAGACGATGAATCAATCCTTGACAGGTTTGGTCGTCCTCGGCACGCTCCGTGCCTCATTTTTCATAACAAAACTCCAACTGTTGGGCAGACCCGAGCAAGCAATGGGCGAACCAGAAGCCACCGATTTCAACACGGATTTCTCGGCTCGGTTCGACAGCCCACTGCGGCCGGTGGATGTTGTCAGCGGTCTCGACGTGGAGACCTTCCAGGAACGCTACGCGGGACCAGGTATCCCAGTCATTTTCGACGATCAGGTTTCCGCATGGCCGGCGCTGGAGCGCTGGACCGATTCCACCTATCTGACCGATATCGCCGGCGATCGTACCGTATTCGCCCGCGACCTTGATGCGGGTCAGATCAACCAGAAGGGGTATCGGGAGGTATATCGGTCTATGCCGTTTTCGGCTTTTGTCGAAAGCGTAACCGGCCAAGAACCGGCGCCCCTGTACCTTACTCAGGGGATCATCCTGAGAGCTCGTGGTTCGCTCAGGGCGTTGGAGCGACGTTCCTGTCCCGCTTGGTTGCCGGAACTGGCGGATGACTTGGAGTTGCCGCAGTTTCTGAGCCGGCAAAATCTTCTGGAAGCCAATCTGTGGATGGGACCCGGAGGTCAGACCAGCGCCCTCCACTTCGACGAGTGCGACAACCTGAACGGCATCGTCGCCGGCGCCAAGCGCTGGCTGTTGTTCCCCGCTGATCAGTCACATGATCTGCTCGCCGGTGGTGGCAACGGCCGCCAGACCATCGCCCGCGGCTATCACGCCAAGGAGTCGGGGTGTTTCGAGCCGACCGCCCGTCGCTCTGTGTCGGGATTCGAGTGCGTCACCCAGGCGGGGCAAATGTTGTTCATACCCGCCGGAATGTGGCATCAGGTTTTCAGCGGTCCGGGATTGAGCATGGCGGTAAATTTCTGGTACCTCAACCTGCGTTCCGACGCGATGCATTTTGCCGCTCTGAGGGCACGCCGTCTGGTGGGTTTTCGCGCGCGAAAACGCTTGCCCGTGGTCACTGGGGTAGTGCTGGCCGACATGGCCAGATTGATGATGATGCAGATGCTGCGCCGCGGCGACAGGGCACCCACGGTGGGACCTGCCCGATATCGCTGAATTCCCAACCCAATACGGGGGGAGCCAGACCCCTTGAGCGCTAATGCTGTTTGGGCAGCGGCGGACTGGTCGTTAAGGAGGCTCTGCTCTATTCGTGAACGTGCATCTTGGGACTGAAATGCACAACTTCATCGTTGCAGTTCTTGGCAGTACAACAACTATTACCCGCGATCTGCGCCTTGAAGCTGCACTACCCTCCAATCTGCTTCGTCCAGAATAAATCAGATGGCTCCTCAACACGATTTTCTAAGGTTCGATTCAACTCGACGCGTTCCGAAATGCTGTTTGCGCAGCGCTCCATCCGCCAACCCAAGCCTTAGAAAGGCGACATACCTGGCCAAACGGGGCCAACCGGGGCCCCGATAGAGGTAACGGGCGAACGGCGGTCACTGTCGAGCGAACACCGAATGCGCAGCCAACGCCCCCTGCGGGTCAACCTATGCAATTCAGACGGCGTAGGCGTTGCCCGCATCGCTAAGCGGCCGGGGGGTTCAGTGCGGTGATGCTGTGCACCTCCTGCAACCGGCTCACCCCGTCCAGTTTCAGGCCCGTCACCTCCCGCCCCTCGACCTGATGCTCTACATCGAGATACGCTCTTTGGCTGATCAAAACCTCGCCATCCTGGGCCTGGTCACAGAGCCGTGATGCGAGGTTGATGACGTTGCCGATGGCGGTATAGTCACTGCGGGTCGCATCTCCAACAATCCCAAGCGTCGCATAGCCTGCCGCAACACCGATTCCGAACCCGAGCTGATGTCCGTACTTGGCCCAGTCCTGCAACAGTTCGCTCACGGCGTCGCGCATTGCAAAGGCCATTTCGATTGCGCGGCGCACGGGTTCGTCACAAGGTAAGGGGTCGTTGAAAATCACCATCAGGCCGTCACCTGCCCGATGGTCGATCGTACCCCCATGTTCCGATACAAGCTGACCAAGCACCTGATGATACTTCTGCAGAACATCAATCACTTCTTCCGGTTCGGCACGCTCGGAAAACGCGGTAAAGTCGCGCAGATCACAGAATACTGCAGCCACGTAACGACGGTGGCTTTCCAGCAGCGAGTTATCTCCCTTTTCTACGATGAGATCGGCGACCTCCGGGGAAAGAAACCGCTTGAGCTGCCCGATTCGATCCAGTTCGGCGACCTGGTCGTTAACACGATTTTCCAAGGTCCGATTCAACTGGACGAGTTCCAACGCCTGTGCCTGGGTTCGCGCATTGAGATGTTTGAGAATCGCATTCTGATTCGCGAATGTACCGATCAACAGTAAAAAGTAAGCGAGAAACAAAATCATGACATCGTAATAGGTGTACAAC
>JAHEDQ010000137.1:0-621 GCA_024641125.1 Candidatus Competibacteraceae bacterium | reverse complement strand
ATGATCAGGCCGGCGATGGCGATATAGAGTGGGCGTCTATCATCGTGTTTTTCGCGGTCTCTGTAGATGGCGATGACCGCCAGTAATCCGAAAGCCCACATCAAGACTGCCTGGATATGCGGATTAAATTTCCAGCTCGCCCCGACCATGGGCAAAACCGCGACCGTAATAGCCTTGATGTAACAGACAATCAGCGACAGGGCGGTCGCGATGTAAGGCAACCATCCGCCGCGGGACAAGATCGCAGCTTTACCCGAATGAGTCTCCCGGACGGCTACCGATTCTGCCACTTCTGGTCCGCCAGACAGTTAAGATGCTCGATTGAACAATACCGTTGTCGTAGACATGAAAATATACCTCAGATCTATGCCTGACCACCAAACGATGCGCATTGCATAGAAGTTGCGTCGGGCTTTGGCAGGTGAGAACCAGACTAAAGGATAGTGGGGTCTGGGGTAGTGGGGTCGGACCAACCCAAGCCATTGAAAAAAAGGAACATATCCGGCCAAACTGGCCCCTGATAGAGGCTTGGAAGGCCCTTTTTCCATCTGAAAACACTGATCTCAAGGAACGAGACCAATGCCGCGTGCAAATCGTCATTCCGTACCTGGCCACATCTGG
>JAHEDQ010000136.1 GCA_024641125.1 Candidatus Competibacteraceae bacterium | reverse complement strand
TGGTTACTGACAAGGCGCGGTGAGGAGGAATAGCCAGCGCTATTGCGACGATCCGCAACGCCGTCAGGGACCGCGAGGGCCAGCGCAGGTGTTAAGTTATTTGGGAGACACTACACTAGCTCCCTAGAGAAGGTCTGATCAATTGCTGCGATCGCGGCGGGTTCTACGACCGATCTTAGCCACGGCGCGCGCCATCAGCATCTCGGCCCGCCCGACCCGACTCTGCTCGATCATACGCAACCGGGATTGCATCGACCCATAGTTAAGGATGTATTGATCGGGAGGAGGTAGCACCTTTGTTGCCGCAACCCACGTGGCCCTCACCTCTGGGAGCCCGAGAAATCTATAAAGCGACCGGTACACTCCCTCCGCGTCGTCGAGCAGAGACTCGTAAACGACATTCAGTACTTCATGACTCTGGGCGAGGGAGGAAAGGACATCATATGTACGCA
Organism: Candidatus Competibacteraceae bacterium; assembly: GCA_024641125.1. Lineage (GTDB taxonomy): Bacteria > Pseudomonadota > Gammaproteobacteria > Competibacterales > JAHEDQ01 > JAHEDQ01. The sequence goes on along the minus strand of JAHEDQ010000136.1, from coordinate 12,618 downwards.
AGTGGGCAGCGGCAAAAGCAGTAAACTGCCAGCGGCCGATGGTGATTTTGTCAATGGCGCGCTCCGTCGCACCTGGATTCCATGCGTGCATGACGCCAGTACGCCTTCCGATGATGCCGGATCCGAACTGCGCGACGAGATCGTTACGCCTAACCAGGATGATCTTGAGGTTGGGCAACTGTTGCTGAAGCACCGACACCATAGCGGATGCCGCGGTTGGAGAATTGCACACCACCTTCGCGCCGTGCGCCGTGGTGTTCTCGTCCGCGTTCAGAGTGGTAAGCGCGTCGTAAACTGCCGGAAGCATCAACGCCCGATCGTGTTCGGGATCATTGCCCTTGGTGAAGACGTCACGCCCCTGACTGAGCAACGGTGTGAGGCGCAGCTCATCCACCAGACCGGCGGCATTGGGGTGCCCCAAGACGGCGAGATGCAGTGCTGTGGTGCCCGATCTAGCCGAACCAATGATCAGGTAACGGGTTTGTTCCATAACCGAGCCCCGCCTAGGGAAAAGAGGGCATGGTGGTCCTGAAGTACAGTGCCAAGATACCAGTCGTGCAATGAACCCGGAAACCCTGCTGGCAGCAAGCGTTAAACGGGGTGAGTCTGTCAAACATGTCCCAGTTTGGCCAGATCCTCCATTTTGCGTTTCAAATTGGCCCGGGCACGGGCCTCGTAGTGCTCGCGGAAGTACGGGCTGGCGAAAAAACTCGATCGACCCAACAGGTAGCGCAGGAATTGCAGCTGACCCCGATAGAAGTCGGCGTCTGAAAGGTGTCGATACTCGTCCCTGACATTGTTGCTGTCGTCCAGAAACTGCTCCCAGGGCAGGCCGAAACTGGACAGATCTATGTCAACCATGAAGCCGGCGTCGTTATCCGACGGAAGATTGTTGTGTTTGGTCGCCAAAATCAGCTCACGGACCCTGGCGGCAAAGGCCGGCTCGGAATGCCGTCCCACGGCGGATTGAAACCAATCGGCGCTACGGTCCTCGTTGTCGTCAGCCTGGGTATCGTAAATGGTATCGTGGAACCAAAGCGCCATTTCCACCGAGTCTGGCTGGCGCAGCAGATGCCGCACCCGATCGAAGCAGTCCAGGCAATGCTCCAAGTGCACCGGGGTGTGATACCGCCGCCAGTCCTCAGAATAATAATCCCGGATCTGATCGAACACCGCGGACGCATCCCCGGCGCCAGCGCCTATTGGGCAACGGCGCCAAAGTTCAACAAATCGCTGTCTATTCATACGCTCGGTCGCGCCACCCATTCTCCTATCGTCCATCACGGCCAAGGGCCCCACCGCGTCTTGCGCAATGCCCTGTGCCTGTCGATCTGCCGCGTCGATCTCAAGCCGTTGGGCCAGTTTATCATCCGTCTGCAGGCCGGGTACCTGCACCTCCCGTGCCAGACAGATATTCGGCTCCACCAGACGAGGCGCACCATCGGCGCCGAGCCGAAACAGGTGGCCACGGCGCCAGTCCAGACGAACCGGCATCCGGCCAAGCATGTCCCAATTGCAGGCCAGGGCCAGGCCCGCACGAATCACGCCTTTGTGGGTGAAAGCAAGCGTCGGGCGACCGTCCCGCGCGAGCTGACGAAACCAGAGTAGCAAACGGGCCTGGACCTGACGCGGACTCTCCCCGCCGGGCGGTTGAAAATCGAGTCCCCGGGCCTCCCGTAGCTGCATCCGCGTACCTTCTTCCATACGCAATGAATCCAGGGTTCGTCCTTCCCAATCGCCCCAGCTCATCTCCATCAGCGCCGGCTCCTGAAGCTCTACCGGGCAGTTCAACATCTCCGCGGTTTGGGAGGCGCGCCTTAGCGGACTGCTCACCACACGAAAAGATGCGAACGCTTGGGGCACGGATTGCTCTGCCAGGATTTTTCGGCCGTGCTCACTCAGCGGCACATCGGTGTGGCCCTGCACCCGACGATCCACGTTCCAGGAGGTGATTCCATGCCGGATCATCAACAGCCAGGTCATGGTGTCCGCGCCACCAGCAATGGCATCAATATCCGTTGCAGACCCTCTGCTGCGTGAGTCAGGCAGTGTCCGTTGCGCACCCGGGCGGCGCTGCGGGCGCTCATGCTGCGACGCATCAGGGGATCGGCCAGCATGGCGCGAACGGCCTCCGCAAAGGCATCCACATCACCCACCGACGTCAGCAATCCAGTTTGGCCGTCGGCTACGAGATCGGGGACGCCGCCGCTGGCCCCCGCCACCACCGGTAATCCGGCCGCCTGGGCCTCCAACAACGCCATACCGTAGGCTTCGTTTACCGCGGGCCAAACGAAAAGGTCGGCCGCCTGCAGCCATTCGGCAATGCAGTTTGGGTCACGGCGGCCGAGAAACCGGGCGCGGTCTCGGCCCAGGCCAAGCAGGGCGGACAACACCGTGTCACGTGCCTGGCCGTCCCCGATCACCACAAGACGCCAGGGCACATCCGGCAAACGTCGCAAGGATTTCGCCAGAATTTGATATGACGCGGTCTTGTCACCCTGACGCATCATCGCCACAACCAGCAGCCAAGGCACGTCCGTCGGCAGACCCTCCGAGAGGGCGAGCTTTTGTCGCAGGCGCCGCCGATCGAAATTCTGGATACGGCGACAGTCCAGAAACGGCGCAAGGTAGTGCAGACGGGCGGCATCCCTGACCACCTGTTTCAAGCCGACCTGATCATTGCGATTGAGCGAGATCAGGGCATCTGCCTGTTGCAGCGCCGCGAGGGCCGCGCGATACCCTTCTGCCCAACGGCCGAGGGCCTGTTTTGCGGCATGGGACCCCTCTGCGATGACGTACGGAATACCCAGGGCGCGGCTGACCGATGGGCCCAACCGGTCAGGCGCCTTATGGTAAACGTGGTAGGTGAACCAGAGATCCGGCCTGACAGCGGTATCGGTCTCCCAGCGCCGGGTCAAAACCTCGGCAATGGCCGCGCCCACGCGCCTTAGATGCACCTGTGCAACCGCATCACCACGCCCCTCGCGACTGCGAAAGCGGGAGGCCAGAACAACGCTGTGTCCAGCGTACTCCAGGGCTCGCATCAGCAAAGCGGCCATATAGCGATCACCCGACGGAGTGGGATGATCCGGGGGTTTCAGGGGCGCGTAGAACGCGATCTTCATGCCGCGAGTCGGGTCTTGATACCAAAGTGAATAGCCAGGCGCTGCACACCGCCCTGCAGCGAAAAATGCTTGTGGACCCTGCGAAAGCCCGCCTCACCCAGGCGCCGGCGCAGGGCTGGTTCGCGCAGCAAACGCACCAATGCCTGGGAGAGCGCGTCCACGTCACGCTCCGGAACAAGCAAGCCGGTTTTGTCCGGGATTATGAGCTCCGGGACGCCGGAAATGCGGGTCGATATACAGGCCAGTCTTTGACTTTGGGCCTCCATCAATACATTGGGCAGCCCGTCCCGATCGCCATCCGCACTGATCCGGCAGGGGAGCACGAACACGTCGGCGTCACGATAGGCTTGGAGAACACGCTCCTGAGGCTGCGGCCCACGCCACTCAATATAGGGTGACAATCCAAGCGTCTCGGCCCGTGCCTTGAGCGCCGGCAACTCAGGCCCACCGCCAATATGGACCAAACGCCATGGCAATTCCGAAGGCAGCCGGGCAAGCGCCGCCAGCAGGTCATCAAAACCCTTTTTGTCTACCGCGCGACCCACCGCCAAAATCACCGGCAGCGCCGGATCCCTCCGCGGTGCAGGGGGCGCAAAACGCTCGAAATCCAGGCCGTGGTAAACCAGCTCCACGCGCTCGGGGTTGTCAGCCAGACGCCTCAGGTGATCCACGTTGGTGCGGGTGCAGGTGACAAGCCACTGGCAGTCCGACAGCTTCTCCCTCTTTTCCCAGTCCGGGCTCGTCCAAATGTCCTTGGCGTGGGCGGAGACCGACCAGGGCAGACCCGCAATCAGGGCAGCATAGCGGGCCACTGACGCGGGGGTATGCAAGAAATGCGCGTGGATATGCTTGACCCCGACCGGCAATTCGCTCGCCAGCACCAGGGCCTGACCCCAGCGCCGGAGGCGGTTACGGGTCCGATCCCTTTGCCAGTCCCGTCGCCATAGAGCCAAAGCGGGTCCATAGCCGGGCTGCCTGCGGGCCCGCCACCAACTGCGAAGAACCCGGATCGGCGCCTGATGGAGATACTCGGGTAGGTAGGATACCGGTGCCTGAATTTCCCGGTGGACAGGATGGGTCGCTGTATCCGTGGGATGCCGCAGGGAAATCAAGCGAATATCAAGCCCCAGCCGTTCCAAAGCCAGAATTTCCTGGGCAATGAAGGTTTCCGACAACCTTGGATATCCCTTGAGAACGAAGGCAACCGTGTGCGCCATAGGACCGCTGATCAATTGTTTATACATAACAGTGCGGCATGGGCTGGGCACAGATCAAGCCCCGCACCACAGGGGCCAAGGCACAAGCCCCGCAGACAGGCTATAGTGCGGATCAAAGGCTAATCAACAATGTGGTGGCGCTGGGGCGTCAGGCCGCGTGCATGAGACGGAAAACGATCTGAACCCTATGTCGGACCGGATGGAGCCATCAATCTACCGGTACATCCTGAAGCACAGTCTTCGGGCCCAGTTGCTGTTGCTCGCCTTCACCCTGGCTTCGATGCCACTGATCTACGTCTCCCTCGAAATTCCCAAGATCATCATCAACAACGCCATCGGCGGTGAGAACATTCCCGACACGGTTCTCGGGTTTCCGGTGGATCAGATCAGTTTCCTGCTGGTCATGTGCTGCTTGTTCCTCACCCTGGTCATCGTCAACGGCAGCATAAAGTACTTCCTCAACGTCTATCGGGGGGTCGTCGGTGAACGCATGTTGCGCCGCCTGCGCTACGAGCTCTACACCCGCATTCTTCGTTTCCCGTTACCGCATTTCAAACGCACCTCACCCGGGGAGATCATCCCCATGGTCACCGCGGAAACGGAGCCCCTGGGTGGCTTTATCGGGGACTCCTTCGCCCTGCCGGCGACCCAGGGCGGGATGCTGATCACCTATCTGTTCTTCATTTACAACCAGGATCTGCTCCTGGGCGTAGCGGCAACAGCGCTCTACCCGTTTCAGCTTTACCTCATCCCGAAGCTGCAGAAACGGGTCAATCAACTGGCCAAACAGCGTGTGCTGACGGTGCGCAAGCTGGCGGATAGAATCGGTGAGTCGGTCTCGGGTGTAAATGAGATCCACGCCCACGGGACCTCGCGCTACGAACGTGCCGACATCGGTAGCCGTCTCGGCAAGATCTACGACATTCGATACGAGATATACCGGCGTAAATTCTTCATAAAATTTCTCAATAATTTTCTGGCCCAGGTTACGCCATTTTTCTTCTACTCCGTGGGCGGCATCTTCGTCATCCGAGGGGATCTGACCATTGGTGCCCTGGTTGCGGTACTGGCCGCGTACAAAGATCTGGCATCGCCCTGGTCCGAATTGCTGAAGTACTACCAGATGAAGGAGGACATCCGGGTCAAATACACGCAGATCGTCGATCAGTTTCAACCGTCGAATATGCTCGAACAGGCCCTGCTGGACGATGAGGCGGATCAACCCCAAGTTCTGAGAGGAAAGGTACTGGGGTCGAACGTGAGCTTCACCGAGGACGAGCTGGTCAAGACGGTGGACGGAGCGAATTTCCAGTTTGAGGCCGACCAACAGGTTGCGCTGCTGGGCCTGAACGGCTCCGGCAAGGACGAATTGAGCCGGCTGGTGGCGCGACTACTGATGGCCAGCGCCGGCCAGATCAGCATAAGCGGTTCCAACATCGCCAAACTCCCCGAATCGGTCACGGGAACCCGTTTCGGCTATGTCGGCCAAGGCGCCTTCATGTTCGCCGGAACAGTGCGCGACAACCTTGTCTACGGCTTGAAACGGCGGCCTGGCGTATCCGCGAACGAAGGCACGGACTCTACCCCTGAACGCAAACAATGGATCCGCGACGCACGGGAGGCGGGGAACAGCTTGGATGATCGAAACGCCGACTGGATCGACTACGCTGCCGCGGGCGTGGAGGATAGCGAGGCACTCGATCGACGCGCCTTGGAGATCTGCGCTCTGGTGGAGGCAGAGACGGACATTTATCAGCTGGGCCTGCGCAGCACCATGGATCCAAAGAAGCAGCCCATGTTGGCTGAGCAAATCCTCGAGGCGCGCCGAGAACTGCGTCGACACCTGGAGGAAAGCGGCAGTTCGGATCTGGTGGAGCCGTTCGATCCGGCACTCTACAATCTCAATGCCTCGGTGGCCGAGAACCTGATGTTCGGCACCGCCCGGGGCAGCGGCCTGCGAACCGAGGCGCTCGCCACCCACCAGTACACCCAGCGGGTACTTCGGGAAATCGGGCTACTGGATGATCTTGTGGCCATAGGCAGCCGCGTGGCCGAAACCATGGTCGATCTGTTCGCCGACCTGCCCCCCGGCCATGAACTGTTTGAGCAGTTCTCGTTTATCAGCGCAGAGGACCTGCCGGACTTCCAGCTCCTGTTGGGGCGTATCAACAGCGCGGGCATGGAAACGCTGTCGGAAGACGAGCACTCACGTCTGCTGGCCCTAGCCCTGATGCTGATCCCGGCCCGACACCGACTTGGTCTTCTGGATGAGTCGCTGCAGGCCCGCCTGTTGGAGGCGCGAGCGGCCTTTGCCGCTCAGCTGCCGCCGGAACTGGAATCGCAGATTGAGTTTTTTGACCCTGCAGCCTACAACGCGGCTGCGACGCTGCAGGACAACATTCTGTTTGGCAAACGGGTCTACGGAAAGGCGCACGGAGCCAGCCGATTGAACCAGATGGTGCAGGAAACCGTTGACTCGCTGTCCCTGCATCATCAGATCGCCCGGGTGGGTCTGGACTATTCCGTGGGCACGGCCGGCGGTCGTCTGTCGGCAACGCTGCGGCAAAAACTGGCTATCGCCCGGTGTCTGCTCAAACAACCGGACATCCTGGTCGTGAACGACGCCACAAGTGCGCTGGATAGCAGGGCCGAGCAGCGCGTCATGGAGCGCCTGCTCGAGCACCGGGCAGGCAACGGCGTGGTCTGGGTCCTGAGCCGGCCGTCACTTGCGAGTCTGTTTGAGCATGTATTGGTGGCCGAGGACGGCCGCGTGGTGGAACAAGGTCCATACAGCACGCTGGCAGAAAAACCCGATTCGGCGCTCAACAAGTTGCTACAGGCCGGTTGACCGGGAGCGAAAATCGGGTCACGCAATGGGCATCGCGTTTCGATCCGGAAATCACAGGGGAGCACGCGGCGCCAGAACACCCGCGGCATCCGCTAGAGCCTGAGCGAAGGAGAGGAATCGATCATGAGTCTGGAATCCGAGGTCAAACTGCTCAGGAACGTCCCCCTGCTGGCCAAGCTGGATGCCTCCAAGCTCAAATTGCTGGCATTTGCCAGCGAATGGCTGACTTTTGAAACCGAGGAGACCCTGTGCCATCAAGGTGAGTTGGGCGATGCCGCCTTCATCATCATCGACGGGGAGGCAGATATCCTGGTGGATTCTCCCCAGGGCCCGGTGAATGTATCGACTCGTGGCGCCGGCGACGTAATCGGTGAGATCGCTATCCTGTGCGATGTACCGCGAACGGCCACGGTTCAGGCTCGGGGCAGGCTGGTGGTGCTCAAAGTCAGCAAGGATGTGTTCATGCAAATGGTTACGGGTTATCCGGCGGTCGCCGTCGAGGTCATTCGGATTCTGGCCGAACGCCTTGCAACCACCACCGCTGAGCTGACGCGCACCACCTCGGAGCTGAAGGTTCTGAAGATCGCCAAGACGCACGGAGCCCCATGAGCGGACGGCTGGCCTCGGGCGCGAACCGCCTGGACCGCATGATCGAGCGCTTGTTGACCCAGCGAGCCTGTCTCCGATTTGCTGCCGGGGCAATTCGAACCCTGCCCGGCCCGGTGCTTGAACTGGGCCTGGGCAAGGGCCGCACCTATGATTATCTTCGCCGCGAGATGCCCGATCGGGAAATCATTGCGTTTGACAAAGAGGTTCACGCGACACCCGATTGCATTCCGGACGCCGCCCATTTGATATTGGGTGATTTCCTCGAAACCTTGCCCGCCTTTGCCAAACGCCATCCACCGCCGGCAGCCCTGGTCCATGCTGATATCGGTTCGGAAAAACCCGAACGCGACAGGCGGCTTGCAGCCGCCGTGGCGCCGCTGATAAACACCCTGTCCCAGAACGGCACCATTGTGATCGCTGACCGGGCAATGCGAAACGCGCACTGGCAATCCCTGCCGCTGCCAGACGACGCGGGACAGTGGGACTATTTCATCTACCGCGTGGGATGACGGCCGCCCGTCATCTCAAAGAAGCCGACCGTTTATCCGGGCATAGGCATGCGGTGCGATACGGCCGCTGTCAGGCGTATGCGGGTAATGGTCACTTGTAGGGATCGGCGGCATCCCGTAACCCGTCACCGAAGAAATTGAAGGCCAGGATGATGACTATGACCGGCACCACCGGGAGCATCAGCCAAGGGTAGAGCGCCACCACGTTGATGTTTTGCGCTTCGTTGAGCAGCACACCCCAACTGGTGATGGGGGGCCGCAAACCCAAGCCCAGGAAACTGAGTGCTGTCTCGCCCAGTATCATGGCGGGTATGGACAAGGTCGCAGAGGCGATCAGGTGGCTCATGAAGCCAGGCACCAGATGGCGAAAAATGACCCGCTTGGGTCGGGCGCCCATGAGCTGCGCCGCAGTGCAATAGTCCTCCTCGCGCAGGGACAGAAGTTTTGAGCGAACGGCTCGGGCCAGCCCAGTCCAGTCCAGGATCGCCAGGATCATGGTGATGCCAAAGTAAATGAGCAGCGGGCTCCAGTGAACGGGCAACACCGCGGACAACGCCATCCACAGGGGAATCTCCGGAAAAGAACGCAAAATCTCGATCATGCGCTGGACAATATTGTCGACCCAGCCCCCATAGTAACCGGCAAGGCCGCCGATGATGATACCCAAGGTGAAACTGACAGTGATGCCCAACAGACCGATGGTCAGCGAGATTCGGGCACCGTAGATGATGCGCGAGAGCACGTCCCGCCCAAGCCGATCCGTGCCCAACAAGTAGAGGATTCCATCCTCGGCCGGACACACCAAGTGAAACCGCGACTCGAACATGCCCCAGAACCGGTAAGGGTCACCCTGGCAAAAGAATCTCAGCGGATAAACCGCCGAGGGGTCGGCGGTGTACTCCCGCTTCAGGTTCTCCATGTTCAGCGATCGCTCCCAGCCGTAGACGAAGGGACCGACCAACTTGCCCTCATGGAACAGGTGAATCGACTGGGGCGGGGAGTACACATACTGTGAATTTCGCGTCTGCAGCTCGTAGGGCGCAACCACCTCACAAAACGCGGCAATCAGATACATCAGCAACAGTATGGCGCCCGATACGAGGGCGACCTTGTGTCGCTTGAGCTTCCACCACATCAGCTTCCATTGGGAGGCCAGGTAGAAGCGCTCCTGCTCTGGTGTGAGCGCTTCCACGGAACGCGGATCGAACGGCGCGGTAGAGACGAAGTGTTCCAAATGCTGATGTCGGCCCGAGGAGGTCATCGTGTCGATCCCCCCTCGAAACGGATTCTGGGATCCAGAATGGCCAGTGCGATATCCGATACCAGCACCCCTATGACCGTGAGCGTTGCCAGAAACATCAGAAACGAGCCGGCCAGATACATGTCCTGACTCTGCAGCGCCGACAGCAGCATGGGTCCGGTGGTGGGCAGCGACATGACAACCGCCACCACCTCTGCCCCTGAAATCACCGACGGCAACAGGCTGCCGATGTCGGATATGAAAAAGTTCAAAGCCATGCGCAGGGGATACTTACGCAGCAGCTTCCCGGGTGGCAGGCCCTTGGCGCGCCCGGTGGTGACATACTGCTTCTGCAGCTCGTCCAGCAGATTGGCCCGCAATCGGCGGATCATGCCGGCGGTGCCCGAGGTGCCAATCACCACCACCGGGATCCACATATGTTCCAGCACCGACATGAACTTGGCCCAGCTCCAGGGCCGGTCGATGTACTCCGGGTCCATCAAGCCGCCGATGGAGGTGCCGAACCAGACATTGGCCAGGTACAGCATGACCAGGGCAAGCAGGAAATTGGGCGTGGCGACGCCGATGAAGCCCAGGAACGTCAGGCCGTAGTCCCCCCAGCTGTACTGGTGAGTGGCCGAATAGATTCCGATGGGGAACGCCACCGCCCAGGTGAACAGGATGGTCACCATGGACACGATGACGGTTAGGAACAGACGGTCCCCGACCACGTCGTTGACCGGCAGATTATATTCGAAGGAATAACCGAAATCCCCCTGCATCATGCCAAACACCCAATGCAGGTACTGTTCGTGTAGGGGTTTATCGAGGCCATAGTGTTGCCGCAGGAACGCGATCTTCTCCTCGTCCACCGACTCGCCCTGGCTTTGCAACTCCGCTATTTCACTTTCCAGATAATCGCCGGGAGGCAACTGGATGATGACAAAGACAATGATGCTGATCGCCAACAGGGTCGGGATCATCAGCAGCAGGCGGTGAACGATGTAGCGGAACATATCGACCTGAACCCTTTGGTAAACTCAGCGCCGCTCTGGGCCTAACCAGAAGGTGTCGGGATGGTATATGCCAAAATATGCACCCGGATCCCAGCTGTATATGCCCTCAGTGGGCACATTATGCAGATCGTTGGCAACCACCACCGGCTGCCGCACGCCGGACACGACGCCGATGGTATAAACCTGATCGGCAAAGATCGACAGCATCTCGTGCCAGATGGCTTCTCGCTGCTCGGCGCTCTCAGCCTGCTCCCAGGCCACATACAATGACATGAGCCGCTGCACTTCGGGGAGATCCGGCGGCTCGCCCGCCTCGCCGCCGGTCTCGAAGTGTTGCCCCCACTGAGGCCACTGCAAATGCACCTGCGAAGTTGGCGCAAACTCCGCCGGGACCATGTCCGGGGTAGGGATGCCATTGTCCAGGCCTGACCAGATCGACATGACCGCGTCGCCGGAGAATATCCGGTTGCGGAACACCTCCCGCTGGGACGGCTTTGCGAACGGTTTGATTCCGATCTTGACCCAACTGTCGTGGATCAGTTCGAGCACGTCGGTTTCCTCGGTGCTTTCACCGGCGGTCTCGATGACCAACTCCATCGGCCGACCGTCGGGCAGCAACCTCAGGCCTCGGTTGTTTCGCTCCGTGAGGCCGAGTTCATCCAACAGGCGGTTGGCCTCATCCAGGTCAAACTTGGCCCAGGCATCCCTGTATTCTTCGCGGAAAAGGGGGCTCTCGGGCAACACCATATTGGCGGCTTCATTGGCCAGCCCATAGTAAACAACCTCGTTGATTTCCACCCGATCGATGGCCAATGACAGGGCACGCCTGAATCGCACGTCACGCACCAGTTCCCGCCAAGCCGGGTCGGTTACGTTTAGATTGGGATAGAGGGCGATCTGGGAGCCGCGCGCGGTACGCCACAAACGAACCTGGTAGTCGTTACGCTCCTCGCTGGCCTTCAGAAAGGTGTAGTTGTCGAACCGCAGATAGCGGCCCTGAAGATCGGCATCCCCCGCGCCGGCCTTTGCAGGCACCAGTTTGTTGTCAGCGATGTTGACCACGACACGATCGATATAGGGCAGTTGCAGTCCATTGATGTCCACCCGGTGGTAAAACGGATTGCGCTCGAATACGAAACGGTCCGCGGGCGGCGGCGTGGTGTCTTTCCAGGGCTGGAGTACCGGCAAATCGGGATTGTCGGATTTGTAGGGATGATCCATGCGGTGATGGAGTCCGGCCCAGTTTCGGGTGCCGGTTTGATCGATCACCGCCTGAATGGCCTCGACCGGGGTGTACTTGCCATGGAATTGCTTCAGATAGTGGGCCGGGCGATAGATGAACAGAGGCCGCGCCCCAGCCAGAGCCGGCAGAAAGTTGGGGTTCGGTCGCGCCCAGGTGTATCGCACCGTGAGTTCATCCAGTATCTCGACCGTGGGCGGGTCTCCTTTCACCAGCAGCAGCTTGGGTGGGCCAAACGGGGACAGTTCGCTGTCGTTGGCGATGTCTTCCCAGTAATAGCGAAAATCCTCGCTGGTAAAAGGATGGCCATCCGACCACTTATGGCCCTCTCTCAGATGCAGGGTGAAGATTCGGCTGTCCTCCACTTCGATGTCCCGAAGCAGATCCGGTTCGAGTGCCAGCGCCTGGTTGTAACCCACCAGCCGGGCATAGCCGTAGACCATCATCATGCGGATGTCCTTGGATTTACCCATCAAAATCCTGAGTTCACCGCCGTGTTCTCCCGGGAACATATCAGGCTGGTCGAAGGTTACGAGAGCTGGGTCCAAGGGCAGCCTTTCCGCCACCGGCGGCAACTCACCCGCTGCCACCTGGTCGACCAGGGAGGGCGTTTCAACATAGTCGGCGCCAAAAGCCGTGCTCACCGCCGCGATGGCGACAATCAGCGTGAGTAAAGAGAAATGGCCAGGTGTACGAGCCATCAGGCAGTCTCCCGAAGATCAGCGTCTTCCAGAACGCGAACGAAATGCCGGTCCCCAACCTCCACCAGCCCAAGCGGTGCGTCGCCTCGCACGGTGTAGGGATGGGGCCAGGC
>JAHEDQ010000135.1 GCA_024641125.1 Candidatus Competibacteraceae bacterium | reverse complement strand
CATGCACCGCGCATGAGTCTAAGACTCAACGCGCGCATGTTCGAATTCGTACCCATGCTGGTCAAACAAGGTCTGGCCATGCTGCCGCCGGTCAAGCATTTATCAAAACAGATCATGGACGACCTGGGGTTGCCGCCAGACATGCTGAGTATGATCAACTATCCGACGCGCTTCGACGCCCGTGAAACGCAGAAACTGCTGCAGGGCACGGGCATATCGGTGCCGGCGCTGGATCAGTACGCCTGGAGGCTGTGGGATTACTGGGAGCGTCACCTGGATCCGGAGCTGTTCATCGACCGGACCTTGAGCGGCAAAGTCCGCCAGCGGGTGGTTATGGTCACCGGTGCTTCCTCCGGCATTGGCAAGGCCACCGCGTTGAAGATCGCCAAGGCAGGCGGACGCGTAGTGCTGGTGGCACGAGGCGAAGAAAAACTGTTGGAGACACAGGCGGAAATCGAGCAGGACGGTGGCGAGTCCCACATGTATACGGCCGACCTGACGGATCTGAGCGCCTGCGACAGCTTGATCCAGAAGGTCAAGGACGACCTGGGAGGCGTGGACATCCTGATCAACAACGCGGGACGCTCGATCCGGCGTGCGATCGCCGCCTCGTACGATCGCTTCCACGACTTCGAACGGACCATGCAGCTCAACTACTTTGGCGCACTGAGACTCACATTGGGGGTGCTGCCGGGCATGGTCGAGCAGCGCCGGGGCCATGTGATCAACATCTCCTCCATCGGCGTGCTCAGCAACGCGCCGCGCTTCTCAGCCTATGTCGCTTCCAAGGCCGCGTTGGATGCGTTCAGCAACTGCGCCGCATCGGAATTCGCCGACACTGGAATCCGGTTCACCACCATCAATATGCCGCTGGTGCGCACGCCGATGATCGCACCCACCAAACTGTACCAGCAAGTACCCACCCTGACCCCCGATGAGGCGGCCGATCTGGTGGTGGAGGCCATCGTCCGCCGGCCGACGCGGATTGCAACTCGAACCGGTATATTCGCAGCCATGCTGCACGCCCTGACGCCCAAATTCGCGCAGACCGTGCTGAACACCTCGTTCAGGCTGTTCCCGGACTCGGAGGCCAGCCGCAGCGCGAAGCCGGGAGCGGAACAAGCATCACCCGAGCAGATTGCGTTTGCCCAGTTGACCCGGGGAATTCATTGGTAAGCCGGACGAGACGGCGATGGGCGTAGACCCGGACGGAAAATATTACAGTGAGATAGTTGGGATGAGCAAAATCAAAGTGGGTGAAGCAGCGCCGGCATTTTCCGGTCTTACCACCGAGGGCGACCCGGTTACACTGGCAGACTTCGCGGGACAAAAACTGGTGCTGTATTTCTATCCCAAGGATGACACACCGGGCTGCACCAAACAGGCTTGCTCTCTGCGAGATCACAACGCTGAGATACGGGCAAAGGGCGCGGCAATTCTCGGGGTATCCACCCAGGACCAAGCCTCGCACAAGCGCTTCACCGACAAGTATGGGCTGAACTTTCCGCTGTTGGCGGACGCGGATGGCCGGATTGCAAGCTGCTATGGCGCGCTGGGCGGCGGGGATTTGAAATCCATCGCCATGAAGGTCCTGGGTCTGGCGAACCGCGTGACGTTCATCATCGATGAAAGCGGACACGTCCAGCACATCATCGACGACCCGAACTGTGCGAACCACGCCGGCGAAGTTCTGGCGCTGCTTTAAGGAGCCTCCGATTTATTCTGGACGAAGCAGATTGGAGGCTGAAATGCCCAGATTCAAGGCGCGGATCGCGGGAAAAGTCGTTGTATTGCCAAGGTTTGCAACGATGAAGCTGTGCATTTCAGTCCCAAGATGCACGTTCATGAATAGACCAGAGGCTCTTAAGCAAGGTCAGACTTTTCTCAATCCGCCCCGACAATCAAGGCCGCGAACCCGGGGTTCGCGGCCTTGATTTTGGTCCGCACAGAGGCGAAGCGGATCAGGCGGAAACCACCTTTTCCACGCTGCGGGTGGCCTTTTGCACCGTCGCATCGGCTTCGTCCGCCGCCTTCTTGAGGGTGCTGTTGGCCTTGCTGGCACTGCGCTTGACCTCGGCAGTGGTGTCGTCGCCGACCCGTTTCACCCGGCTCGTCGTCCGGGTGGCCGCGCGGCTTGTCCGATTAGCGGCGCTTTTAACCGCTTTTCCGGTCTTCCGCCGTGCCGTGCCGCGTGCTTCGATCACCGCCTCAGCAACCCGCTCCGAGACCGGCTTGTTGCCCGCCGCGAGGGTTTTGACCGAGTCGTTCAGTTCGGAAACCCGGGTCGTGAGCTCGTTGACATCGTCTAGGGTCGGAACGCCGAGTCGGTTCAGGGCTTTGGCCACGCGATCCTGGAACAACTGCTCGAGCTTGTCCCAATTCTTTTCCGCCTTGTCCTTGACCTCTTCCACGGTATCCTTGACCTCGTCCGCTTTATCCTCGGCGGCATTGCGGGTCTTGCGTTCCACCGCCTCGCCTTCTTTGACCAGCTTGTCGAACAATTTGCTGCCTTCCTCCTGAGCGACGTTGAACGCACCCAAGCCAGCCAACCAGATCTGGTGCGTTGAATCCATAATCGTACGGGTGAATTGGTTGTCGTCCGCCTTGGCGCGCGACTTGAGCTTTCTGCCAGCCATGATGGTGTCTCCTGTTGGACTAACCGCGGTGATGACACTGATCCACCACCGACTACCGGCGAAGAGTCTAGGCCGGGAATTTAGAATAATCACCCTACCCAGACCTGGACCCATTCGCCCCGGACATGCTGTAGCCGCGCAGCGTCCGGATCACCCGGTGCTGAATGGTCGGATCGAAGGCAAGGCTCAGGTGGCCAACACCGCCCACGGCATGGTTCTCGGCGCGGGCCAGGATGGCGTTCTCCTGGGGCGCCACGATGTTGTCGTGGTAGCTGAAGATCGAGGTGACGGGCACCGGGGAAAGGCCTTCCTCCTGCCGGCTCAATTCCACCAACCAGTCACTGTGATCGGCCATCTGGCGTACATTCAGACCCCACGAGAACCTGGCCAAGGCGGTCCCGAAGTGGGGTGTGCCCAAAGTTATGATGCCGGCCACATGGGCAGCCTGGCCATGCCTCAGCGCGGCCGCGCGCGACACCAGCCCGCCCATGCTGTGCCCAATCAGCAGCACCTGATCCGCACCGGTTTCCGACAGGACCTGTTCGATCCGCTCCGCCAGCTGTCGGCCGAACGCATCGATGTCGTTGTAGACCGGTTCCAAAGACAGCGAGTAGACCGATTCGATGCCGGCGGCCCGCAATGCGCGGCGCATTCCCCACCAGTAGGCCGCGTTGCAGAAAAATCCATGGACCAGGATGACCGGCACGCCCACGTCGGTTCCCGTCCTGGCCGGCGCCACCGGCCCGAACCGGCCTACCCAGGGATGCAAAAGCCCGTAACAGAGCAAGGTAACCCAATACTCACGCAACACCAGGCGCGCCCACTGCAGCGGATCGAGACGCAAATCATTCGGCGCCGGAGAGCGATGCAACAGGGCGAGAATGAAAGAGACACAGGTGGCCGCCAGGCGGACCGTCAGGTAGGCGACGACGGCAAACGCGGCAAAACCGATCAGAGAGCGACCCGGTGGGCTCCATATCCAGGCATAGCACACGCCATACAACAACAACTCAATCAAGGCAGCTAGGCGAATGCCGCGAGCAAGCGTCATATCTTACGCCTCAAGTTAGAATCGAATCGAATGAAATGAGCGCCGGTATACGCTGCGCGCATACCCAACTACTCGGCTGACTATTTTACCCGTGCCAAGGGCTTATTCTACTCAGACGCAATTGATCGACTTGGACCGGGATCCTTGAAGGGAACAGACTGCGCAGCTGCTTAGCGCCCAACTGCCCAAGCCCGTGGAACGGCCGGACGCCGGGAAATCGTTCGATGCACACCAGGCTGAGCCGTGTCGGGCCTGGGGGGTTCCCGGGTGTACCAGTCCAGAATCTGAATCAACTGCAGCTGGCCGTAGAGATCATGCTCCAACCACAGCACGACCTCGTCGTCGGCCACACTGGCTCACAAACACGCATCCCACTCAGCAAACGACTGATCCACCGCGGTCGCCTCGGCCCAGCCGCGGCTGGCGATGAATCGGGACCGCATGTTGTTCAGGCCGGCCAGATCCAGGCCAGCGGCCACTTGACCCTCATGCAACATGTCGCGCCACGGCATGACCCGACCGGCGAGTCCGGTTTTGGCGATCCGGGTCGCATCGCCGTTGGTCAGATGGAGCATGGGTTCGGGTGACTTCGCTTCACATCCGGCCAATGACACCGCTATGCCGGCTGATACTCCTCAGCGCCGTCCGCCAGACAGCGCCACAGATAATCGGCAAAACTGCGCCGCACCACCAGCTCAAATTCCGGGCCATGCGCCCGGTCGAGCCTGGACAGTAGAACAGTGCTGCCCGCCAAAAGCGTTTGCGCGCATTGCCCCGGCGCAAACGCGCGTGGATGCAGATCCAGGGTACAGGACTTAGACAACAGCGACCCGGCATCGGGCCCGGATACCACCAGTGTTGTCTGACCGGAGCTGACATCGCTAAGGGCGAAATGAATACCCTCCAAGGCCTTCTGAAGCACAGTTTTCAAATCGGACCCGGCACCTTCCGGGGTGATGATCAGCCACTCATCGGGGCCCAACCAAAAAATCCGAACCTCGCCGTGATCAGCGACCGTATTGGGTTGCACCGGCAACGGTCCACCCAGCACGCCCGTGACCGCATCGACGAAAGTCGGGGACGCCACGTCGCCACGCAGATTCAACTGACCCCGAAAAGGGCGTTCCGCCAAGCGCACCGTGGCAGCATCGCCGACCACCGGTTGGGAACCGACTCCCGCCAGGGGGCTCTCTCGGCGCGGTGACTCAGACATTCTGGCGCGCTCCTTCGGGGTCATAGAACACCGGGTCGCAAATCTCGGCCCGCACGATTCGCCCGTCCGAAAGGGGGGCATAAACCACATCCCCGTGCCGCTGACGCCCGTTCCGGATCAGGGCCAGCGCAATGGAGCGTCCCAGGCACGGACTGTGGTAGCTGGATGTCACGTGGCCCAACATGGGCACCGGCTTGGCCGCGTCGGGGTCATCGACCAACTGAGCGCCCTCGGGCAAGACGAAACCCGGCTGCAGGGTCTTCAAGCCAACCATTTGCTTGCGATCGGTCCGCACGCTGTCCGGCCGGAGCAGGGAACGCCGTCCCAGATAGTCCTTGTTCTTGGCCAGAATCCAGCTCATGCCCAAGTCGTCCGGCGTGACCGATCCATCGGTGTCCTGGCCGACAATGATGAAGCCTTTCTCCGCCCGCAACACATGCATGCTCTCGGTGCCGTACGGGGTGATATCAAACGCCGCGCCGGCCGCCATGACCGCTTCCCAGACGTGGCGCCCGTAATCCGCCGGCACATTGATCTCGTACGAAAGCTCACCGGAGAAGCTGATACGAAAAACCCGCGCCGCCACGCCGGCTACGGTGCCCTCGCGGAACGCCATGAACGGAAACGCCTCGGCGGCGAAGTCGATATCCTGACACAGTGCGGCCAGCACCCCACGGCTTTGCGGTCCCACCACCGCCACCGTGGCCCACTGGTCGGTCACGGATGTCAGATACACCTTCAGGTCCGGCCACTCGGTCTGCAACCAGCGTTCAAGCCAGCCCATGACATGGGCAGCGCCGCCGGTGGTGGTGGTCATATAGTAGTGATCGTCGGCCAACCGAGCGGTGACGCCGTCATCCATCACCATGCCGTCCTCACCCAGCATCAAGCCGTAGCGACAGCGACCAACGCCAAGCTTGGTCCAGCCGTTGGTGTAAACGCGGTTCAGGAACTCTGCCGCGTCCGGTCCGCGCACATCGATCTTGCCCAGTGTCGAGGCATCCATCACCCCGACAGTCCGCCGCGCGGCGAGGCATTCACGATACACGGCCTGATCCAGGGACTCGCCTTGCCGAGGGTAGTACCAGGGGCGCTTCCACTGGCCCACGTTCTCGAACTCGGCACCGTGCTCCACATGCCACTCGTGGATCGCAGTCTTGCGCAGGGGATCGAACAAATCGCCCACGGTCCGCCCGACCAGCGTGCCAATGGAAACCGGCGTGTAGGGCGGTCGGAAGGTTGTGGTGCCGGTGCTTGGAATGTCCTGGCCCAAGGTTTCGGCCAGAATCGCCATGCCGTTGATGTTTCCAAGCTTGCCTTGGTCGGTGCCAAAGCCCAGCGCGGTGTAGCGCTTTACGTGCTCAACCGACCGGTAGCCCTCACGGGCGGCCAGCGCGATATCCGCGGCGGAGGTGTCGTTCTGGAAATCAACGAACTGTTTCGGCCCCTTGACGCCCCGCCAGGACGGCACGCGCCACATGGGCATCATCGGCGCCTGGGCGATTATCACCGCCGCCGGCATGGGTGCGCCGGGCCGCGCTTCGAAACCCTGCGCGCGGGCCGCCGCGGCACCGGCCTCGAAACCCTCCTGCAGGCACCCGGACAAATCGAAACAGCCCCGGGCCGCACCCACCGAGACTTCTGCCTGACAGGACGTTCCCGGTACAAACGCGGCCAGGGTCTCATCAAAGCGCGGCTTGCCGCCGGACTGGGAATGCAGGTGCACCGCCGGACTCCAGCCACCGGACATGGCGATCAGATCGCAACGAAGACCCACCGGGTAGGCGCTGGAAAAGCCGCGGCCGTCGCTGTCCAGCGCCATCAGCCGGGCGCCCTCCACTCGCTTGCCCCCCTGCACATCGACCAGCGCATACCCACTATGAACCGCGATGCCCGCCGCCCGGACCCGGGCCGGCAGTTCCCCATCGACCCGGAGTCGAACGTCCACCACCGCCGCCACCTCCACCCCGGCGTCCAGCAAGTCCAGGGCGGATCGGTAGGCCGAATCGTTGTTGGTGAACACCGCCGCCGCCCGGCCGGGCGCGACCGCATAGCGGTTCAGGTAAGTGGACACCGCCGAAGCCTGCATCACACCCGGGCGGTCGTTGTTGCCAAACACCAGAGGCCGTTCTATGGCGCCGGCCGCGATCACGACACGACCTGCCCGTACCCGCCACAGCCGCTGTCGGGGTCCGGCGCTGATGCCCGGTGGCAAATGATCGGTGACGCGCTCGGCGATGGTCAGGAGATTGTGGTCGTAGTAGCCGAACACGGTGCTCCTGGGCAACATCCGGACCTCGGGCAGGCCACGCAATTCCGCCACCGCAGCCTTCACCCAGTCCGTCGCCGGCCGTCCGTCAAGCTGTTCCCGGCTGCCGAGCAGTCCGCCACCAAACTCGGCCTGCTCGTCGGCCAATATCACCCTGGCCCCGGAGCGTCCCGCGGCGAGGGCGGCAGCCAGCCCGGCGGGACCGCCGCCGGCGATCAACACATCACAGTGCACATGAGTCTTGTCGTAACGGTCCGGATCCGCCTCCATGGGCGCGCGTCCCAGCCCGGCCGCCCGACGAATCTGATGCTCGTAGCGGCCCCAGAATCGTTGTGGCCACATAAAGGTCTTGTAGTAGAAGCCGGCCGGCAGCAAACCCGCCAGGCGGCTGTTAATCGCCATCAGATCAAACTCTAGCGAAGGCCAGCCGTTTACGCTGACCGCTTCGAGACCCGCGTACAACTCTACCTGGGTAGCGCGTTGATGGGGCAGGGTGTGGCCACCGCCGCCCAGCTGCAGCAAGGCATTGGGCTCCTCAGCACCGGCGCCGACAATACCCCGCGGCCGGTGGTACTTGAAACTCCGGGCCACCAGACGAACGTCGTTGGCCAACAGGGCCGCGGCCAAGGTGTCGCCCGCGTAGCCTTGCAGCGGGCGGCCATTGAAACTGAACGCCAACTCGCGGCTGCGGTCGATCCGCCCCCCCTGCGGCAAGCGCCTAGGCTGGGTCATGGCTGCCTCCGGGCCCCTGCCCACCAATCCGATACACCGCCTCGATGCGATAGCTTACGGTGTCGCGCACCACATTGAACCAGCGACGGCAACCGTGCGCGTGGCACCACTGTTCAGCATGTCGGCCCCTGGGATTGGTGCGCATGAACAGATAGTCCGCCCAGGCTTCGTCGCTGGTTGCGTCCGGATCGCTCGGGCGCACGATGTGCGCTTCACCGCCGTAGGAGAATTCGGTCTCGTCCCGCGGTCCACACCAGGGACAATCGATCTGCAACATGGTTTATTCCCATTCGGGTCAGGGTCTGTTTGTTCTGTCTAGCAGCCTGTTGAAAAAGCCTCACTCGGCACGACACGGCGGTGAAAACGCCTTCAGAATGCTCATTGACTGGATGGCTCCCTAGTGCGCGACGCCGGCCGCCCCGTGCTCGTCGATCAAATGACCGGTAACAAAACGCTCAAGGCTGAAGGGCGCATTCAGCGAATGCGGCTGATCGCGGGCAATAGTGTGGGCAAACACCCAACCCGAGCCTGGCGTGGCCTTGAAGCCGCCGGTCCCCCAACCGCAGTTAAAATACAACCCGCTAACCGGTGTTTTGCTAATGATGGGGCAGGCATCTGGGCAGGTGTCGACGATGCCACCCCACTGGCGCAGCATGCGGACCCGGCTGAACATGGGAAACAGTTCCTTGATGGCGGCCAGATTGCCCTCGATGATGTGGGGGCTGCCCCGCTGGCCGTATCCGGTGTAGGCATCGATCCCGGCGCCGATCACCAGCTCACCCTTGTCCGACTGGCTGACATAGCCATGCACCGCATTGGACATGACCACGGTATCGAGGATGGGTTTGAGCGGTTCGGACACCAGGGCCTGCAATGGGTGACTGTCGATGGGAAACCTGAGGTCGGCCATGGCCGCCAGCACGCTTGAATTGCCGGCCGTCACCACACCGATCTTGCGGGCGGATATGGCACCACGGGTGGTGTCCACGCCCACAACCTGTCCGCCCTCGCGTCGTATGCCGGTTACTTCGCAGTTCTGGATGATGTCCACACCCCGGGCATCGGCCGCCCGGGCGAATCCCCAGGCCACCGCGTCATGGCGGGCGACACCGCCGCGTCTTTGCAAGGACGCGCCCAGCACGGGATAACGGGCGTCGGAGGACACATTGAGAATCGGAATCATCTGCTTCAACCGATCCACCGGAACCCATTCACTGTCCACCCCGTTGAGCAGGTTGGCGTGGACCCGACGCTGCACATCGCGCACGTCCTGCAGGGTGTGGGCGAGGTTGAACACACCGCGTTGGCTGAACATGACGTTGTAGTTGATGTCCTGACTCAACCCCTCCCACAGCTGCAGCGATTTCTCGTAGAGCTGGGCCGCTTCGTCCCACAGGTAGTTGGAGCGGACGATGGTGGTGTTGCGCCCGGTATTGCCGCCGCCGATCCAGCCCTTCTCCAGCACCGCCACGTTGCTGATGCCGTGCTCCTTGGCCAGGTAGTAAGCGGTGGCCAAGCCGTGACCGCCGCCACCGACGATGAGCACGTCGTAAGCCGGCTTCGGCTCAGGGTTGCGCCACGCCGGTTGCCAGTTTTGATGATGGCTGAAGGCGTTGCGGGCAAGACTGAACAGTGAGTACTTTTTCATGCTGCTCCAGCAGGGCAGGCGCGCAAATCAATCGGGGCCGCCCATGCGGCCCCGACCAGTGTAGCTTTCAGCATACAAGTTGAGGGCGAAGCCACTTAATCGCTCACGACACGGCCATGCTGTCACGCGACCCGGAGTCCGGCGCCGGGATCCGTGGTCGTCCAAGCGCCGTGGCGCGAACAGTGGTTTCGATGAACAACTCTGTGCCATCGTCCCCGTAGGCCCGGGTATCCTCACGTTCGACTTTGATTTCGATGGTTCCGGCGCCGGCGCGCTCGGCTTGAGCCCGGGCACAAACAACTGCCTGTTCCGAGGCCACCACCAGGGCCTGATCCAGGTCGGTGTGGGTGCTGACCGACTCCGGGCCATGCACCCGGTAAACGCCATATTCAAGGGCGGAAATCAAAACCGTCACCCTGCGCATCACGCCGCCAACCGTGGCCCCAACCGCGTTGGCCACTGCCGCGTGCCGGGGCACAATGCAGGCGGTGGCGAGACGCTCGGCAACCGCGGGCAGATGTGTGTCGGCAGGCCCCCCGACGCCAACCAGGGGCTGCCGCAGTCTGGGCTGCCAGTCCAATAACCCGGCTCGGGTATCGTCCATGACCCAGCGCAGAACTGCGTCGGTTCCGGGAGGCGGCTGGTTTGCCAGACCCACCTCGTTCACCACGCTGGAAATGACAGCAAAGCTGCCCGCCGCCGACATCTGCTCCAGCACGTCCCGCGCAAACGCCGCACCGGTATCCCAGCGCCAGCCCCATACCCGCTGCAGGCGCATCCGCCAGACGTCCACCCCCGCCACCGCTGCGGCCTGGCACCACTGATTCTGCGTGCCCGAAACGTGGGCCAGATCGCTGGGCGTCAGACCGGCCATGGCCACCGCGCCCCGTTCCACGAGTTTGTCCAAGGGATAACGCAGGGCCGCGTCCTGAAGCAAAGAGCGCAACAAAAGAGGCCCGTCCGACAGCAACTCCAGTACCTGACGCTGTCCCGGCGAAAGCTCACGCTGGACCAGGTCCCGGTCCCGGATCAGGGCGAAACCCGCATCCCTTGTGTCCGCTCCAAACTGTTCCAGGACGCCCTTCAGCAAATCGAGCACATGGGGATGACAGTGCGCCAGCAGGCTCAGGGGCACGACACGACGCGGCCCGAAGACAAAACGTCGGAACGCCCCTTCGCGGATCTCGCTGTCGCCGCCCAGGCCATGGGTGTAGACCTGAATTGCTTCCACCATGGTGCGCCACCCCCCCACACTGGCCCCGTGCGGCGCCAGCTCAGGCACGCCCTCCGCCAATACGGCCACATCCAGGGTCGTGCCCCCCATATCCGCAACCACGGCGTCCAACTCGCCGGACAGATGACGCGCGCCCAGGACACTGGCGGCGGGCCCCGACAATATGGTCTCCACCGGCCGTTCCAGCGCGGTTTGCGCGTTCATCAACGAACCGTCGCCCTTGACCACCATCAGGGGTGCGATGATGTCGTGGCGTTTCAAAGTGGCCTGGACCGAGCTAATCAGCCCGCTCAGGGTCGGGATCAGGCGGGCGTTGAGCAGAGTGGTGAGGGCTCGGCGCGGCGCATCCAGGTGCGCACTCAGTTCGTGCCCGCAGGTCACGGGACGATCACATTCCTCCCGGATCCAGCGCCGTACCCGTTCTTCGTGGACCGGGTTGCGAACCGAGAACAGACCTGAAACCGCGAACCCGCCGACGCTGGGCGCAATTCTCCGAATCAAAGCGCGAATGGACGACTCGTCCAACTCGGCGAGGGGATCGCCATGAGCATCGTGCCCACCGGATAAGAAGTGAACCGGGTCGCCGGCCAGCGCATCCTCCAGACCGGAGCGCTGCATGGCCCCGGACCGGTATCCGAGCAGCAGCAATGCCACCGGACCCCACCGACGCTCCACCAGGGCATTGGTGGCAAGCGTGGTGGAAACGCAAACCAGACCCACCTCCGTCGCGCGACCCGCTATGACCTGCAGCAGCGACTCGGTCACGCCAATGCTCAAATCATTGGGCGTGGTGAGGGCCTTGGCGGTTGCCAGAACCTGGGCGTCAGCATCCACAAGCACCGCATCGGTGTAGGTTCCGCCCGTGTCGATGCCAACCCTAAGCGCCATCTGCAATCATCCAGTGTTGAACAAACGCATGGACATTACCAACTCGGCCCCTGGCGCTCCAGCTGCGCATTTCAATTGTTTGCCGCCCGCAACAGCCGGAGGGTCGCGGGCGGCATATGTCTACGTCTCTGTGGTAGACGGACAGGCCGTATTCGCGACGGTTCATGGCGGTCAATCAAAACGCGGGCCTCGTCCTGTATCGCATTGGCGCTGCGGCACGCGGGTGCTTGGCCGTTGATCCGAATCAACGGCTCGGAATCGCTCGGGGATCTGGTAAATTGGGGGTTTGGTCAGGCGGCGCCCGTTGCCCGGAAACCAATCGGGCGACACACAGTCCCAACTGCCAACCCGATGGATCACTACACCGCAACCAGTGGACGAACGACTATCATGAGTGAAACGGCTCAGACTCTGGACATCCAGTCTCACCATCCTGCTTTCGAACGTGTGCGAGGCGAACGGATCGATTCGCTGGGCATCGATGTGACCGAGTTTCGACATCGGGGCACCGGTGCGCGGCATTTTCACTTCCATGCCGACGACGACAACAACGCCTTCCTGGTCGCCTTTCTCACGGTGCCGCAGGACTCCAGCGGTGTGGCACACATTCTGGAGCACACGTCCCTGTGCGGCAGCGAACGGTTTCCGGTGAGGGATCCGTTTTTCATGATGATCAGACGCTCGCTGAACACGTTCATGAACGCCTTCACCTCCAGCGACTGGACCGCATATCCGTTTGCAACTCAGAGCCGGAAGGACTACTACAATCTTCTCCAGGTCTACCTGGACGCGGTGTTCTTTCCGCGCCTGGACCCTTTGGACTTTGCCCAGGAAGGCCATCGGGTGGAGTTCGAGCAGCCCGACGACCCGACTACGCCCCTCACGTTCAAAGGCGTGGTGTTCAACGAGATGAAGGGCGCCATGAGCTCGCCGGTCAGCCAGCTGTGGCAGAGGCTGCAAACCGAACTGTTTCCCACAGTGACGTACCACTACAACAGCGGTGGCGACCCGGCTGCGATTCCTGACCTGAGCTACGACGAATTGAAAGCTTTCCACGCCCGGCATTATCACCCCTCAAACGCGGTGCTGATGACCTATGGAAATCTTCCGCCCGAGGCACATCAGGCCATGTTCGAGGAACGCGCCCTGAGACGTTTCCAGCGCCAGCAGATGGATCTGACGATCCCCGACGAGCAGCGCTTCAGCGCGCCCCAGCGGATTCAGGCAGCCTACGCCATTGACCCGGAGGATTCCGGACCGGACAAGACCCACGTGGTACTGTCATGGCTGCTGGACAAGAGCAGCGATCCCCTGTCCTTGCTCCGCGCCCAACTGATCACCGGACTGCTGCTGGACAACAGCGCCTCGCCCCTGCGGCACGCCCTGGAGACCACGGATCTTGGCAATGCCCCCTCGGAGCTGTGCGGGCTCGACGACTCGACCCGGGAAATGAGCTTCAGCTGCGGATTGGAGGGCGCTCGAACCGAGTGCGTCG
>JAHEDQ010000317.1 GCA_024641125.1 Candidatus Competibacteraceae bacterium | reverse complement strand
CGGCATCAATGCCCTGCGCGGCGAATGCAATGTCCAGGGGTCAACCGACTACGCTCTGCTCTATCACATCCTGCCGGGCTACCTGAATGCGCCGACCGCCGAGAACCGTACCCTTGATGATTACCTCGAAAAATGGACTCCAAAAACCAAAGATCCACAGAGCGCTAACTGGTGGAGCAATACTCCCAGGTATATGGTCAGCCTGCTCAAGGCCTTCTGGGGTGACGCGGCAACAGCAGAAAACGATTTCGCATACGACTACCTGCCAAAACGCAGCGATAACTATTCATTCCTTAAAGTGATGGAACGTTTACAGGGAGGTGGCTTTGAAGGCATGGTCCTGATGGGTACCAACCCGATTGTCGGCGGCCCCGATGCGGGAGCCATCGCCAATGGTCTAGGCAACCTCAAATGGATGGTTGCCGCCGATCTCTGGGAGACAGAAACCTCGGTTTTCTGGAAACGGCCAGGTGTCGATCCAAAGGATATCGAGACAGAGGTCTTTTTGCTGCCGGCAGCTTCCTCGGTGGAGAAACAAGGGAGCATCTCCAACTCCGGACGCTGGGCGCAGTGGCGTTACAAGGCTGTTGAGCCACCTGGCAACGCAGAGAGTGACGCTTTCTTTGTCGACCAGTGGGTCAAGAAATTGAAAGTGCTTTATGCCAAAGAGGGTGTTTTCCCAGGCCCGATCGTCGACCTGTCCTGGAACTATGGAGAGGGTCACGAACCGGATATCGACATGGTCGCCCGAGAATGTAATGGCAAATTCACTCGCGATGTTGAGATCAACGGAAAACCCTTCAATAAAGGAGAGCAGGTTCCGAATTTCACCTCTCTTCAGGCCGATGGCTCAACGGCTAGCGGCAACTGGCTCTACTGCGGTTCCTATCCGCAGGAAGGCAATATGATGCAGCGCACGGGCACTTCTGACCCCACAGGGATGGGCTTTTTTCACGAGTGGGCCTGGTGCTGGCCGCTGAATCGGCGAGTTCTCTACAACCGCGCCTCCGTGGATTTAAACGGCAAACCGTGGAACCCGGACAAGCCGGTTATCAGTTGGAACGAGAAGACTGGCGTCTGGGATGGCGACATTCCTGATGGCGGCTGGCCACCGATGAACAAAGACGGCACCAAGCATCCCTTCATCATGGTCGCCGAGGGGCATGGCCGTCTCTTCGCAGCCGGGCTTGCCGATGGGCCCGTACCCGAACATTACGAGCCGATGGAGAGCCCGATCGGCAATCTGATGAGCAAGCAGCAGAGCAACCCGGCGCTTGACCGTAAAGGAAAGATCAACAAATCCAACAGGTTTCCCTACATAGCGACAACATGTCGGGTTTCCGAACACTGGCAGGCCGGCGCCATGACTCGAAACCTGCCCTGGCTAGCGGAGTTGGTGCCTGACATGTTTGTTGAGATGAGCGAGGAGTTGGCTAAAAAGAAAGGCGTCATCAATGGCGAGATGGTGACCATCAGTACAAAACGTGGTGCGATCGAGGCCCAGGCTCTGGTCACCAGCCGGATCAGACCTTTGCGCATTGATGGAAAGATGGTGGAACAGGTTGCGATCCCCTGGCATTTCGGTTTTAACGGTATCGCCAAAGGAGACAGCGCCAACATTCTGACCGATGCTGTCGGTGATGCCAATACCCATATCCCGGAATACAAAGCCTTTCTGTGTAATATCGAAAAGGGAGGGAAAAAGGTATGAGCGAAAACAAATTTTCCCAAACCAGCTCATTTCTCATTGATATGACCAAATGCACAGGTTGTCGTGGTTGTCAGGTCGCCTGCAAACAGTGGAACGAACTTCGGGCAGAAAACACCAAATTCTTTGATGGTGAGGGCTATCAGAACCCGCCTGCGATGTCTGAATATACCTTCACGCGCATCAAGTTCCGTGACTACCAGAGACACGGTCAGAATGAATTCGCCTTCTATAAAGAGATGTGCATGCATTGCAACGAACCGGCCTGCGCATCCGTCTGTCCGGTTACCGCCTTTTATAAAACCGAGGAAGGCCCGGTGGTCTATCGACCCGAGCGCTGTATCGGCTGCCGGTTCTGCATGATTGCCTGTCCCTTCGGTGTTCCCAAATACGAATGGAGCAAGGGCTTGCCACTGGTCAGGAAATGTACTGGTTGCTACAGCCGCGTCAAAGAGGGGTTGTGGCCGGCCTGTGCGACCACCTGCCCAACGGCAATCACTTACGGCACGCGCGACGAGATGCTCGCTGAAGCGGAGCGACGTCTGGCGCGCAATCCAGAGCGTTATATCAACAAGGTCTACGGCAAAGAGGATGCAGGCGGAACCTGTGTCTTGTATTTAAGCAACTTGCCCTTCGATGAGCTTGGTTTCAAACCGGTCACTTTCAGACCGCTGCCCGAATACACGTGGGATGCGCTACGTTATGTTCCCGGGGCTTTTCTTACGGTCGGCGGTGGACTTTCCGCCCTCGCCTGGATTACCCACAGAAGAGAGCGGTTGAAGAAAGAGCAGGAAGTGGCCCCGCTTGAGGAAACGTCCAAAGAGCCGAAGGAGGATCAGGAATGAGTCTCTTGCGTCGCGTTATCGAGGAAGTTAAAAGTTACCATTGGTTTGTCCTGCTGATGATGTTTCTGGTCGGGCTTGGCATGGTTTCCGGAGTGCTTCGTTTCATCTACGGGTTGGGCGTTACGACCAACCTTAATGACACCTACCCCTGGGGTCTGTGGATCTCGTTTGATGTCGTGACCGCCGTGCCGCTTGCAGCAGGTGCGTTCACCCTTGGTGCTATTGTCCATTGTTTCAACATCAAGAAGCTCGAACCGTTGGTGCGACCAGCTATCGTCACCGGTTTTATCGGTTATTCTCTGGTCTCAGTGGGATTGGTGCTGGATCTGGGACAACCACAAAGAGGTTGGTATGTCATACGCTACTGGAACCTGGAATCGCCGATGTTTGAAGTTGCCATGTGCGTCATGGCATACACCACGGTGCTGGTTCTTGAACTGCTTTCACCGGTGGCAGAAAAATTTGGCTGGCATGTGTCCTTACGTGTTCTACGTTGGCTCGAGATGCCGCTGGTGATTGCCGCCGCCGCCATTTCGACCCTGCATCAGAGCACCCTTGGTACCTTTTTTCTGATCGCCGTCGATAAATTGCACAACCTCTGGTACAACCCTATGCTGCCTCTGCTCTTCTGGGTCAGTGCCATCTGTAGCGGCATTTGCATTATTATCCTGGAGGCCACGGCCAGCCACAAGTGGATGGGGCAGCCAAACGAAGGAGTCCTCCTGGAGACCCTTGCAAAAATTCTCCCATGGACGCTCGGTTCCTACCTGGCATTGAGGGTCTATAGCCTCTTGGTTCTTGCCGAGAGACCCCTTTTCGACCGGCCAGCCCTTTCTTTATTATTCTTGCTCGAAGTCTGTATCGGCTTCGTGCTGCCATTCATATTGTTCTCCATGAAGTCGATACGCGAAAACGACAGAGGCCGGGCCATTGCAGCCGGATTGGTGGTTTTCGGATTGGTGCTCAACCGCTTCAACGTCTCGATGATTGGCATGATGGATCCCAACCAGATTTATCTTCCTTCACCTATCGAATCTTTTGTCACGATTGGGATTATTGCAGGGCACATTTTGTTT
>JAHEDQ010000134.1 GCA_024641125.1 Candidatus Competibacteraceae bacterium | reverse complement strand
TGAGCGCCTCATGTGCAATAGCAGCCCCTAGGGTTCCCGAAAGATGACGCTCCAGCTCTGTGTAAAAGCCCATTACTTCCGTGATGCTAGCCGTTTCCTTACC
Source organism: Candidatus Competibacteraceae bacterium (assembly GCA_024641125.1). Taxonomy (GTDB): domain Bacteria; phylum Pseudomonadota; class Gammaproteobacteria; order Competibacterales; family JAHEDQ01; genus JAHEDQ01. The sequence goes on along the minus strand of JAHEDQ010000134.1, from coordinate 13,131 downwards.
CTGTATGTCGGCAGCACGCGCGCAGTTCATGACCAGTTCGGTGGCGCGTGCAGGGGGGAAATACTGGAGCATGAGTTGCTCGGCAATGTCAGTTATGAACCCACCGAGTTGGTGATCACCGCCCGCTGCGGAACGCCCCTGTCGGATCTGGAGGCCGCGCTGGCGGAGCGCGATCAGATGCTGGTTTTCGAACCGCCCCATCTGGGCGTTGACGCCACCGTCGGCGGCACCGTTGCCTGTGGGCTGTCCGGACCACGCAGACCCTTTGCCGGGGCGGTGCGCGATACCGTTTTGGGTGTGAAGCTGATCAACGGCCAGGGTGAGGCGCTTACCTTCGGTGGTCAGGTGATGAAGAATGTGGCCGGATACGATCTCTCCCGGGTTATGTGTGGGGCGCTTGGCACTTTGGGCGTCATTCTGGAGGCGTCGTTCAAGGTTTTGCCGAAACCCAGCATCGAAGCAACCCGGAGAATCGAATCCACCCTGCCAGAGGCCATCGACCGGATGAATCGCTGGGCGGGCCAGCCGCTGCCGCTGAGCGCGGCCTGCCACGACGGAGAGGCGCTCTACCTGCGTTTGTCCGGCGCCGAATCTGCGGTGCACGCGGGCGAACGCAAGCTGGGTGGCGACGCGGTTGCTGATGGACAAAGGTACTGGGCCGAGCTCCGTGAGCAGCAGCACCCGTTTTTCGGCGGCGATGAGCCGCTCTGGCGACTGGCCGTGCGCAGCGGTGCCCCGCAGCCTGATCTGCCGGGCCGTTGGATAGTGGACTGGTGCGGAGGACAACGATGGCTAAGAACCGATGCGCCGGCCTCACGCATCCGGGCCGAGGCCCAGGCCCTGGGCGGGCATGCTCAGTGTTTCCGCGGAGGCGACCGTGAAGCCGATGTATTTCATCCTTTGCCTGATGCGCTCATGGGTCTGCATCGCAGCCTCAAGGCCGCGTTGGATCCCAAGGGTATTTTGAATCCGGGCCGTCTCTACCGGGACCTGTAAACGAGCCACAGACACCATGCAGACCAATCTCGCCGATTTCATTCGAGATACCCCGGAGGGTGAGGAGGCCAATGGGATTCTGCGCAATTGCGTGCATTGCGGATTCTGCACCGCCACCTGCCCGACCTATCAGCTGCTGGGTGACGAACTGGATGGGCCCCGTGGCCGCATCTATCTCATCAAACAGGTGCTAGAGGGTCATCCGGCCACCGAGAAAACCCAGCTTCATCTCGATCGCTGTCTTATCTGCCGAGCCTGCGAAACCACCTGTCCGTCGGGAGTTGACTACCATCGGCTGTTGGACATTGGGCGGCAAGTGGTGGAAGAGCAGGTACCCCGGTCCGCGCCGCAGCGGGCGCTTCGACGCGGCATGCGCGAGGTACTGGGCCACCGCGCCAGATTCACACCGCTGCTGCGCCTGGGTCAGACGGTGCGAGGGCTGATGCCGGCTCCGCTGCGCGAGCTGGTGCCTGAGCGACAGTCCGAAGGGACTTGGCCTGAACCAAGACATGATCGGCGCATGCTGGTTCTGCAGGGTTGTGTTCAGCCCGCCATTGCACCGAACATCAACTCAGCCACCGCACGGGTGCTTGATCGACTGGGGATCAGCCTGATTCGTGTCTCGGGTGAAGGCTGTTGTGGCGCCTTGAATCACCATCTGGACGCACGGGAGGAGGGCCTGGCCCGGGCTCGCAGCAACATCGATGCCTGGTGGCCCGAGGTCGAGGCGGGCGCGGAGGCAGTAATCGTTACCGCCAGCGGGTGCGGCGCGTTCGTCAAGGAGTACGGGACTCTGTTGAAGGACGATCCTGTTTATGGCCCACGTGCCCGGCGCATCGACACCCTGAGTGCCGATCTGTGTGAAGTTTTGGCGCGGGAGGATCTGACCGGGCTGGAGCCAAAGCGGTCGCCCGGCACCGTCGCCTTCCACACGCCCTGTACGCTGCAGCACGGTTTGCGCCTGAACGGCGTTGTGGAAGGCATACTGGCGGGCCTGGGCTTCCAGTTGGCACCGGTGCCGGATGGGCACCTCTGCTGTGGATCGGCTGGCACCTATTCGATTCTGCAGCAAAGCTTGTCCAGTAAGCTGCGGGACAACAAGATCGCGGCTCTGCAGTCCGCTGGACCCGCGGCCATCGCCACCGCGAATATCGGTTGCCTGACTCATCTTCAAGGTGTGGCTGAGGTGCCGGTCAGCCACTGGATCGAACTGGTGGATAAGGCGTTGTCCTGACCCCGGCAGGTGGTGGTCAGGACAGCGGCTGCCGCCGTTCTCCGGCCGCGTAACCGGCTTTCAGGAAGTGTTGGATCTCACGCCATTGGCTTTTGGTCAGGCGGCCGGTGCAACTGCCGTAGAGCGCTTCCTGCGCCGCCAGAACGAAGCTTCCCAGGCAGCGGCGCTCCAGTACCTGGCGCTGCATTCCGGCGGCGATTGTGTTCAATGTCGTATGTCCGATCATGATTCTGCTCCTTGCGCAGCCCGGATTCATAAAACCGACACTACCTGCGACGATTGAATCGTACAGTGACCATCCACACCCGCGCCGTGTGAAACATCACATATTCGATGGACAACAGCATTCGCCGCGCCCCCTTTTCGGCCGTCTTCGTCAACCTTGGCCATGACCTTAGCCACTGCCTTTGCGCCGTATTCCACCGCCACTGACCTTGATCGCATGCTGGCATTGGCCAGCCGCTGCTGGCGGACTCTGGGACCCGACGCCCAGGTCCACCCGGGGAACCTTTGCTGGCGACTGGGGCGGGTCGATGCGGTGGAGCGTGCGCGCAACGTGGGCTTATGGACTTGGCGGGGCGATCTGGTCGGCTTTGCGGTGATCCACCATCAGGCCCCGGCCGATTTGCTGCTGGACCCGGAGTGGGTCGACCAACCGGGCCTGTTCCAGCAGATGGCGATCTGGGTTTGCCAGCGTATCTCTGAGTTCAGCGGAGACGTGGTGGGCACAGGTCCGGGCCTCGGATGTCTGTTGAACTCCACCGCGCGCGCCCGCCTGCTCGACGGTATGGGCTTTCGGCCCGGCACCCGCCGCTATCAGCGCATGGTGCTCGAGCCCCTGGACAGAAACGAACCGCCCGCGGAAGCGGTTCAGGACGATTTGCTGCCGTCGGCCAGTCGCAGCGCGCTGAATGCATGGCTCGCTTTGTACCGTCGCGTATTCCAATACAGCCCGCTCACCGAGGCCGGCCTGAGAAGGATACATGCCAGCCCATGCTATCTGCCGCGAATGAGTCGGATTGCGGTGGACGCAGATCAGCGTCCCGTCGCCTTCGTCATAGCCTGGCTGGACCCGGCCAGTGAAAGCGTTGAACTCGAGCCGGTGGGCTGTGATCCACTGTGGCGCCGGCGAGGCTTGACCCGCGCCCTGGTTCTCGATGCACTGTCACTGGCTGCGGCGCAGGGAGCGACCCGAGCGTCGCTGACCACCCGCAGCGACGATTACGGCGCCATTCGATTCTATGAACGCTGTGGCTTCAGACTCTATGCACTGGAGCGCGAGTTCATGCCGCCGGGTTGGCCGGTTCCTGATTAGGCCGCCATGCGGGTCTTAGTCCAGGGAAGGTCTGATCGATTGCTGCGATCGCGCCGGTGTGTTTGCACTCTCTCCCACAAGGCGCACCGAGCGCAGTTGGCCCAGGGAAAATAAGTGAGTTGCCACTGAGCGAGGTGCAACGTGGTACGAGGGGCGCAAAGGCCCGGCCCCTCTGGGGTTCCGTCCACAAAGGCAGATCTGCAGCGTTCCCCGTCTTCGCCATAGAATGTTTGTGGCGCTGCGCCGGGGGAATCGCCTCTGCGCCCTTGTGGACCAAAACACGATTTGTATCAATCGCAGAGACTCCCTGGGTTTCGGTTCGCCTATACTTGCCCAGAGCGCCGTTGTTGGGCGATCCGTCCGAATACGGTGCTGCTGCCGGGCGATTTACCGGGGTGATCAAGAAAACCCGTCCCGCTGACAAAATGAATAAAGCGCGCGCTGTGCGATCTACAGTCTCAACCCGTATTCGGTAAGGCGCGGAGCAGATTCGGGGCGCTGCATCGAATCGTCATCCGCGCATTGGAGTGTTCATGGAGTGCAATGATTCGGCCCTTTTCTCTGAACTGACACCACAACATCTCAAGACGATTACGGCTCACGGTGTTCACCGCCAGTACCCCAAGCAAACGATTCTCATCACCGAGGGTGACAACAGTGATTCGCTCTACGTGATCGAGGAGGGTCAGGTCAAGGCCTATGTCAGCGACGAACACGGCAAGGAGTTCACCCTGAGCATGCTTGGCCCGGGCGAACATTTCGGTGAACTGGCCCTGATCGATTCCACACCCCGGTCGGCCTCGGTCGTAACCATGACGCCATGCAGGATGACGGTCGTCTCCAAGGAGGACTTCCGCCAGTGCCTGGCCAATGACCCGGAAATCGCAATGGAGCTGATCCGCTCCTTGTCCCGACGCTACCGGGCCCTCACCGAACGGGTGCGGAACCTGGCATTGTTGGACGTGTATGGGCGGGTCGCCCGCACCCTGCTCAGTATGGCAACCGATCATGATGGTGAGCAGATCATCGATCAGCGTTTGACTCACCAGGAAATCGCAAGCATGGTCGGCGCCTCGCGGGAGATGGTCAGTCGCATCATGAAAGATCTGACAACCGGGGGTTATCTGGAAGTACGCAACCGGCGCATTGTCATCCGGAGCAAATTGCCGCCTGCCTGGTAGTCGACTGTTCGATCTGCGTCCCCCGATTGTGCGCTTTATCACATCGCTTTCACGACGTCCTTGTTAACGTGCGCTAACAAATGCGCGGAAACAGCCACGCCGCGCGAGGCAATTTGGAGGCGCCACGAGTTGGAAATCATCGTCAGCATTGTCTATCTGGTTCTGCTGTTCGTTCTGATCGGCCGCACTGACCCCGGTCGTGCTGCACCCAGGTTTAAACCCGACACCCGCAGCGTGGCCGATGGCAGGGACGGCATGGTGGCCCGGGAGGGTTTACCCGAACGGCAGCGGGCGGCCTGAAGGCTCCGATTCGCGTGGTTTGAGCTCCGATCTCTATCGTCCCGTTTGGATCAGCGTCCGCCTCGCTTCCTCAACCGGGTGATGTACAATTCCGGCTCGATAGTATTCGGCTGAATTCCCGCGCATGACCTACTGTCTCGCCGTACGCTTGAATGCCGGTATGGTGTTCGCCTCCGATACCCGGACCACAGCGGGCATCGATCAGGTAAGCGCCTACCGGAAAATGCACACCTTCGTTTGGGAAGGCGAGCGTATGTTCACGCTGCTGAGTGCCGGCAATCTGGCCACCACCCAGTCGGTGGTCAAGCAAATCGAATTGGACAATGCGTCTGCCGGCGAGGGCATCAGTCTCCGGACGGTGGCGCATTTCTACCAGGCCGCAGAGTACGTGGGCGAAATCAACGCCCGCATCCAGCAGCGTCATGAAGGAATGGCTCAGCAGTCGGTGAATTTCGAGGCCAGTTTTATCCTGGGTGGCCAGATCGCCGGTCAGCCCCAGGAACTGCTGTTGATCTACCCCCAAGGCAATTTCATCGAGGTTTCCACGGAGTCGCCTTTTCTGCAGATCGGTGAAACCAAATACGGAAAGCCCATACTGGATCGGTTTCTCGATGCCAGCGTGAGTCTGGAGAACGCCGCGCGCTGTGCCCTGGTTTCCATCGATTCCACCATACGGGCCAATCTCAGTGTCGGTCCACCGGTCGATCTGCTGATGTATGAGAAAGACAGCATGGCAGTTCAGCGGCAAATGCGATTCAAAGCCAATACGCCTTACTATGCCTCTCTGCGCAAGAATTGGATCGAAGGGCTCAAGGGCGTGTTCGATTCGCTACCACGTTTCGACTGGGAGAAGACGGGCCAGTGATCAACTCGATCGGGCGTTGCGGTGCGGTGTTTGACCTCTGAGGCCGGTATCTGCGCCGTTTGCTCGATCGCGCCCATTCCCTGAATCGTCCTCAGACGGCTAAAACCCAGGGCCCAATCTGCCGTATGCTTGGATCATAATCCAAGCCCCGGATTGACCGCGGGCGCTGAGTGGGGTTTCCTCAATGTCGATTCGCGTCGCCATCCGACACCAGACTTCGTATCGTTTCGATCGCCCGGTTGCACTGACGCCCCATGTGGTCAGATTGCGCCCCGCGCCCCACACCCGCACGCCGATCGAAGCCTACTCGCTGCAGGTCGAACCCCACGATCATTTTATCAACTGGCAGCAGGATCCGTTTGGTAACTACCTGGCGCGGCTGGTGTTCCCTGAGAAAACCCGGGCCTTGAGTTTCAACGTGGAGGTGATCGCCGACATGACGGTGATCAACCCGTTCGACTTCTTTGTCGAGGAGTATGCGGAGGGGTTTCCTTTTGAGTATGCCGCCGACCTCAAGCGCGACCTCGCACCCTATCTCACGCCTTCCGAGGACGGTCCTCTGCTGCGGGATTGGGTGGCCGGGATTGATCGCAGCGCAAACAACAGCACCGATTTTCTGGTCAGCCTGAATCATCAGCTTTATCAGGGTATTGAGTACAGCATTCGCATGGAGCCGGGAGTCCAGACCTGTGAGCAGACTCTGGAGAACGCCCTGGGCTCATGCCGGGACTCCGGATGGTTGCTGGTCCAGATACTACGCCACCTGGGCCTTGCCGCCCGGTTCGTGTCGGGTTACCTGGTTCAACTGGCATCCGATCAGAAGTCGCTGGACGGTCCCTCAGGGCCGGAACGGGATTTCACCGATTTGCATGCCTGGGCTGAGGTCTATCTCCCCGGGGCCGGGTGGCTCGGCCTGGACCCCACCTCCGGCCTGTTTGCCGGGGAGGGACATATCCCGTTGGCCTGCACCGCCGTGCCGGGCAGCGCTGCGCCCATCACCGGCGCAACCGAGCCCTGTGAAGTGAGTTTTGAGTTTGACAATTCGGTCACCCGCATCCACGAGGATCCCCGGGTCACCAAGCCATACAGCGACGGCCAATGGCGGGCGATCAACGCGCTTGCGTATCAGGTCGATGGTGAATTCGAGACCGGTGACGTGCGCCTGACCATGGGTGGAGAGCCCACTTTTGTGTCGATAGACGATATGGAGGCAGCGGAGTGGAATACGGCCGCCGATGGCCCACACAAGCGTACGCTGGCGCAGGCGCTGTTGCTGCGTCTGCGGGACCGATTCGCGCCGGGTGCCCTGCTGCACCACGGTCAGGGAAAATGGTATCCCGGGGAACCGCTCCCGCGCTGGGCGCTCGGCTGCTTCTGGCGCAGGGACGGTGTCGCCCTGTGGCGTGATCCGGCCTTGTTGGCGGACATGAACCGTGAGTATGGCCACAACCATCGGGACGCGGAGCGATTTGCCCGGGCTTTGACCGCTCAACTCGGGGCCGAGCCCAGCCATTTGCTGTCGGCCTATGAGGACCCCGTCTATCACCTGTGGCAGGAAAGCCTTCTGCCCGTGAACCTGGACCCCCTCAAGGCAGACCTGGACGATGCGGACGAACGGGCCCATTTGGCGCGGGTATTGAGCGAAGGCTTGGGCAAACCGGTGGGTTACACTCTGCCGATTCGCTGGGATGTGGCCAAGGGGGCCTGGCGCAGCAGCCGCTGGACATTTCGGCGCGGGCGCCTGTTTCTTGTCGCCGGCGAGTCCCCGATGGGCCTCAGGTTGCCCCTGGACTCCATACCCTGGGTCGCGCCCGAGGCGCGGGATCCAGACCAGCCCCGCAGCTTGTTCGACGCGTTGCCCGAGCTGGGCGACCCCTATGGTGAGGTAACCCGTCGATACAGTCATCTGGACGCTCAGGTGGACCCGCATCCTGAGGTTCGGGATCAGCCCTCGGCGGACCAAGCTCCGGTGGAAGACGACATCGCCCACACCGCGGTCTGTGTCGAGGCGCGCAACGGCCTCCTGCATGTGTTTCTACCGCCGATGACGGATTTGGAGCACTACCTGGATATGGTCACCTCCCTGGAGGTGACGGCGGCTAATCTGGACATGCCCATTGTGCTGGAGGGCTACGAGCCGCCGCGGGACTGGCGCATTGAACGGCTGCTGGTGACCCCGGACCCGGGTGTCATCGAGGTCAATGTGCACCCGGCCGGCAGCTGGGACGAGCTGGTGGCCACCACCGAGACCCTGTACGAGGAAGCACGGAATGCCCGTCTTGGCACCGAGAAGTTTATGCTGGACGGCCGCCATACCGGCACCGGTGGCGGAAATCACGTCACCCTGGGCGGTAAGACCCCGGCGGACAGCCCAATGCTGCGCCGCCCCGATCTGTTGCGCAGCCTGTTGACTTACTGGCAACATCACCCTGGGCTCTCGTTCCTCTTTTCCGGTATGTTTATCGGGCCCACCAGCCAGGCGCCGCGGGTGGACGAGGGACGGCCCGAGAACCTCTACGAGCTGGAAATCGCGTTCCAACATATGCCGGTCGGCGAAGTACCGGAGCCTTGGCTGGTGGACCGTCTCTTGCGCCACTTGCTCACCGACATTACCGGCAATACCCATCGTTCCGAGTTTTGCATCGACAAGCTGTACTCACCGGACAGCCCGACAGGACGTCTTGGGCTGGTGGAATTGCGCGCTTTCGAGATGCCGCCGCATGCCCGGATGAGTCTGGTGCAGATGCTGCTACTGCGCGCGCTCGTCGCCCGGTTTTGGAAAACCCCGTACGCCGCCGACCGCCTGGTGCGCTGGGGTACGGAATTGTACGATCGTTTCATGCTGCCGCACTATGTGGAGAGCGATATCCGCGAAGTCATGGGTGAACTCGCAGATGCCGGCTACCCCTTTGATCCGGCCTGGTTGGATCCGTTTTTCGAGTTCCGTTTTCCACGCTATGGCACCACCCGCATCCAGGATATCGAGATCGAGTTGCGCATGGCGCTTGAACCATGGCATGTGCTGGGTGAAGAAATGAGCAGCGGTGGAACCGCACGGTTCGTCGACTCCTCGGTGGAGCGGCTGCAGGTCAAGCTCAAGGGCTTGACCGAATCCCGTTACCGCCTGAGTTGCAACGGTCGGGGCGTGCCGTTGCGCAGCGTCGGCCGGGTCGGTGAGTACGTTGCCGGGATACGCTACAAGGCCTGGCAGCCACCGTCCGGACTGCACCCCACCATTGCCGTGCATACACCATTGGTGTTCGATCTTATCGATACCTGGAACGGACGCTCGGTCGGCGGCTGTACCTATTTCGTGGCGCATCCTGGTGGGCGCAGCTACGATGTTTTTCCGGTCAACACCTACGAGGCCGAGGCCAGGCGTATCACCCGCTTCCAGCGCCAGGGGCATACCCAGGGGCCTATCATGCCACCTCCGACCGCGCCTGGACGGGGCCTGTTCTCGGCCGAAGCGACACCGCCTGGGCCAATGACGGCGCCGGAACAGCAGGTGGACACCGAGTACCCATCGACGCTGGATCTTCGGCGCCCACTGGCGGGGTGACCACTGCCGTGGGCGAAGACATCAAGCACCGTCGTTTGCCGTTCCCGCCGACTGGGGCGGAAGGGCCATGAAAAGAGGGCGTCCGTGAGCCAAACCCGGGCCCAAGATCTGGCTGCGGCCTATGCCCTGGCACCGGGGGCGTGGGACGAGATGCGCAACGCAAGCGGTGAGATCAGGCCTGCCTGGGCCCGTTTCGGCCGGGTGTTGGAGCGCTATGACGAGACCGCACTGGAAGCGGTGCAGCGCAAGACAGAGCGCCTGCTGCGTGAAAGCGGTGTCACCTACAACGTGTACAGCGATCCCCGCGGCGAGCACCGGCTCTGGGCCTTGGATCCGATACCGCTCATCCTTAACGAAGATGAGTGGGCCGGGATCGAGGCCGGTTTGGTTCAGCGGGCCGAACTCCTAGATCGGATTCTGACCGACTTGTATGGCCGCCAGCGCGTATTCAAGGACGGGCTCCTGCCGCCCGAGGTGGTGTATGCCCATGGCGGATTTCTACGTGCCTGTGTGAAAGCGCCGTTTCCCGGTTCCCATCGCTTGATGTTCTATGCGGCGGATCTCGCCCGTGGTCCCGATGGTCGTATGTGGGTACTCGGGGATCGCAGTCAGGCGCCGTCTGGGGTCGGTTACGCACTGGAGAATCGCACAACCCTGACCCGGGTCTTGCCCGGCGTGTTCCGGGATTGCCGGGTGAAGCGTTTGTCCGCGTTTTTTCGCCATTTGCGTCAAAGCCTGGCGGACCTGAGTCCGAGTTCCGTACGCGAGCCTTTAATCGTCGTGTTGACACCGGGTCCGCGCAATGAGACCTATTTTGAGCACAGCTATCTGTCCACTTACCTTGGGCTGGTCCTGGCCCAGGGTGACGACCTCACCGTCCGCGGGGGGCGCGTCTGGCTTAAGACGCTGGAAGGTTTGCAGCCGGTGGACGTCATTCTGCGCCGGGTGGATGACCACTATTGCGACCCGCTGGCGCTGCGCCCGGACTCCCGCCTGGGCGTTCCGGGTCTGGTGGAAGCCGCCCGCCGAGGGCGCATCGCCGTGGTCAACCCCTTGGGCAGCAGCGTGCTGGAGAATCCGGCGCTGCTGCCGTTCTTGCCACGATTGTGCAAAGTGCTGCTGGCCCAGGAACCTGCCTTGCCTTCGGTCGCCACCTGGTGGTGTGGGCAGAAAAGTGAGCGTGGGTACGTATTGGCAAACCTGGAACGACTGGTGGTCAAACCCATTCATCGAGGTTCCGGCACCGGCTCGGTGTTCGGCGCTGATCTGTCCAAGGCCGAGCTCGAGTCCTGGCGCGAACGCATCCGGGCGCGGCCCGATCTCTACGTTGGACAGGAGGCGGTGAGTTTTTCCACCACGCCGGCATTGGTGCAAGGACGGTTGGAACCCCGTCATGCCATCCTGCGCAGTTTTGTGGTGGGCGGAGACTCTGGTTATCAGGCGATGCCCGGCGGACTGACCCGAGTCTCGACCGGGCCGGGTGATTTTCTGGTGTCGAATCAGGTGGGCAGCATCAGCAAGGATACCTGGGTGGTGGGCGAGAACGCGGATCAGCACAGCAGCCTGTGGCTGGATGCCGCCACGTCACAGGGTTTGCCCGGTGCCGATGCGCCTTTGCCAAGCCGCGCCGCGGACAGCATGTTCTGGGTGGGGCGATATGGCGAAAGGCTGGAGAATTTTGCCCGATTGCTAAGGGTGATCCTTGCGCGCCTGAGTGAGTTCGACGAGTTCGGTGATGCCGTGTATCGACGGGCCCTGGGTCAACTGCTTCCGGCTCTTACGCTGGCCTCAGGCACCGGACCCGGGTTCGTTGGCAAGGGGCATGCCTCACGCATCGCCAATCCGTACCCGACGCTGCTCGAACTCGCTTTGGCTTCCGACCAGCCCGGGTCCATCGCCACCACCCTCAACGCCATGGTGCAGTCCGCCTATGCGGTGCGCGAACTCTGGTCGGCCGACACCTGGCGCCAGATCGAACAGGTGGGCGATAACTGGCGTCATGACGGGGTTAACCCGACTTTGGACCGTGAAAGCCTGCGACGTCGGCTGGATGCTCTGCTCTCGGGTCTGGCCGGTTTCAGCGGCCTCACCCTGGAAAGCATGAGCCGAACCCCGGCCTGGGTTTTTCTCGATATGGGTCGGCGGATCGAGCGCGGCCAGTTCCTGTGTACGGTGGGCGGTGCATGTCTCGTGTGGCCCCAGGAGCGCACAGTCGATTCGCTGGTGATGGAATCACTGCTGTCGGTCAGTGAGAGTCTGATCGACTACCGTCGGCGATACCGCGCCCGCATGCGCGGGCCCGAAGTGCTGGAACAGCTCCTGTTCGAGGCCCAGAGCCCGCGTTCCCTATTGTATCAGCTGGCTCAGCTTGAACGGCACGCCGAGAGCCTGCCGCGACGCAGCCCCGGGCGGGGCCTGAGTGAGCCCGGCGCTCTATTGCTGGACGCGTCCACCGGTCTTCGCCTTGCCCGAAATGCGATCGTGGCCGAAGCCGGCCGGAGTACGGCCAAGCGGGACACCCTGAACGAGGTACTCGAACGTACCGGCGAGCTGCTGCGCAGAACGTCAGACGCCCTGAGTCGCGCATTCTTCGATCATTTGCAGACCTCCGCTTCCCTGTCGCCTTCTCCCGGAGCTGTACGGTGAATTATCGAATTGTCCACACCACGCACTATCGCTACGAGTCGCCGGTCACATTGTCCCATAACGAGGCCCGTATCCTGCCGCGCAACACGGCGCGACAGCGTTGCGACCGGGCCGAACTTCAGGTGGTGCCGGAGCCGCAGGACCGGGCCGAGCACGAAGACTATTTTGGCAATCGCGTCGCCTATTTCGCCATCGAAACGCCCCACGACGCACTGGAAGTGACCGCCGTGAGCGAAGTTCATGTCGCTCCGCTGGGCTTGGAGCTGGCGTTCGGATCGGATCTGTCCTGGGAGGAGGCGCGCGCCCAGCTCAGGCATGGTCTGGCCGCTCCCGGCCTGGATGCCAGGCAGTACGCGGTCGCCTCACCCATGGTCCGCCCGGACGCGTCTCTACTGGCCTATGCCGCTGAATCCTTTACCCCGGGCCGGCCCATCGTCGATGCAGTTCAGGCCCTCAATCGGCGGATATACACGGAATTCGAGTACCAACCGGGCTTTAGCACCGTGGCCACGCCCCTGGGCACGATTCTGAAACACCGCGCCGGCGTGTGCCAGGACTTTGCCCATTTGGCCATCGCCTGCTTGCGGGCTCACGGGCTGGCGGCCCGATACGTCAGCGGGTACATCGAGACCATGCCACCGAAGGGACAGGAAAAGCTGACCGGCGCCGACGCCTCCCACGCATGGTTCTCGGTATATGTCCCCGGGCTGGACTGGCTGGATTTCGACCCAACCAACGATCAGTGGGCAGCGGACCAGCACATAACGGTGGCGGTGGGGCGTGACTACGCGGATATAGCCCCGATTACCGGTGTGGTAAACGGTGTCGGCGTGCACAGTCTGGAGGTGTCAGTCGATGTGACCCGCCTGGAAGCGGGTGTGTAGTGTGCCCAAGCTGGGGACTGGTATTTCGGGCCTTAAGCGGCTTCCTTCACGCTGAAATAGATTTCGGCAATGGCGCCGTGGATGTCGTTGAACCCCACCTGAATATGATCCAGAAACGCGTCAGGACCCGTATCCGCCAGCGTATGCA
>JAHEDQ010000316.1 GCA_024641125.1 Candidatus Competibacteraceae bacterium | reverse complement strand
AGTTGGGCCTCAAACGCCGCCATATCGATGCCGTTGATCGGGTCGGTGGGTATCTCCAACGCTTTCAGGTTCAGGCTCTCGATTGCCTGCAAAGTGCCGTAGAAAGCCGGGGACTCGACGGCAATGATGTCGCCGGGTCGGCTGACGGCGCGCAGGGACAGGATCAGGGCCTCTTGACATCCCGTGGTGACGACGATGTCTTCCGGCGCAACGGCATAGCCCGCGTCGCTGGCCCGGCGGGCAATCTGTATACGCAAATCATACAGTCCGGGGGGTGGTTCGTTTTGAACCGCCCGCGGACCGGCACGACGCAACTCTGACGCCAACGTGCGTTGCAGCAGGCGCACCCCGGGGAAGCCGTCATAGGGCATGGCCGTGCCTAAAGGCACGACGCCGGGTGACTCATTGGCCCTCAACACTTCCATGGCGAGGTGACTGAGGGTGACCTGGGTCGGCGTTGGATCCGGATTGGACCGCTCCGGCGACACGAGTACACGCGCCGGCTTGGATCGCACAAAATGGCCCGATTGGGGCCTGGGAATAAGCAGGCCCCGGTCTTCAAGCAGCCTGTAGGCCTGAACCACCGTTGAAATGCTGACCCGATGCTGCGCGCTGAGCCGGCGCAGCGAAGGCAGGCGTTCGCCCGGACCATAGACGCCGGTGTCGATCTGCACCGTCACCGCCTCGGCCACCTGTTGGTAACGCTTTTCCCGCATATCGACACGCTCCGCCGACGCCCATTGGCAGCGGGCAGAACCGGATTCAGGTTCAACTGTACCGCAAATTTTTTCGCAGATATGTATCTGTACCGCATCGATCCACCCCTCTACCGTGTACCGACCAACAAAGCGAGGCGCCGGGATGCCCACAACCACGCCATCGGCTTCCACACAATCAAACTCGTCAAAGGCTACGGCGGGCTGGATCTACGGCTTGATCGGCATGCTCGGTTTCAGCCTGACGTTGCCGGCCACGCGGATCGCGGTGGCGGAAATGGATCCGCAGTTCGTGGCCTTCGGCCGGGCGCTGGTGGCAGCGGTCCCGGCCGTGCTGTTGTTGCTGGTCAAGCGCGCTCCGATGCCGCGCGGATCTCAGTGGCGGGCGTTGGCCGGGGTGGCTCTGGGCGTAGTGGTGGGCTTTCCACTCCTGACCGCCTGGGCCATGCAAAGCGTGCCGGCGAACCACGGGGCGGTGGTCATCGCGGTGCTGCCACTTGCGACGGCGGTGATCGCCGCGCTGCGCAACGGTGAGCGCGTTTCCAACGGATTCTGGATATGGTGCATTCTGGGTGCGCTGCTGGTGACGGTGTACGCCCTGGGTCGCGGCAACGGCCAGTTGCACCTGGCCGACCTGGCGTTGCTGGGCGCGGTGGCATCAGCAGCCTGGGGCTACGCCGAAGGTGCACGCCTTACCCCGATACTGGGCGGCTGGCGAGTGATTTCCTGGGCCCTGGTGCTGAGCGCACCCCCTCTGGCCTTTGCTTTGGCTTTGGGTCCGCGTAGCGGGCTCCAGCCCGTGTCGGCCCAGGCCTGGCTCGCATTCGGCTACGTGGCCTTGATCAGTCAGTTCCTGGCTTTTTTCGCCTGGTACCGCGGTCTCGCCCTGGGCGGGGTGGCGCGCGTCGCGCAACTGCAGTTGCTGATGCCCTTTTGCACCCTGGCGGCGTCGGCGGTACTGCTGGGGGAACAGATCCCGGCCTCGGCCATCCTGTTTGCGGTTCTGGTGCTTGGAACAGTGGCGATGGGCGCCCGTTTCGGGCAGCCGCGCTGAATCCCGCATCCACCATGAGCAACATTTTTGGAGCCCTGCCATGAGCGTTTCGGACCCAACGCATGCCTGTTGGATGAATGGGGCACTTTGCCATCCGGACCAGGCTCGGGTGTCGGTGTTCGATCACGGGTTGTTGTATGGCGATGGTGTTTTCGAAGGCATTCGCTTTTACAACCAGAGCGCATTTCGCCTGGAGGCGCATCTGCGCCGCCTGTTCGACTCGGCCCAGGCCATCCGACTGGCTATTCCTTACGACGCTGCGACGCTGGCGGAGGCCACCCAGGCGGTTGTCGCAGCATCGGCGGCGGCGCAGGGTTACATTCGCCTCGTGGTCACCCGGGGCCCGGGGGATCTGGGCCTGGATCCCGAAAGTTGTCACCGGCCCAATGTGTTTCTGATCGCGGCACCGCTGCGCATCGTTTCCGACGCGGTCCGCAGCCAGGGGGCCCGCCTGATCATCGCGTCCACGCGTCGATTGGCGGCCGACGGGCTGGATCCCAGAATCAAATCCCTGAATTACCTCAATCATGTCATGGCGCGGACCGAGGCAAACCTGGCTGGCGCGGATGAAGCCCTGATGCTGAACCAGCATGGCCGGGTGGCCGAAGGCACCGCTGACAATGTTTTCGCGGTGCGTAACGGCCGATTGTGGACGCCGCCGGCGTTCGAGGGTGCATTGGAGGGCGTCACCCGGGGCCTGGTGCTGGAACTGGCCCGGGCGGAGGGCCTCGACTGCCATGAATCGCCACTGACGGCCTATGACCTTTATACTGCCGACGAGTGCTTTCTGAGCGGAACCGGAGCCGAGCTGATCCCGGTTCGGGAGATAGATGGTCGCGCCATGGCCACCGGCTGCGGCCCCATCTTCACCCAACTGCTGGCTGCGTTTCGACGCTGTATCCAGCGGGAAACCAACGATGCCTGACCGGAGGCGTGCCAAATGACCGAAACGCTGTTCAGAGAAGACGCCTACCTCCAGAGTTGCGAGGCAACGGTCACCGGGGTGAGCGAACGGGGTGTTGTACTGAACCGCTCGGTGTTCTATCCCCAGGGTGGCGGACAGCCCGGCGATCGCGGGGTCCTGGAAACCCGAGACGGGCGCAGAGTCGTGATCAGTGACACGTTAAAAGGAGATCAGGGCGACATCGTCCATGTGCCGCATCCGGACACGCCGCCCCTGTCGGTGGGTGAGCAGGTGAACGCCACGGTGGACTGGGAACGGCGTTACCGGCACATGCGCATGCACACCTGTCTGCACCTGCTGTGCTCGCTGGTGGATGCCGGGGTCACCGGCGGTGCCGTGGGCAGCGATCGCGGACGGCTGGACTTCGATTTGCCGGAAGCCACGCTGGATAAGGCCGACTTGAGCGAGGCCCTGAACGGCTTGATTGCGCGGGATCTGCCGGTGCTCGCCCGGTGGATCAGCGCCCAAACGTTGGCCGAACGGCCGGAACTGGTGAGAACCATGTCGGTTCAACCACCGATGGACCAGGGCGATGTCCGCTTGATCGACATCACCAGTGTGGATTTACAGCCCTGCGGTGGAACCCATGTGGCGCGGACCGGTGAAATCGGACCGGTCGTGGTCAGCAAGATCGAGAAGAAAAGCCGGCACAACCGACGGGTGGTGGTGCGTTTTGTTGGCTGATTGAGCGTAACGGCTTTGAATCAAATCCCGGATGCGGCGGGGATAGACCGGCAAACGCACGTTTATGCATCCAGGTCGGGACGCGCCATTATTGCCCAATGATCTCGGTCGCTCTAGGGAGGGTCTTATATGGACTCCCCCTCATTTGCAAAGACGAAAGCGGATGGAAGTTGGTTTGGACTGCATCCTTATATACGGCCTGTATGCGAGCGTTGCACGCTCTGGCCCAGATGG
>JAHEDQ010000133.1 GCA_024641125.1 Candidatus Competibacteraceae bacterium | reverse complement strand
AGCTGGCGCGGCTGTATACCTTTCGCAGGCAAGTCTGGTAATCGTCCAGCGCCTGCTCCACCGGTGTGTCCCGATTCTTGCCGATATTGATGCCCAGCACACCCGGGTAGTCACTTCTGGCCAGGGCGGCCAGTAGATGGTCGACGCCGAGGTTGTTGAACCCCATTCGATTGATCAGAGCCTGCGCCTCGGGCAGGCGGAACATCCGCGGACGCGGATTTCCGCTCTGGGGTCTGGGCGTTACCGTTCCCACCTCCAGGAAACCAAAACCGAGTCGCGAAAGACCGTCGACGCAGTCCCCGTTCTTGTCCAGGCCGGCTGCCAGGCCCACCGGATTCGGAAAGTCCAGTCCCATCACCCGGGTGGGCGCCGATGGGAGGGCGCCGGCCATTTTTCCGGCCATTCGCGCGATGGGCTTCCGCGCCAGCCACTGCAGGCTGAGATCGTGGGCGGTCTCGGCGTCAAGCCGAAACAGAACGCTGCGCATCAGTCCGTACATTTCGGATCCTCCTGTTGCCCGCGGGACAGGACACTGGGCCGGACGCCTCTCCAGGTGGGTATCACCGCGCCCCCGTGGACCGACCGACCAGCAGCACGGCCTGGCTGTTGCGGTGGGCGGTTTTCAGCTTCAGGCCGGTCACCTGCGACAGATCGAGACGATCGGGCGAGACCGGCTGGCTCTTGATCATGATAACCAAGCCCCCGCGCCTTGCCGCGTGTTCCAGCGACACCTGCCCCAACCACAGGGGCAGGTCACCGGGCTCGAGCCGCGCTTCGAGCCAGAAGCGGACCACCAGGCGGGTCGATTCGTCCGGCAACTCGCGCACCATGCGGATCTGGCCGTGTTGACCCTGATGGACTCGCGGCAGCACCGGCAGTGCGTGGACATCCACCTTCGGGCTCAGCGTATTCAACAGATCAAGCCATCGGAAAGCCGGCGCCGGGCGCCAACCCCGCTCCCTCAGGATCGTGCCAATCTCGCTCGCGGTCGCCGCCCACTCCAACGTCAGGGCCTCGCCGAGGGGCGGATCCGTCCTTCCGCTGGCCGAGTTCGGACGCTCCGCTTCGCCGGACCACCATGCGGCGTAATCCATGGTTGGAGCCGGGGCCTGGGCAGCACGGGCATAGGCCGGAATTTCCAGAGCCGGTCGGCTCAGGGTCCAGACGACGCCGATGGAGATAGACACCAAGACCAGAAGCGCCAGCCTGTGCGGGTGTTCCGCAGACCCCGGTCGGGTCCGATAGGCTGCCGCCAGAAACAGCACCCAAACGCCGCCCACCACCACGCCGAGTAGCGCCTCGCTCAACCACACGAAGCCCAGATACAGCAGAGCGCTGAGCAGGGCCGTCACCAGAACCGCCGCGGCAGAGTAGGGCAGCCAGCGCCACTGGTCCGGCAGGCCGGCGGCAGCCAGCACAGCGGCGAACCCAAGTATTACCGGAGCGGCGAACGTCCCGTAGGCCCCGGGAGGAATCGGTATCAACAGGCCGACCGGACCGGGTGTGACCGCGCCCACGGCCAGTTCCGCCGCCAGGGCGAACACGAGGGCGGCCGACCAGTGGGCGGCGGTGAAGCGAGCACGCTGAACCAGCAGCGTAATCAGGGTCAAACCGCCTAGGGTGGTCAGGGTCCAGGGGCTGCCGATCGCGCTGAAGGTTCTTGCGGCCAGTTCGGCCGCCGGCGTGTGCAATTGCGCCGATGCGTCCAGTATTAGCGCGTCCAGTGCGGTGGGCGGGCCGCCGCCGGCCAATATGCGCAATGCCGTTAACAACAGGGTTGGGCCACCGATCAGGCCCAGTCCCAGCATCGCCAAGGCCGGCGTTTCCGCATGATCGGGATTCACCAGAGCGCGGGTCGGTTTGCCGAGCACCGGGTGGCGGCCGCTCCACTGCAATATGGCCCGCGTCCAGTTGCCCAGATGAGGGACCCCCCAGCGGTAGAGGTGGCGGGCCAGCCACAGGGTGCCGACGATGAGCAGGGCGGCCAGCCCGAGCACCAGCGCCAGCCGCGGCGCCACCTGCCCAGCCAGCTCCAGGGAGGCGGCGAACGCGATCCCGGGCAGCAGGTAGATGGGGGCCCAGGCCACGGCCGAGAGCACGTTGTACACAAGGAAGCGGCCCGGCGGCATCCCCATCATGCCGGCCACGGCGGGTATCACGGCCCGCACCGGTCCGACAAAACGCCCGAATACGACACTTTTGCCGCCGTGTCTGCGGAAATAAGACTCACCTGCTGTGATCCACTGAGGGTGTTTCTTGAACGGCCACCAATTGGGCAGGCTGTCCTTGAACACCCGGCCGATGGTAAAGCTCAAGCCGTCGCCGACCACGGCACCCAGCACTGCCCAGGCACAGGTCGTCCAGAAATCCATCACACCGGCTTCGACAATGGCGCCAAAGGCAACCATCAGGGCGGCACCGGGCACAATCATGCCTATCACCAGGAGGGATTCGCTCATGGCAACCAGAAACACGACCGCGCCCATCCACCCGGGATGAACACGAATCCAGTCCAGTACCGGTTGTAGCGTCTCGAGCGTCACCCTGGGGAAGGTCGGATCGAATGATACGACATTAAAAGTAGGGTGTTGTGCGGTTGGCCAGGCTGAGGATCAAATCGCGAACGCCCGCAGCATGGTCCTGTGGGAACTGCAGTTTGCGCCCGCCGGCCATGGTCAGTTCGAGACCGCCATCGGTGAGTTCGTTCACCCCATCCAGGGCGAGCGGCTCGCCTGCAACAGGTCTGTCCGCCGGTCTAATATGCAGCATGACTTGCCCATCGGGCTGCAGATCCACATGAAACAGTTCCACCGTCTGGACCCCGCCGTTGGCCGCCGACGGGTCGGCCAGCTCGCCCCGCAATGTGCCGAGACGTGGATCGAACATCCGGATGGGGTGTTCGCTCACGGCTTCATGGACGCCAGCACCGCGTCCGCTGCCGCCAGGGTGGCATCAATGTCGGCATCGGTATGGGCGGACGACATGAAGCCGGCCTCGAATGCCGAGGGCGCCAGATAGACCCCGTGCTCCAGCATGCCGTGGAAAAAATGCTTGAACCGCGGCAAGTCGCAGGCCGTGACCTGCTGGTAACTGTCGACCTGCTCTGCATCGGAAAAGAAAATCCCGAACATGCCGCCCACGTGATTCTGGGTCATGGGCACGCCGTGGCGTTGCGCAGTTGCCACCAGGCCATGGACAAGACGTCCGGTCTGGGTGGTCAACCGATCGTAGAAGCCAGGGGCTGAAACCAGGTCCAGAGTGGCAAGGCCAGCGGCCATGGCCACCGGGTTGCCCGACAGGGTGCCGGCCTGATAAACCGGACCCAGGGGCGCGAGATGCTCCATGATTTCCTCGCGTCCGCCGAATGCCCCCACCGGCATGCCGCCACCGATGATCTTGCCCAGGGTGGTCATGTCCGGTTGCACGTCGTAGTAGGCCTGGGCACCCCCCAGGGCCACCCGGAAACCGGTCATCACCTCATCGAAGATCAGCACTGCGCCGCTGGCGTCGCAGACGCTGCGAAGTGCATCCAGAAACGCCCGCGTGGGCGGGATGCAGTTCATGTTACCCGCTACCGGTTCGACGATCACACAGGCCACACTGGGCCCGTGCTGTTCGAAGAACTCGGTCAGCTGTTCCGGATCGTTGTAAGTGAGGGTTGTGGTTTGCTCGACAAACGCCGCGGGCACGCCGGGCGAGCTGGGTACCCCAAGGGTAAGGGCGCCGGAGCCGGCCTTGACCAGCAAGGCGTCGCTGTGGCCGTGGTAGCAGCCCTCGAACTTGACGATTCGGTCGCGCCCGGTATAACCCCGCGCCAGGCGGATTGCGCTCATGGTCGCTTCGGTGCCGGAGCTGGTCATGCGTACCATCTCCATCGACGGAACGCACGTGCAGACGCGCTCGGCCATCCGGGTTTCCAGTTCCGTCGGGGCGCCGAAACTAAGCCCCGAAAGTGCCGCCTCGCGGACCGCTTCGATGACGCTGGAATGGGCGTGTCCGGCGATCATCGGTCCCCAGGAACCGACGTAATCGACGTAGCGGTTGCCATCAACGTCAAACAAATAGGGTCCCTCGGCCCGATCGACGAAAACGGGATCACCCCCGACCCCCCGGAACGCCCGTACCGGCGAATTGACACCGCCGGGGATGCGCCGTTGGGCGGCTTCAAACAACTGCTGGGATCGGTTCATTGGGTCGTTGGCCTCCGTGTTCGATAGACGTTGATCGGCGCCCGGCTACCGGCCCTTCTGGCGCAGGAACGCCAGCCGGCCTGGCCCTCAGCTCTCGTTGCTGGTTGGCGCCCAGAATAAGCGGTTCGGCAGGTGTTGTCCCATACCGAGCCGTCGGCCGTGCTGCAGGCTGCTCCAGGTAAATTCCTGAGCCTGATGAATGGCGGATCGGGGTTCATTGCCCTGGGCCAGCAAAGCCGCAATCGCCGCGGACAAGGTGCACTTGGCACCATGGAACTCATGGTCCAGCCGCGGTCGAGTGTAGCGGTCCAGTCGGCGATGGTTGCCGTAAAGGCGGTTGATCACCTCGGGCCCAGGTTCCTGTCCTCCGGTCACCAGCACCAGATCCGCTTCGCACTCCAGCAGGGCCATCGCGCAGGCGTCCACCGAGTCGGCCTCCGGGGCCAGGCGGCGCGCTTCCGCGGTGCTGGGTGTCAACACGGTCGCCTGCGGGAACAGCAGCGTGCGCATCGCATCCACGATGCCCTTGTCGGCCAGCATGGCTTCCCCGGTTGACATCAGAACCGGATCCAGAACCACCGGTATTCGGGGGTAGTCCATCAGCACGCTGTGGACGGTTTCCACCACCGCGGTGCTGGCCACCAGGCCGATTTTTACGGCCGATACCGGCATGTCTTCCAGCACGGCCCGGGCCTGCTGCATGATCAGCGTCGAGTCCACCGGGTGCACCAGCTGCAATCCGGCCGTATCCTGCACCGTGAGGGCGGTGATCACCGAGCTTGCGCAACAGCCCAGGCTGACAATAGTCTCGATGTCCGCCTGCACGCCGCCGCCGCCGGTTGGGTCGTGCCCGGCGAAACTCAAAACCACCGGCGGATTGGTTGACGGACGATTCATGCAATCAGACTTTCTACGGCTGCGCCAACGAAGCCCGGATTTTACGGTCTCGCCGGGGCATTTGCACTCGGTGCCGTTCGAACCGGTTCAGATTGCATCAGGCCCGGCATGTGTTGAGGTTGGATTCGAATGCGGGACGTGACCCACTACTTCGCCTACGGCTCCAATCTAAGCCGGGCACGACTGCAGTCGCGGGTTCCCGAGGCCAGGCCTCTGGGTCGCGCGCGGCTGCCGGGATGGGCGCTGTGTTTCGACAAACACGGCCGTGACCAGCATGCCAAGGCCAACATCCGATCCGCGCCCGGCGACCACGTTTGGGGCGCGGTTTACCATCTGCCGGCGGCGCTTCGGGCCCCCTTGGACAGCGCCGAGGGTCTAGGGGTGGAGTATGCAATGCGTCGGGTTCGGGTCACACTGGACGCGCCCGCCAGCGAGATCGATGCCTACACCTATGTGGCGCTGCGCACTTGCCCGGGACTCCCGCTCCAGGACTGGTATCTCGAGCATGTGCTGGCCGGGATTGGCGACCACGGTCTGCCACAGGCGTGGCAGGTGCAGGTCCGTCGCATTGCCGCGGCCCATACCCTGATTGATGCGTCCCAGTCCCCGGCGGTGTGACGTGCAGCTGCACCTTCAGGAACTGAGACGTCAATGCCGTTTGCCACGGCCCGATCCGGGGCCGGTCCTGGCAGCCGCTCTGAGCTACCTGGATGGGGAGATTGAGTCGCTGGCCGGCCGCCTACGAGTCGAGTTCTACGGTCCGGGGGTTGGCACCGATCGGGACGCGGAGTCGGTCTACCGCCTGGTGGTGCGGGCCCATGCCTGGACATTGGGTGAGTCGGTTTGGGGGGTGCGCGTTTGCGATGCCACCGAGGGGGCGAACTGGCGCGCCATGTGGACGATTGCCGGTGTTGGTCGCCTGCGCCAGCGCCGCCTTCTGTCCGTTCTGCCGTCCTTTCTGACCGGCTATGCAGAAACCGTCTCGGCCAGCCCCGAAGGCGAGAGCCCCTCGGCCAAAGCGCTGTCCGACATCGCCCGCGCCGTGGCCGGCTGATCGGCGGGTTTAGGGAGTCTTTGATCTATTCGTGAACGTGCATCTTGGGACCGAACTGCACAGCGTCATCGTTGCAGATCTTGGCAACTGGACAACTATCGCCAAGATCCGCGCCTTGAATCTGCACCTTTCACCCGCCACTCTGCTGCGTCCAGAATAGATCAGAGGTGCCCTACGGAAGGATGCGTTTGATCCCGGTGGTCATGTGCCCGCCGTCCTGGAGGGCGAACCAGCGATAGCCCGGGCCCAGGGTGTCGTAGGCTGCGGTCGCCACCCGCGGTTTGAACTGGAAACAGGTGGACGGCGCTGCCAGAAATTGCGTGCCATGGGCGTGTAGATCGAATTCCTGGTGGACATGGCCGAAAACGACGGCACGCACCTGATCGTGGGGTTGAATGCGGTCCAGCAGGGCATCACCGTTGTCCACCATCATACTGTCCATCCAGGCGCTGCCGATGGACACCGGCGGATGATGCAGGCAAACCAGCGTGGGTCGATCCGGCGCCGCCGAAAGGGATGCGTCCAAGGCCGCAAGTTCAGAGTCTGAGAGATGCCCCACCGGGTTGTCTCCCGGCTGGGTCGAGTCCAGCAGCACCAGTTGCCATGATCCGAGGGCATGGCTGCGGGGGCGGGCGATCTTGACCCCGTCGCAGATTGTGTCCAGCAGCGCGCAATCGTCATGGTTACCGGGCAGGCAGATGACCGGGGCGGGCAGGCATTGCAGGTGCTCAGCCACCCGGGCGTAGGCCGCCGGAGTTTCCTCCTGCACGAAGTCACCGGTTGCCAGAACGAGATCCGGCGCTGGCCGATGGCGGCATACGCTGTCCACCACCTGGGTCAGGGTGCGGTCCACGTCCACATCGGCCAGCCGCCCGCCCGCTGCGCCGAACAGATGTGTGTCGGTGATTTGGATCAGGTTCCACATGGTGGCTTGCTCGGGCGCCTCTGATCTATTCTGGGCCAAGCAGATTGGCGGGTGAAAGGTGCAGATTCAAGGCGCGGATCTTGGCGATAGTTGTCCAGTTGCCAAGATCTGCAACGATGACGCTGTGCAGTTCGGTCCCAAGATGCACGTTCACAAATGGATCAGACGCTCTTTATTGGCCCAATTCCTTGATGAACACCCTGGAGTTGCGCTGGTAATTGTAGAGCGCCTGGCGGCCCATGGGCAGATCGCCGATTCTACCCGGTTCGAAGCCGCGCTCCCGAAACCAATGGGCTGTGCGGGTGGTGAGTACGAAGATTCGCGTCAGCCCCGCCCGCCGCGCCCGGCGCTCGATCTGATTCAGCAGTGCGTCGGCCCGGGCCTCGCCCTGATAGCCGGCGTCCACCGCGACACAGGCCAGCTCGCCACAGCCGTCCGCAGCGTAGGGATAGAGGGCGGCGCAACCGATGATGCCGCCGTCGCGCTCCACCACCGCGAACTGTTCGATCTCCATTTCCAACAGCTCCCGGGAACGGCGAACAAGGATGCCCTGCTCCTCCAGCGGGGTGATCAGTTCCAGGATACCGCCGACGTCGTCGATGGTGGCCGGTCGCACTCCCTCATAGACATCGGTGCTGATCAGGGTGCCGATGCCGTCCCGGGTAAACAGTTCCTGAATCAACGCGCCGTTCACCACCCGATGCAACAGGTGCACCCGGCGCACCCCGGCGCGGGCGCCCAGTAAGGCATGCTGCAGATGGCGCCTTGTCACCGGGCTCAGATCGCTTCTGTCCTGCAGTAGATGCTGGGTTTCGGCAGGCGTCAACTGACGGATTAGCCGGCCGCTCTCGTCACTGGGTCCAGGCTCTTCCGCCAGATACAGCAGCTTGTCGGCCCGCAGCGCCTGGGCTGCTGCAATGCCAACCTCCTCGGCGCTCAGATTGAACATTTCTCCGGTGGGCGAATAACCGATGGAGGACAACAGCACCATGGCGCCCGTATCCAGCCACGTACTGACGCCCGCCGCGTCAATGCGGCGCACCTCCCCGGTGTGCAGATAGTCGATGCCGTCCCGCACCCCCACCGGTCGCGCAGTGACGAAATTGCCTGACGCCACGCGCATTCGGGCCCCGGCCATGGGCGAGTTGGCCAGTCCCATGGACAGTTTGGCCTCGATCTCCATGCGTACGCTGCCCACCGCTTCCCGGACACAGGGCATGGCCTCGTCCGTGGTGATACGCAGACCGTTGACGTAACGAATCTCGGCACCGGTAGCACGCAGTCGGTGCTCGATCTGAGGTCGGGCACCGTGCACCAGAACCAGGCGCACGCCCAGGCTGTTGAGCAAGGCCAGATCGTGGATCAGATCGGAGAATCCGGGGTCAATAACGGCTTCGCCGCCGAACAGCACCACAAATGTGCGCCCGCGGTGGGCATTGATGTAGGGCGACGAATGTCGAAACCAGGCGACGAACGCGTTGGCGTCTTCGCTCATTTCGCCGGCGCCGTCGCCGCCACCTGAGGGTTGACGCAAAAGCGTTCTATTAGGCCGCTGAGCAAATCCACGGTGGGTGTGAGCATGTCCAGGGACAGATACTCGTCCGGTTGATGGGCCTGGTCGATGTGTCCCGGACCCATGACCACCGTATCCATGCCCATGGCATTGAGGAATGGCCCCTCGGTGCCGAAGGCAACCGATCCGGCGGTATGGCCTGTGAGTGCTTCGACCGCCTTCACCATAGGCGAGTCCGGTGCGGTCTCGAACGCGGGCACGCCCTCCATCAGATGTTCGATCTCCAGCCGGGTGCCGGTCTGTTCGGCAATCGGCGCCAACTGGCGGGCCAGCTCACCGCGCAGGTCGCCAATGTCCATCCCCGGCAGCGGCCGGATGTCGATGCGCAGCTCACAGTGTCCGCAGATTCGGTTTGGGTTGTCGCCGCCGTGGATGTGGCCCAGGTTGAGGGTGGGTACCGGGACCTTGAACAATGGGTTGCGGTGGGCCGCCTGCAGTGATTCGCGCCACGCTAGAATCCGGGCAATGGCCAGATGCATGGCTTCCAGCGCATTGACGCCCAAGGCGGGATCGCTGGAGTGCCCGGCGCGGCCGGTAAGACGTATGGTCTCCATGGTGATGCCCTTGTGCATCCGCATTGGGCGCAAACCGGTCGGTTCGCCGATCAGGGCCCGGCGCGCCTTGGGTCGACCGGCCAGGGCCAGTTCCCGGGCCCCGGCCATGCTGCTCTCCTCGTCCGCCGTGGCCAGCAGGATAATGGGCTGCGTCAGGTCCTCCGCCCGGAAGCGGCCGATTGCCTCCATCGCCAGGGCCATAAACGACTTCATGTCCGCCGAGCCCAGCCCGTAAAGCCGACCCTCCTGCTCATGGCCGCCAAACGGATCCTGATTCCAGAGCCCCTGGTCGAAGGGAACCGTGTCGGTGTGGCCCGACAGTACCAGGCCACCCGGGCCGGACCCCAGCGTAGCGATCAGATTGGCCTTGTCGGTTCGCCCCGCCAGCGGGAGAACCTCGACCGCCATGCCCAGATCCTCCAGCCAGGTGGCCAGAAGATCGATCACAGCCCGGTTCCCCTGATCGATTACAGGGTCGACGCTGCTCACCGAGGGTGTGCCAATCAGGCCGCGGATACGCTGCAACAGAGGAGGTGGGCTGTAACTCATGGCGGACGGACTCGGAGTCTTGACCCTGGGCGGGCATGAGTCCGCCATTCTACGTGTAACAACCGGCTGAATGGGAGGGCTCAGCCATGGAGTCCGATGCCGTCCAGCAACAGCATGCGCCTGGGGCGGCAGTTGAAGGCGGCGGTGGGAATCAGTTGGTGGTGGGCGGCCGGCCGATCACGGAGGCCAGCCAACGCACCACCGCCGGATCGTCGCGGGACACGGGCATGGGTGCCTCGCCAGGGGTCGCGTTCTGTTCGCTGGCTTGGGCATCTGGGAACGCGCGGGCGTTGCCCACCGCGTTCGGCAGCCCCGCTTCGAGGCCGGCAATACCCAGCACGACGGTCAAGAGAAGAATGCGGTTCATAGCACCGATCTGCTGAAGAACAGAGTGAGTTCGGCCTCCCTGCCGTCTACAGCCGCACCGGCTTTTGGCCAATGCGACACCATTTCCAAAGTTTTCCAAGCAAACTTCGGGCCCGACCCGAAGACGTCGCCCCGGGCATTATTCATCCGTAACACACCCATCGGATGCGGTTGCCACTGTTTTTATGTATTTGAACAGGGTGCCGCGCGTTGCCTTGTAAGGCGGGGGCGTCCAGGCCGCCCTGCGCTGTTCGAATTCCTGTTCGCTGACATCCACGCCGATGGTATTCCCCACGGCGTCTATGGTGATCCTGTCCCCGTTCTGAATCAAGCCAATTGGTCCGCCTTCCTGCGCTTCGGGCACGATGTGGCCAATCAGAAACCCGTGGGAACCGCCGGAGAAGCGTCCGTCCGTCAGCATGGCCACATGATCACCCAGCCCGGCGCCCATGATGGCCGAAGTTGGGGTCAGCATTTCCGGCATGCCGGGGCCGCCCTTGGGACCCTCGTAGCGAATCACGATGGCGTCTCCCTTACTGATCTCCCCCTGTTCAAGGGCGTGCAGCATGTCCTCCTCGCAATCGTAGACGCGGGCCGGCCCGGAAAAATGCACACCTTCCTTACCGGTGATCTTGGCCACCGCCCCACCCGGCGCAAGATTGCCTTTGAGTATACGGATGTGCCCCGATTCCTTGATCGGATCGGACAGCGGCACGATGATCTTCTGGTCCCCGTCCAGCGCACGGCATGCCTCGAGGTTTTCGGCCAGGGTCTTGCCGGTCACCGTCAGGCAGTCTCCGTTCAGCAGTCCTTCCGCCAGCAGATACTTCATCACGGCCGGCGTGCCACCGACCCGGTGCAGGTCCTCCATAACGTAGCGCCCGCTGGGTTTGAGGTCGGCGATCAGCGGGGTCTGGTCGCTGGTCCGCTGGAAGTCGTCTATCGTCAGCGGCACCTCCACCGAGCGGGCCATCGCAATCAAATGCAGCACGGCGTTGGTGGATCCCCCCAGCGCCATGACCATCACCATCGCGTTTTCGAACGCCTCCCGGGTCATGATGTCTCGCGGCTTGATGTCCCGTTCCAGCAGATTGCGGATCGCCGGGCCAACCCGATGGCATTCCTCGGTCTTACCTGGATCCACCGCCGGTACCGATGAGCTGTATGGCAGGCTCATGCCCAGCGTTTCGATTGCCGAAGCCATGGTGTTGGCGGTGTACATCCCGCCGCAGGCGCCCGGACCGGGGCAGGACCGCCGCACGATCTGTTGACGGGTCTGGTCGTCGATCTTGTGGGTGATGAACTCCCCGTAGCTCTGGAAAGCGGAGATGATGTCCAGTGACCGATCCTGCCATTGGCCGGGTTTGATGGTACCGCCGTACAGCATGATGGCCGGACGGTTGAGGCGGCCGATGGCCATCATGACGCCGGGCATGTTCTTGTCACAGCCGGGGATCGCCACCAGGGCGTCGTACCACTGGGCGCCCATGACGGTTTCGATGGAATCGGCAATTAGGTCGCGGGACTGCAGCGAGTAACTCATGCCCGACGTGCCCATGGAAATGCCGTCGGACACACCGATGGTATTAAATCGCATGCTGACCATGTCCGCCGCCTGAACGCCCTCGCGCACGCTGGCGGCCAGGTCGTTCAGATGCATGTTGCAGGTGTTGCCTTCGTACCAGATGCTGGCGATGCCCACCTGCGCCTTGTTCATGTCGGCCTCGGTCATCCCCGTGCCATAGAGCATGGCCTGCGAAGCGCCCTGGGATTTCGGTTGGGTGACGTGGCTGCTAAAGCGATTGATCTTCTGCGACATGGCGACTCCAAAGCAAACGACTGGACTCCACCGCCCGGTGGCGGCGTGTCCGGCATTCTACTCCCGTTCCGGGTTCAGAGGTACGTGTCGCCCCCAGTGCACGCCTGCTTCCCCTTATCCTGCCATAACAAGCAATTATTTTCGAAAAAACATGAACTTGCAGCTTTTTGCAGCTGGGCATTTCGGGCCGTTTCATGTTAAGCTTGGAACAGAGGTCTGTGCCGTCGACGCAGACTGCAATCCCTTCCGATGGAAATACGAGCCATGCATATTGGAACCAGCATTACCCAGTACATCATCGAGGAAGAACGCCGCTACAGCGACGCGACCGGCGACTTCACCTCGTTGCTCAACGATATCGTTATTGCCTGCAAAGTGATCTCAAACGCGGTGAATCACGGGCGCCTGGCCGGCGTGCTCGGCAGTGCCGACACGGAGAACGTACAGGGGGAGACTCAGAAAAAGCTGGACGTGATATCCAACGAGCTGTTCCTTGAATGCAACGAGTGGACGGGACATCTGGCGGCCATGGCTTCCGAGGAAATGGAGGAGGTTTATCAGCTCCCAGAACAGTACCCGCGCGGACGCTACCTGCTGGTGTTCGATCCGCTGGACGGCTCATCGAACATTGACGTCAATATTTCGGTGGGCACCATTTTCTCTATTCTTCGCTGCCCCCAGGGCACGACCGATCCCACCGAGGCCGATTTCCTCCAGCCCGGCACCCAGCAGGTGTGCGCGGGCTATGCGCTTTACGGTTCGGCGACCATGATGGTCTTGACCACCGGGCACGGCGTCAACGGCTTCACCCTGGACCAGAGCATCGGTGAGTTCACCCTCACCCACCCGGGTATGGAGATTCCCGCGGACACCCGGGAATTCGCCATCAATATGTCCAACATGCGTTTCTGGGAGCCGCCCATGAAACGCTATATCGAGGAATGCCTGGTGGGCAGGGACGGTCCTCGGGGCGTGGATTTCAATATGCGCTGGGTCGCATCCATGGTGGCCGATGTGCACCGAATCCTTTGCCGCGGCGGCATTTTCATGTATCCCATGGACGCCAAGATCGAAGCCAAAGGCCAGGGCGGGAAGCTGCGCCTGCTGTACGAGGCCAACCCCATGAGTTTCATCGTGGAACAGGCAGGTGGCCTATCCTCCACCGGCCGTCGGCGCATCCTCGAGGTGCAACCCGAGGCCCTGCATCAGCGCATCCCGGTGATTCTGGGTTCGCGCCACGAGGTGGGACGGGTGGTGGACTACCATACCGAGGCTGCGGAAACGGCCTGACCCGGTCCAGCGTCGAGCTGTGGTATTTTGTTCCCTACAAACACAGCGCGAACCGGTCGATTGGTCAGACAGTCTCCAAGGAACGCCCGATGGTAGCGACTCAG
>JAHEDQ010000315.1 GCA_024641125.1 Candidatus Competibacteraceae bacterium | reverse complement strand
CTCAGGTCGCGCTGGACTGTGCATTTGCACCGATCCCCCTCAAACCATAGCTACAGCTATGCCTTTGATGCCGATCAGCCCAACTGCTTTGCCCATCACGCCCTGATTCCCGAACCCTTTATGCAATCTGCAGGTTAGACAGGCAATGAGTGAGGCGTATCAGCGCGGCGTAGCCGCAAAGGCCAGGCCTTCGCGCCCTTGTGGAACCAAACGCGATTCGCCCGAATAGCTCAGGATTTGCCTGGTTTGGTGTCCTCAGTGACGGTACAGCCGATGTCGCAACATTGGCCGGGCTGATCGGAGCGGGGCTCACCCACCTCCGCCACGCCACGCTCCATCAGGCGTTGTACCAGCGCCTTTCGGTCGGCGATGGGGTAATGCCGGTGGATCTCACCCTTCATGGCCTCGGGCGACCCGCCTCCGTGCAGGCTGATGGTGGAATACCAGCCGGCGCTTTCAGACACGGTGAGGTCTTCAATAAATCGGGCCACTGCGGCGCGCTGGGCATAGGGCACGTCGGGCCGGGCAGTAAGTACCGCCGCGAGATCGGCGCCGGTTTCCGGATTGTGATCCTCCTCCGGTCCGGGCAAAGTCACCACCAAACCGCCGGACACCGTGTGCGCCAGACGGTGCATGTCATAGATCTGGGTGGCGAGCAGCAGTTTGCCGATATTGGCATATACCGGCTCGGGCTCCATGGCGCCCGAGGGGTCGCAAACCCCGTAGACCGAGCCGGCGACGCCGCAGGCATAAAACCCCTCCACGATTTTGATCAGGTCCACCATGCTGTCCCGCAGATGACCGTTACGATCGGTACTGAGGCCGTTGGCCTCGATCATCAGGGCGCCGGCGCCGATCAGCAGATCACCAAAACCCGCCCGGGCGGCAATACAGGTGTGACGATGATGGGTTGCGTAGGATTTGGTCAGGAATTCCGAGTGCTGCCATTCACCACACAGAAAGACCCGTTCCCAAGGCACGAACACCTTGTCGAACCGGCAGACGGCGGTGGATTGACCATAGCGGCCGCTGAAAACAGCCGAGGCCTCGCCAGGGCGGCCGGCCGGCCGCGTGATGATGGTCAGACCCGGCGCATCCAGCGGCACGGCGCAGGCGATGGCGAAATCCTGATCGGCTTCGGTCATGGCCCGACCCGGCAGGACCAGCAGTTCGTGCACATAGGGCGCAGAGGTGACGATGGCTTTGGTGCCGGAAATCACGATGCCACCGGGCCGTTGCTCAACCCGGTGCAGGTAGGTGTCCGGATTGGGTTGTTGGTGAGGACGCAGACGCCGGTCGCCCTTGGCGTCGGTCATAGCCACTGCGACCGTCAGATCCCGATTCTGGGCCTGGTGCAAATAACTGACAAAGCGCGGGTGATAATCGGTGCCCAGATCCTGGTCCACCCGGTGGGTGGTCTGATAGACCGCATTGAACCCATCCTGGGTGAGATAGCGCATGGCGCAGCCGGTTTCCTGGCATACCGAACGTACATACTCGAGCTTGGTCAGCAGGTCCGTGCTGGTCTGGTTGATGTGCAAAAACCGGTTTACCGGTTTGCCGCTGCTGTGCTGTGTAGCCACAGCCAGAGCCCGGCTGTCGTCGTGCAGGGCGTAATCGTAGGTTACCCCGATGGCATTGATGCCGGGCCGCAGCAACGGCTCATCGGCCACGCTGTCCACACGCTGGCCCAGCAGGAACACGCGGGGTGTCTGGGCGCGCAGGGACTCACGATAGTCATCGGACGACATAAACATGGTGGTCTCCGAAACTGCGACAGCGATCGAACATCGCCCGACGTTACTGATAGTGACCGTGGCGCTCCAGAACCTCGATCTCATATCCGTCCGGGTCCTTGACGAAGAAAAACCGGGCCAGCAGGTTGCCGTCGGGTGCAAACTCGACGATATCGGTGGTGTCCATTCCAAGCTCCCGAAAGCGCGCCTGCTCCGCGGCAAGATCATCTACGCACACGGCGATGTGGCCATAACCGTCGCCGTGCCCGTAGGGTTGTTTCTGCCCCTTGTTCAGCGTCAGTTCCAGTTCCACGTCATTCTCATCGTTGCGCAGATACACCAAGGCGAAATCCTCGAAATCCAGCCGATGGGATTCCTTGAGGCCGAATGCCTTGTCGTAGAACGCCGTGGATTTGTCCAAATCCAGAACCCGGATCATGGTGTGTATGATTTTGGCCATGGCATGCCGCTCCTTTAAATCATATGCTGCGCCAGCGTTTCGGGCGCGGATGAAAGTATATGAAAACCGATCCCACGACTGTGGCCCGCAGGTCGGATGTATGAGTACCGGGGATTCGCAGAAGCGCCCTGCGCCCTCACGAACCCGCTGGGCCGGTAAAGACGACACCCGCATGGATATCGGGGCGGCGTGCAGGGCCGGAACGACAGGCTTTTCCGGGTCCGACTGTTCGCTCAGAGCCGCTCGTCCATGTTCCTCAGACGCGAGGCAAGTACGCGCATGACATGGACTGCGAAAAACGGGACCTGCTGAACCATGAACATAAACCGCTTCTGATCCAGATAGACCAGCGTGCAGTCCGTCTTGGCTACGGCCGTGGCCACGCGCGGATCCGGATTCAACAGCGCCATTTCTCCAAAGATTTCTCCAGGAGTAACGACGTGAACGATCTGATCCTTGACCCGCAACTCCACCTCACCCTCCATCACGATATAGGTGAACTCGCCTTCATCCCCCGCCTTGAAGATGGTGGCTCCCGCCGGGTACTTCTCAATGTCTTTAGATCGATAAAAAAGCGTCAACAGGTCCACATGCGCCTCGCAGGATGTCGGCCTCTAACTCGCTCTAGTGTAGGCGTTATGGTCGCTGTGACCTAGTATTCCGTCCAAACCTCGAATCCGCGACCCTGTGACCGGGGTCGCGATGCTGTGACGTCTATGCACGGGAGCCTCTGATCTATTCGTGAACCTGCATCTTGGGATTGGAATGTACGGCTTCATCGTTCAAATGCTGGCAATAGAACGATTATTTCCGGCGATCTGCGCCTCAAATCGGCACATTTCGCCCTCCAATCCGCTTGGTCCAGAATAGATCAGAGGCGCCCAGGGGGGGGGTGAATACGTGGAGCGTGCGCAAAATGCGCCAGCAAGCGCGGTAAGGCAGGTGGGTCTGGCATACGTATCGGCCATCGGACAGGGCGACTTCGAACGTGCCCGCCGGTATCTCAGCGACCAGAACTTTCTCTTTCGTGGACCGTACGAGGCAATCGAAGGGGCCGACCGGTTCGTGGCGCGATACTGGGGCGCCGGGCAGATCACCCTGAAACTTCAGGTCCGACGGGTATTCGAGGACGGCAACGAACTGTGCATCATCTTCGATATCGAGACACAGCTGTCGGAGCGGGCAACCACGCCAGTGGCCATGTGGCTGCGGGTGGAGGGAGACAGAATCGTCGAAATGGAGACATTTCACGATGCCCGCGGGTATGCCGAGCTGTTCGAGGCAGGCTAGCCCGACAGTGCCATGGCCGCGCTGCGGGTTGTCTCAGCCAACATCGGGTAGTCCACCCTGGTCAGCTCACCCTCGCATACCAGCATCCTGCCATCGACAAAACTGTAGTCCACATAGTCGTTCTGACATAGCACCAGTGCAGCCACCGGGTCGGCATGCGCCCCGACAAAGGG
>JAHEDQ010000132.1:3411-13358 GCA_024641125.1 Candidatus Competibacteraceae bacterium | reverse complement strand
TGAATCCGATGCTGCATCAAATCTCCCCACCCTGTTTACGGCGGCGTGTTGGCGCCCGAATTCGGCCACAACCATTCGCCGATCCTGACCCGAACTCTAGTGCAGCCTGTGCCATTTAACGACCCAATGCGCGAAACTCGAACAGAACAGAACGACACCGCAGACCCTGCCGACCCGCCGAACTTACAAGCCCAGACAACATACCCGATGGAAATACAATCATTTTTCATTTGCCGCGATCACGGCGCAGGCCGCCCTGCCGGTCTTCAGCGTGCACTATCAGCCCAAATTGAGAACTGCGCCCTGACCCGAAGCGCCTCAGAATTCCGGCAACTCAACGTCGCCGAATATCCGATCCACCGCCGCCTGATCGGGCGCATGTGCCGCCTGGTCGACCGGTTTGAGTTTGAGATGGGCGGCGAACAGGGCGATGAAGCCATACATGTAGGCCCGCAGATAGGTGCCCCGGCGAAAACCGATCTTGGTGGTGCTGGGCTTAAACAAATGCCCAGCATCCAGCTGCATCAGATCACCGTCGTGTGCCGGGTCATAGGCCATGCCGACGCCCAGTCCTAAACGAGCATAGGTCTTGATCACATAGGCATCCGCCGCGGTGAAAACCACCTTCAGACGACCTGATCTCACCCTTTGATGTCTTTTCCGACGAGTTCTGAAAACACCTGGATGTTCATGCGCTAACACTCGGCGCCGGTATGGATAGCCGGCGGTGGTGTCCACCAGGCCCGGATTCCGGAATGACACCGGTCTCGAGCCTGAGTCGATCAGGTCTGGTTGGAACCGGCCCCTTTCGCCCGAGTCTTTTGCGCATGCCGCAAGCACAAATGCCGTTCTTTCCCGAAGGGGTAACGCACATCACTGCGCCGCTGGCGTTCCGCAAAGAAGACGGACGGGCGACCTATTTCAATGGCAGCATGCCGGTGCTTGTGCACGATGAGGACGATCTCGCCTCCTTTCGCATGATCACCGCGCAGTTCTACGTCAACGGCAATGCCAAACAGGCCGATATTGTCCGCGCCTTCGGGGTGTCGAAGATCAGCCTCAAGCGGGCGGTGAAGCGCGACCGGGAGGAGGCCCCCAAAGGGTTCTATGGGCCGCGCACGCGTCGCGGGCCAGCGGTGTTGACGCCCCCGGTGATGGCCGAGGCACAGCAGTTGTTGGACGAGGGCTTGGAGAGCGCGGAGGTTGCGTCCAGGTCAAGGCGCTCGACCTTGGCAAGGGGATGACCCGCCGCCACCACCACGCACCGATTCCAACGGTAGCAGGGCAACATCACCAGATCCTCGAACAACGCCATCGCCTCGGTGGCGATGCTCAGATTGCCCCGGTGCTCGTCGCGGAACTCGGCCGCCAATGCCTTGATGCTACCCACCTCACCAAGAATCGATTCCACCCGGGCAATGATCTGCCTCCCAGCCGGGGCGATGTGGGTGAGCGGCTTGCCGTTGCGGTTGAACAGCAGTATCCCCAACTCCTGCTCCAGAAGTTTGAGCTGTTTGCTCACCCCGGGTTGTGAGGTGTACAGACTTTCGACCGCAGCTGAAATGTTCAGCCCGTTGCGGGCAATTGCGATCAGGTAACGGAGTTGCTGCAGTTTCAATATCGACCCTCGTTTGGCCAGCCGAAAAATCGCAAGCTGCAAACTATTCTTTAATAAATATTTTTTAATTTCATAACATTATCTGAAAATACCAACGTGATACTTGAGTAGATATCGTCCTGTGCAGTCTTGACCCCATATGAAAGTATGCCGACGGCGGCTCGCAGATACGGTGGAATGCCAGGTGTCGTGTCCTGCGTTTAGCTCCGCAGGCTGATCCGCCCCCCCTTCAGCTGCTTGTTCAGAACTCGGTAGCCCCTTGGGCAAGCATACGCCCGCACGAGCACAGCCGGGTGGCCCCGGGGCCACGTGAACATTATTTCACCCCCGTTTCCTGCCGGTATGCGTTCACCACATCATCGAGGGTGTCGTAAAAGGCGTCTCTTCCGAACAGTTGGTCGAAGTGGTAACGGCTCTCTTTCCCGACGTCTTCCATGAGCTGCGCGACGACCAAGCGTATCCCCTTGTCGTTGAGGATGGCGAAGATCGAACGCAGGGTCTCCGCTGCTGTGAAATCCACATCGTCGACCGCGGAGGCGTCGAGACACAGCCAGCGAAGCGGCGGATCGGCCCTGTTGACCAGCTCCGTAATCTCCTCGGAGAACTGCTCGGCGTTGGCGTAGTAGAGGCTGTGGGTGAAGCGGTAGACGGCAAGTCCCGGCAACGCCTGCACTTCGGACGCC
The DNA here is from genome assembly GCA_024641125.1 of Candidatus Competibacteraceae bacterium. Classification (GTDB taxonomy): domain Bacteria; phylum Pseudomonadota; class Gammaproteobacteria; order Competibacterales; family JAHEDQ01; genus JAHEDQ01. The sequence goes on along the minus strand of JAHEDQ010000132.1, from coordinate 11,057 downwards.
ACCGGCTGCGCGTGCCAGGTGCCGGACGCGGCGGGCTGGAGCAAAGCGTTCTTCGGCCGATAACCGCGCCGGGTGTGGTCGATCAGCGATAGCACGATGGCGAGGATGATGCCCTGCTCGACGCCCACGAAGACCACCATCAGCGCCGTGATCAGGGCCACCCAAAATTCCGAGCGCCGCTCCCGGTAGATTTTCTTCATGCCCTCGGTGTCGATGAGATCGAAGCCGATCAGGAAGACGACTGCCGACAGTACCGCCTCAGGCAGGTAAGCCAGTGGGGCGGTAAGAAACAGCAATACGACGAGCACAATCGCCGTCGTCACCAGCAGCGAGAGTTGGCTGCGCCCGCCGGCGCTGTCGACCATCTGGGTCTTGGTGGGGCTGCCGTTGACGACAAACGTACCGGAGAGGCCGGCGCCGATGTTGGCGGCCGCGAGACCGACCAGGTCGGTGTCCTCGCTGAAGCGCTCGTTGTAGCGGGCCGCATAGGCACGCGAGGTGGCGGCGCTCTGGGCCAGGATGACCACGAACATGGCGAATGCGGTCGGCACCAGTTTGCCGATGAGCTCGGTGCTCCAAGGAACCTGCGGCAGACCGATATGCGGCAGACCGCTTGGGACGTGTCCCAGCACATGCATGTATTGTCCGAGGTTCAGCGCCCAGCTCAGCGCAATGGCACCGATCACGGCAATCAGTGCCCCGGGAATCTTGTTCGAGACCTTCTTCGAACCAACGGTGACGATCAGCACTGTCGCCGCCACCGCCAACGCGTGGAAGTTCACCTGCTCGAGCTGCTGCAGATCGGTCCAGATCTTGCCGAAGGTTCCGTGCCCGCCGCCCTCCAGGCCGAACATGCCGGAGATTTGACCAAGCGCGACTTGCACACCGACCCCGGTCAGGAAACCGACCAGCACCGTGCGTGAAAGGAAATCCGCCAGGAACCCCAGACCGATGATTCGCGCCAGAATCAAGAACCCCGCCGCCATAAAGGCGAGGACCGCAGCGAGCGCCACGTACTCGTCGGAGCCAACAGAGGCGATCCCCACCAAACCGGCGGCGAGGATGGCCGCCGTCGCGGAGTCCGCCCCCACCACCAGATGCCGAGAGGAGCCGAAGATGGCGAACAGGGCCATCGGGATCAGGATGGTGTAAAGCCCCGTGATCACCGGGGTGCCGGCAATCTTTGTGTAGCCCATCACCTCGGGGACGGCAAGCGCCGCCAGTGTGAGGCCGGCGATGATCTCGGCCGGGATCTGCGACGCCCCGATGGGCAACACACCCTGCAGAACCGGAAACCTCCAGCGCCCCGATTTTGCGTTTTCCGTTGCCATTCGAGTCCCTCCACAGGTTGAGGACCTTGTTGCATCCTGGTTTTTCCGCGATGCCTCGACCTGGATCCGGCTCGCGGAGAGGGAAACCAGATTAACCCCAAAAACATGGCAGACCGGGTCTGGCAGATGTATATGGCTACCCAGATGATCTCATGGCACACCTGCGTTTCGATGGATTCGTGGAGGCGAATCCGTCGCAAGCGCCCGCGTTCAGACAGTCAGGTACATCACAAGCTCACGCCCCCAACGCACGAGAGCAGTCTGACCCGTCTCAGCGGAACCAAAGCAAGGGCTGCAGGAAGTGTAATGCGAACACGGTAAGGGTGCTCGTTTCTGCGCGCTCGGCGAGCGAAGTCATTTGCCAAGCCTCGGCATAAACCCAGAAAATAGGCACCTGAATTGCCAGTTAGTAGACCGCGAAAAGCCAGGCCCGCGGGCCGGCCAAAGGGCTCCGGAGCACCGTCATCAGCGGGGCAGCGTAGGTTATCAGAAACCAAGTGGCAGCGCCCATGACGAGGAGGACGAGCCAGGCCGTATGTCCAAGGGAGTCATGCCCGATAAGGCCTGGAACGAATCCCGAAGTAGCCTGCTCAGCGCAATGGATGCCCGTCTTCAGACCCAACAGATACTCGTGCATGAAGGCGCTGGTCGTCTGGGAAAGTGCGAGATAGGCGGTGATGGATCCGAATGGGAACGGCCAGGGTTTGCTCGACCCCTGCGTGTCCTGGTTCTGCGAGATCAGCAGCCACCACAGCCCCAGGACTGTGATGCAAAAACCGGCGAACAGCGCAACGGTACCGGACAGGTGGGGCAGAACTTCCTGGTCCGTGATGTCCCCCTTCCCTACCTTGATCATCAGCATGACAAAAATGATCGTCAGGTTGAACGCGAGCACCGTCACACGCGTGCCCGTGAAGTATTAGCGCGATCTCTGTGGCCGGAGTCTCACTCATGTCATGAATTCATCCATAACCTCGGGTCATCTGGAGAACACCGCCCGTGCAGGGGCGTCAGAGGGAGCGGCGGCCGCACGCCCCGCGTCGACGCAGGTCTATTTCCCCTTCTTGCCTTTCTTGCTCTTCCCGTCTCCCGCCTTGCTGTCCAGTTCGGCCTCCGGCCCGTCCCCCTCTTGCTCCACGATGGCGTGATATTTCTTCTTGATCTCGTTGATGTCGATCGTCGGCTCCGGGAATTTCATACCCAATGATTCCAGGGTCTCGGCGACGATCCGGGAGATAGCGAGGTTCCGGAACCACTTGTGGTTTGAGGGGATCACGAACCAGGGGGCGTGCTCGGTGCTGCACTTGCTCAGAGCGTCCTGAAAGGCCTCGGTGTAGGCGTCCCAGAACGGGCGTTCGGCGTAGTCGCCCTCGCTGATCTTCCAGTGACGGGTTGGATCCTCGATACGCACTTTGAAGCGCTCGAGTTGTTCTTCGGCGTCGATGTGAAGGTAAAACTTGAGAATATGGGTGCCGTTGTCATGCAGCAGCTTCTCGAAATTGTTGATGTGCTCATAGCGCCCGGACCAGACCTTCTTCGGCACCATGTCGTGCACGCGTTGCACGAGCACGTCTTCATAATGCGAGCGGTTGAAGATGGCAACCTGCCCGCGGCCCGGCGTGTGCTGATGATAGCGCCACAGGAAATCGTGGGCAGCCTCCTCCTTGGAGGGCACCTTGAAACCGGTGACCGAACAGCCCTGCGGGTTCATGGCGCTGAGCACATGGTTGATGCTGCCGTCCTTGCCCGCGGCGTCCCGCCCCTGCAGGCAGATCAGCAGCGATCGCTTGCCCTCCGCGTACAGGAGGTATTGGAGATCGTGCATCTTCTGGCTGTAGGTGTCGATCTCCGGCAAGGCGTGCTCGTGGGTTTCGTGCTTGTCGGTAAACGCGGCGTTTACCTTGCCGAGATCGACCTTGCTGCCCGGCTTCACGCGGAACCGCTTGATGTAGTTCATGGCGATGACTCCGATTTCTACGTGTCCAGGGAGAGGGCTCGCTCTGCGAGCTGCGTATCCCGTTGTTATGGTGGCAGGTTCGGCTTACTGCTCCCCGGAAAGCGAACCGGGGAATAGCGAACGCCCGCTATGCGTCAACCCCCGGCTGCCTTGGCAAACGCCGGGTGCCGAGCCCTGAGGAACCGCTCGTACCAACGGGGTCGGTCGGTATCTTGGCGCAACCGGCGATACAGCACCAGCTTGACCAGGTCAAGAACGATCATCCAGACGAGCATGTAGCTCCACACAAGGCAGATTATGGTCCAGGGAAGTGCAGGCACGAACCAGCCGAAGCCACAGATGAGGACGGCGAGTATCTGGGTGCCCAGGACAGCCAGCAGCAGGGGCATGGCCGGCCAGGGTGGACGGAACATAGTCGCCCGGGAGCGCATTACGAACAGCAGCAGGTGGCCGCCCGCGACGATTTGCAGGAAGACGGCCGTCTGGACCTGCTCCTGTGTCAGCTCGACCCAGGCCTGCCATTCCGGGTTGCTCAGCCATTCCATGCCGATCAGCAACAGTCCGAAGGTTTGCGCAATCGCCATCAGCCCCATGAAGCCGGATATGAGCAGCAGCCGCCGCATGTGCCAGCGCACCGGATCCTTGGGCAGCAGGGTGTTGTCGTAAGCGATGGTCATGATCGGCACGTCGTCCAGCAGGGCGATCAAGATGATCATGACCGCCGTCAGCGGGGAGAAGCCGAAGAACAGGGTCGCCAGCACCACCACGAACATGATGTCGAGCGTCATCGCCACCCGAAAAAGAACGTAGTTGATGATGCGCTCGAATATCTTGCGTGACTCGTCAATGGCGTCGATGACCGTCGACAGGCCGGGAGCGGTGAGAATCAGGGCCGCGGCGGCGCGGGCGGCGTCGGTGGCGCCGCTCACGGCGATGCCGCAGTCCGCCTGCTTGAGCGCCGGCGCGTCGTTGACTCCGTCGCCGGTCATGGCGACCACGTGGCCGCGGTCCTGCAAGGCGTGGACGATGCCGTACTTGTGCTCGGGGAACACCCGGCCGAACCCGTCGGCCTTTTCCACCGCCTCGGTGATCGGCTCCGGCAAGTGGCTCATGTCCATGTCCTTGGTAAAGAAATCCGCGGCCGCGATCAGATGCGTACCCATCCCCAGCTGCCCGGAGATCTGGCTGCCGATGGCCACGTCGTCGCCGGTGACCATCTTCACCTGCAGGCCGTGCTCCTTGGCATGCTCGATGGTCTCCTTGGAGTCGTCGCGGGGCGGGTCTAACATCGACAGGATGCCGAGAAAACTCCAGCTCTTGCCGTCGTCGGCCGACTCGGCGACGCCCAGGGCGCGCATGCCCACGGTGGCCAGGTCGGCCACGGTCTTATTGGCCTTGGCTTCTGCGTCGGCGTCGAGCTTGCACAGCTCAACGATGACCTGCGGTGCACCCTTGGTGTATCTCAGGGGCTTGCCCTGGGCGTCAGTGACCTGTCCCTCAGTGCGCTTGCCGACCGGGTCGAAGGGTACGAACTTCGTGACCTTATAGGCTTCCAGGGCCTTGGGGTCCTTCAATCCGCCGCTGACCGCCTTGTCGATGGCGTCCTCGCTGCCTTTCTCGGAGGCCAACGCGCCGGCCAGGATCAGCTCATCGGCGGACTTCGCATTGAACAGGGTGACATCTCCGAGGGTCAAAATGTTCTTGGTGAGCGTGCCGGTTTTGTCGGAGCAGAGGACATCGACCCCGGCCAGTTCCTCTATCGCCTCGAGCCGGGAGACAATGGCCTTCTTCCTCGCCAGGGCCTGGGCGCCCAGGGAGTTGGTGACCGTAATGACCGTCGGCATGGCCACCGGGATGGAGGCAATCAGCAGCACCAGCACCATGCGGGCGATATCGGCCAGATCCGACCATTGCCAGCCGGTTTGCACCACTACGTCCTGGTAGATTTCGAAGCCCACCAGAATGACGCAGAGAACCACCGAAGTGATGATGAGGAAGTCACCGATCTGGGTGGTCGCCTTCTGGGAGTGCGAGGCCCCGCCTCCTGCGCGTGCCACCAGGCTGGCGGTGCGTCCGAAAAAGGTGTTGTTGCCGGTGGCAATGACCACCGCGCTCATCTCGCCCTTCTTGGCGATACTGCCGGAGTATCCCTCGTCACCGATCTTCTTGCTCACCGGCAATGATTCGCCGGTCAGCGCGGCCTGGTCGATGCTGATGTAATCCCCATCGATGAAGCGCACATCGGCGGGCACTACTTCGCCCAGCTTGATCCGCAGCACATCCCCGGGCACCACCTCGGCGGCATCGATGACAGAGAATTCTCCATCCCGCAAAGCGGTCGCCTTTGGGGCCATTCCGGCTTTCAACGCAGCCAGGGCGTCGGATGCCTTGCGCTCCTGCCAGAAGCCGGAGATGGCGTTGTAGAAGAGCAGCACCAGAATGACGGTGAGATCGCTCCAATGGCCCATCAGCAGCGACAGGAAGGCCGCCGTCTCGATCATCCAAGCAATGGGGCCCCAGAAGAAGCGCAGGAACTTCTCCAGGTCGCTGACCTCCTTTTCGACCAGCTCGTTGCGGCCGAATTTTGCCAGCCGGGTGGTGGCCTCGGTGGTGGCAAGCCCTTGGGCGGAGGTGCTCAGTGTCGCGTAGACAGTGTCGAGGTCAGCCTTCTCCAGGTCATTCGTTGCCACTGCACCACCGTTCGATGGTCGATTGTCAGTCTCCATTTCAGTGCTCCGAGTTTGTGTGGTATCGACCGATCCCGTCGCAAAAGTCTACGCGGTACCCGCAACAGTCTAATAGTCCGCTGGCGCTCGATTTTGGACAATCGCCCTCGGCCACGCCACAACCGATCCCAAAAAGTCTACGACGGTCTCGAAACCGGCTGCCCAGGCCCGCAGTAACAGGGTAGAGCAGACCAGCAGAAATCCTGTCGGGTCTACGAAAGTCATGTATTCCAGTCTTACACAGGGTGACGGACGCTTGCGCAGCGCGATTGTGGAGCGGACCGGTGAACTACGGTCTCGCGCTACAATTTTGATCAATTTATGCGAATTGCGTTTCGCTCCATAGGGGCGCTGGGCGCGCCTATGCTTTATTCTGGACGAAGCGGATTGGAGGGTGAAATGTGCAGCTGAAAGGCACAGATCGCAAGCAATGATCGTTCTGTTGCCAAGATTCGCAACGATTCCGGAATTTTCCTGCCGGCTAAGCCAGATCCAGATCCCAATGCAGAAACCTGGACGGAGTGAAATCACACAATGCTGACGTTGGCGACGCCAGCTTTACCCAAATTGTCGAGTAAGCACCAGCGGTCGCCGCCTCCGGCGCACTCCAAGGCGCCATCGGTGTGACCGGCGCATATTCCAACTGCGAGGGAACGCGGGGGCGCGAGCCCCACACTTGAATTCCTGGAACGGTCGTCTAACGTTTTAGGGGTCTCATCTCGACCGCCCGCGCTCGGCCAATGGCATGGATGTCGTAGCGAGCACCGCGGGAAGCAAGGGCAAGAGTGAGCGTGATCCAGGCTGCAGCGACGCCTCAGGGTAGGGACCCAATCAGAGATTCCACCCGCCGGCCTAGATGCGGTCGGGCGCCTGTTGGGGGAAATCATGCGCATTCTAGCGATGCTGACGCTGCTCTTGTTTTGGGCGCCGCTGGCCGGGGCTCAGTCCCACGATACCGTATCCGCCGAACTGGCCGAGAGTAAGGGCTGTCTGTCCTGTCACGAGGGCATCGAACGGTTTACCGACGGGCCCATGATGGACGCCATTGCCGCCATCGGTTCCGCGCACAAGGACCCTGGGGGCTGCGTCGTCTGCCACGGCGGAAACCCCGTCGCCACCGCAAGGGAACAAGCGCATACGGGAACACCGGATCTGCTCAAACAGAGCGGCGGTCCGTCCATGTTTTACCCCGACCCCGGCAGTGTTTGGATCGCCAGCGAGACCTGCGGCCAATGTCATGCGGGGTATGCCGAGCGGCTCACAAAGTCCCTGATGAACACCGAGGCCGGCAAGCTTCAGGGCAACCTGTGGTCCTGGGGTGTGCAGTCCGACCGCAAGGCCACCTGGGGCAACTATGACATGACGGACGAAGACGGCCTGACGCCGATGGTGGGCACCGAGGCCTACAAGTCCTACATGGAATCATTCATCGCCGCGCATCCGGATCAAATGCCCAGCGAGTTGACCCAGATTCAGGAAGTCAACGTGGACGAAATCCCGGACCACCCCAATCTGGCCGGGATCACCTACTCACGCCAGCAGTGCCAGCGTTGCCACGTGGGGGTAACCGGGCGCGAGAAACGAGGCGACTACCGGGGCACGGGGTGCACGGCCTGCCATGTCCCTTACAGC
>JAHEDQ010000132.1:0-3377 GCA_024641125.1 Candidatus Competibacteraceae bacterium | reverse complement strand
GGCAAGCTGCTGGTGCACCGCATGCAGGGATCCCGAAAATCCAAGGTTCAGGTCGGCGACGTGCATTACTCCGGGATACCGGCCGAAAGCTGCAACTCCTGTCACAACCGGGGCAAACGCATCGGCGTGAGCTACCAGGGCATCATGGAATTCCCCTACGGCAGCCCGTATGACGCCAAGGGCGGCAAGCAACCCAAGCTGCACACCAAGAACTATCTGTTTATAAAGGACGATCTGCACCATCAGCAGGTAAGCCGGCCGGGCAATCCGGAAGGGGGCATGCTGTGCCAGGATTGCCACACCTCCATCGACATGCATGGGGACGGCAACATCTTCGGCACCACTCTGTCTCAGGTGGAAATCGAGTGCTCGGACTGCCACGGCACACCCACGGCGCTGCCCTGGGATCTGCCGGTGGGTTACGGCGAGGAGTTCCAGCAGGCGATTGAGAGCACGCCCCGCGGGCTGGCCTCCGACCTGCCGGCCTTCATGAGCTTCGCAACGACCTACCCGGCCGAGGATGGCTATCTGCTGACCGCCCGGGGCAACCCCTTCGGCAACGTGGTAAAGAAAGGCGAAAAGGTCATCGTGCACTCCGCCTCCGGTCTCGACTTTGAAGTGCCGGTGCTCAAGACCATCGCCGACGCCGACGCCTGGAACACCCAGAACGGCAAAGTCGCCATGGGCAGCGTCAGCCAGCACATGGAAACCATGGAGTGCTATGCCTGCCACGCCGACTGGGCACCCCAGTGCTATGGCTGTCACATCACGGTGGATTACTCGGAAGGCAAGACCGACGTTGACTGGATCCACAACGCCAACGCCCGCAACGACAACGGCCTCACCGCGGATAACGAGCTTGGCACCAACGGCCTGACCAGCGCGGGCAAGGTATCGGAGACCCGATCCTATCTGCGTTGGGAAACGCCAATCCTCGGCATCAACGGTGAAGGCCGGGTCAGCCCCATGATGCCGGGCTGCCAGGTGATCACCACGGTAATCGACAAGGACGGCAACACGGTGGCCGAAAATGTGATCTGGAAAACACCGGAGGGGCCGGGGCTGGATCACGCCGCGGTGCAGCCCCATACCGCGGGGCGCAAGGCGCGAAGCTGCGAGAGCTGCCATGACAACCCCAAGGCCATGGGCTACGGCATCGAGGACGGCCGCTTCCTGCAAGGCTACGACAAGGGCTTCGTAGTCGATCTGGAAACCGCAACCGGGGAAACAATTCCAGGTCAATACCAGGTCCAGTCGCAAGCCATACCGGATCTCAAGTGGGATCTTTCCCAGATCGTGACCCGGGACAACGTGCAACTGGTCAGCGTGGGGTCGCATTGGGAGTTGACCGGGCCGCTGCCTGAGGAGATGCGGGCCAAGATGGAGCGCACCGGACTGTGCCTGGGCTGCCATCAGGAAATGGCCAACGAGGCTTTGTGGAGCAAGGTCAATCAACCGGGCTGGGCCAGCAACGACGCCCATCGGGACGTGCTGAACAAGGCCCTCAAAGCCTACGCGGCTGAACAGTAAACGGTAAAGGAGGACTGACATATGAAAAGCATCAGCCAACTTTTCTGTGCCTTGGCCGCAGCGGTCGTTTTATGGCTTCCCGCGGAACAGGTGGCCGCCTACTCTGCCCAGGATCTGTACCAACCCTGCCACGAGGGCGATGCCGACTCGCGCTGGGGTGCGGCGGCCGAGGCGGAGTGCGAGCAGTACATTCTTGGGTTCACCGATGCGTACCTGCTGCTCACCGACGGCGGCAAAGCCGACAACATCTGCCTGCCCGAGCAAAACCGCCTGGACGAAGTGCGCTGGGCCTTTATGCGCTGGTATCACAAGCATTTCGACGACCGGGCCCAGCCCGCCGGCGAAGGTCTGCACAAAGTGCTCAAAGCCGGGTTCGCCTGCCCATAGGAGGCCCGTACCCGAGCATCAATCGACCGCCGACCAGTGTCCGGCGGGTTTTTTATTCGAGGGCAACGCATCAATCCGTTCGTTTATTATATTAGGAAATGCTAATATCAAGAATGATCCGCACCCGCAGGGAGAATGCGCCGTGAAACTACGCTACCTGGTGTTTGCCCTACTGGTGTCCAGCGCAGCCGGACCGGCCGCAGCCGATCTGCTGATCCTGGTGCACGGATATCAATCCGACGCGGGGACCTGGGTCCGATCCGGTGTGGTCGACACATTGGGGCAAAGCGGTTGGACGCCCGGTGGCCTCTTGATCCCGTCCGGGCCGTTACCCACCGCGTCCTTCATGGGCAATAACACCGTATGGCTTGCACAATTGCCCTCCGAAGCACCCCTGTCGGTTCAGGCCGGCGCATTGCTGGTCAGCGTGCAGGGTCTGCATCGAAAATGGCCGGATCAACCCATCGTCCTGGTGGGCCATTCCGCGGGTGGCGTGGTGGCGCGGATGGCGCTGGTACTCGCCCGTCCGGCACTGCCCAACGCAACGCTCATCACCATCGCCAGCCCGCATCTGGGCACGGTGCGGGCCGCCCAAGCCCTGGAGGCCACCCGCCTCCCCTTCCCCGTGTCCTGGATGGCTGACGCTCTGGGCGGACCCCATTATCAATCCTTGAAGCGTTCCTGGCCCTTGCTCACCGAACTGGCCATGCTCCCGGGCTCGTCCCTTGACTGGCTCAACCACCAACCACATCCCCAGGCACGCTATGTGTCCATCCTCCGTGGCAGCTCAACCGGCATCGCCGGCGATGCCCTGGTTCCGGGCTACAGTCAGGATCTGAACCAGGTGCCTCCGCTGCGGGGCCGCGCCCGGGTACTGGTGGTGCCGGGTTCCCACGATCTCGGACCAGCAGACGGGAGTGCGCTGCTGGGCATTCTCGCGTCGTCCTGATCATCATGTGCCGTGAACCCCGCCCTTGCCTCAGCGGCTCCATGCCGGGAAGGCAGTTTGCAGCAAAGGCTCAGCGCCGCGCTGGAAACCCTGGACGGACTGCTATGCTTGACGGAAAGTCAGATGCTGAGGCTCACGGGTGAAGGATCCATCTGCAACCCATCGCCGAAAGGTCCATCAGGTCAACGCGCCACAGACCATGAACCTGATCATGAGACAGGCGTGCGGGGTCCTAATCACTTGGCTGGCCTGCACGCCCGCGGTGATGGCGGAGGCACCCGGCGTGCCGCACGCTCCGGCCACGGGCGTTCTGCTGGTTGCAGATGAGAGTCTGCGGGACCCCGGTTTTGCCCGCTCGGTGATCCTGCTTACCCACTTCAGCAGAGCTGAGGGTGCGTTTGGTCTGATTCTGAACCAGCCCACGGGATTGCAGGTGCGCGACGTTCTGGCGGATCCAGAAGCGGCACCGGGCTATGGGGGCCGGCTGTTCCGGGGTGGTCCGGTCTCACCC
>JAHEDQ010000131.1 GCA_024641125.1 Candidatus Competibacteraceae bacterium | reverse complement strand
CAGGTGATACTCGATCAAATCACCGGGTGCGGCGGCTTCGGCCTGTTCCAGGGCGGCCTGGCCGTTGGTGTCTGAGACCACCCGAAACGCGCTCAGCCGGCTTTCCAGCGGGCCATCGGCGACGGCGGCGGAAACCGCCGCGGTCATGATCATCATGAGTACAGTGAGGAGTGTGTGGCGCATCGCTATCTGACCTTGGTTGCATCGTGTTTAGGACCGGCGCAGGCAAAGCCTTCCAGGCGATTGAACCAATGGCTTTGTGCGTCGGCGTAGGTCCCTCAGGTGCAATGGGCAAGCCAGCGGCCTGGGCGAAACGCCGCGTGACGGGGTGTGAATTCTCGGAAAGCGAAGTGGCGAAATCGCCGCCTTTGGTGGCGGGTCTCGCAAGCGGGGGCATGGCCCACTAGACAGTCGGGTTGCGCGCAGCGGCAACGTCGCAGTGGTGGATGCGGGGCGCTCCCGACGGGCGAGGCGAGGCGCGCCCGCCCCCGGTGTTGGGCGTGCCTGAATGAGCGCGGGCTAGTCCTGGGCCCGCCCGCCTGGGGCTTGGGCGCTTCTTACCCCGCTGAACTGCAACGAACTTATGGGACGGGATACTGGGGAATCGGTACAATCCGGCGCAAACCATGATAAACGGAAGCGGCGATTATGACGGGCGCTACCCAAGTCAAGCCTGGCCTGCTCAAGGTCATCAAGAGCGTACTGGCCGCCTTTCTCGGCGTGCAGAGCAATGCAAATCGCGAACGCGATTTCACCCACGGCAGTCCCGGCATGTTCATCGCGGTGGGACTGGGCATGACCGTACTGCTGGTGCTGGCAGTGTGGCTGGTGGTGAAACTGGTGCTGCCGGCGGCGCCCTGACGGCAAAACCTATGGAGGCCTCGATCCATCTGCGCGCACGGATCGAGGCCTCCATAGGCCAGTATCAGCCCTGGCTCATGAGATTGCGCAGGTCGATCACCGCCGAGTTGGCGCGGGAAATATAGGACGCCATCACCAGCGAGTGGTTGGCGAACAGACCGAACCCGGTGCCGTTCAAGATAATCGGACTCCAGAGCTGATCCTGGGTGGATTCCAGTTCCCGGGAAATCTGACGCAGGGACACGCGGGCGTTCTTTTTCTTCAACACGTCGTCAAAATCGATTTCCAGGGCCTTGATCAGGTGGATCAGCGCCCATGCGGTTCCCCGTGCCTCGTAGAACACATCGTCGATGTCGGTCCAGGCAGTCTTGACTTCAAACTCGGCGGGGCGCTCGGTTGATTTTCCGGCGGCGGGGTCTCCGGCCAGGTCCACGTTGACCCTTTGCTGGCCCACGCTGGCGGACAGCCGCTGTGACAGGCTGCCCAGCCGTTTCTCCACCACCGCCAACCATTCCCGCAGATTGTCGGCCCGGGTGTAGAACTGGGCGTTTACATCCTGGGTCTGCGCCAGCCGGGCCTGGAACCGCTGCAGGGCCTGGATGCCCTTGCGATACTCGGACTCGGTGGACGGAAAAATCCACGAATCGTTGGGGAAATTGAACTGGGGTTCGGCGATGGCCAGATCTGCGTCTTCGGTGGACTGGGTCTGGGAACGGCCGAAATCGTTACGCAGTGCCCGGGTCGCGTCCCGGATCTGCACCAGAACGCCGAACTCCCAGTTCGGCATGTTGTCCAGGTAGATCCCGGGCGGCATCACGTCGTTGGACAGATAGCCCCCAGATTTGTCCAGTAAGGTGCTGGCAATGCGGGCCAGGGTGGCGGTGGTGATGTATCCCGCCACCGGAGGCGCCTCGCCCGCTTCAATCCGGGCGTTTTCCGCCACGTCGAACGGTTCCGGCTCTATGCTCCAGAGGATGCCCAGGATGACCGTCACCACCACCATGGTGGCCAGGGCCAGCCCGGTGGCCCAGAGAAACCCCTTTTCCCTGATGGTCCGTGGGTTGTAGAGCCCGATCAGCCCGGTCAACCCCGCCCAAATCCGGGCGAATATCGATTTGCGTTCGGTCATGTGTTGTCTCCCTCAGGGCCGGTTGACGCGGGTCCCGACGTTAGAGCTTTTGAATGCGTTTGAGCTGCTCGTCCAGCTTGGCCATGGCAGCCTTGGCTTCCGACAGACGTCCGCGCTCCTGGTCCACCACCTTGGCCGGTGCCCGTGACAGAAACTGGGTGTTGCCCAGTTTGGTCTCACCGCCCTGTATTGCTTTTTCCAGCTTTGCAATCTCCTTTTGCAGGCGCGCGGTCTCCGCATCCTTATCGATCAGACCGGCCATGGGAATCAGGATCTTGAGGTCGCCGACCAGAGCCGTGGCCGACTCCGGTGCCGGACCGGTCAGCCAGGTCACCGAGTCGAGGCGCGCCAGGCGTTCGATGCAGAGTGCATTGCGATCGAAGCGGGCTCGATCCGATTCGCTGTAATTGTCCAGCAGCACCGGCAGCGCTTTGCCCGGAGAGATGTCCATCTCGGCCCGGATGCGGCGCACACCCATGATGAAGGTCTGCACCCATTCCATTTCCTCGCTCGCCGCACCATCGATCTGGTCTGCTTGCGGTTGCGGATAGGGCCGATGCATCACCGTGTTGCCGGCGACGCCCGCCAGCGGGGCCACCCTCTGCCAGATCTCTTCGGTGATAAAGGGCATCAGCGGATGGGCGAGTCTCAGCACGGCTTCCAGCACCTGCACCAGGGTGCGCCGGGTGCCGCGCCGGGCCGCATCGGAGGCGGTTTCGTCCAAAAGAACGGGTTTGGCCAACTCCAGATACCAGTCGCAGTACTCGCTCCACACGAACTCGTGAATGGCCTGAGCGGCTTGATCGAAACGGTAGCCCTGGATGGCGTCGTTGACCGTCCGCTCCGTCACCTGCAGACGCGAAACAATCCACCGATCCGCCAAAGACAGACTCACCGCCGCAGTCTCGTCCAGTCCGGTGTCCTGGCCCTCGGTGTTGATCAGCACATAACGGGCGGCGTTCCAGATCTTGTTACAGAAATTGCGGTAGCCCTCGATGCGCCCCAGGTCAAAAATGACGTCTCGCCCGGTGGTGGCCAGCGCCGCGAAGGTAAACCGCAATGCATCTGTGCCGTAGCCGCGAATGCCGTCCGGGAACTGGCGCCGGGTCGCCTGTTCTATGCGCTGCGCCATTTTCGGATTCATCAGGCTGCTGGTGCGCTTCTGTACCAGCGGCTCCAGTTCGACTCCATCGATCAGGTCGATGGGATCCAGCACATTGCCCTTGGACTTGGACATCTTGCTTCCGTCCTGGTCCCTTACCAGGCCGTGAATGTAGACCTCGCTGAACGGCACCTCGTCCATGATGTAGAGCCCGGCCATCACCATGCGCGCCACCCAGAAGAAAATAATGTCAAACCCGGTGACCAGCACATTGGTGGGGTAGAAAGTGCGCAGGGACTGGGTATCGTCCGGCCATCCCAGGGTCGCGAATGGCCAGAACGCGGAGGAGAACCAGGTGTCCAGCACGTCCTGATCCTGACGCAGCGCAATGTCCGGTCCGAAGCCGTGGGCTTCACGCACTTCGTCCTCGCTGCGCCCAACGTACACGTTACCCTGATCGTCGTACCACGCCGGAATGCGGTGCCCCCACCAAATCTGCCGGCTGATGCACCAGTCCTGAATGTTGTTCAGCCACTCGAAATAGGTCTTCTCCCAGTTCCGTGGAATGATCCGGATGCGTCCGGATTTGACCGCCTCCATCGCCGGATCTGCCAACGGGCCCGCCCGCACGTACCACTGGTCGGTCAGGAACGGCTCGATCACCGCCCCGCTACGGTCGCCGCGCGGGACCACCAGTTTATGGTCCTTGATCTGATCCAGCAGATCCGCCGCCTCCAGATCCCGAACCACACGCTTTCTGGCCTCGTAACGGTCGAGGCCCTGGTAGCGGCTTGGCGCCCGCTCGTTGATGCGCGCATCGACGGTGAATACATTGATCATCTCCAGACCGTGGCGCTCACCCACCGCGTAGTCGTTGAAGTCGTGGGCGGGGGTGATCTTGACGCAGCCGGTCCCGAATGCCGGGTCTACGTATTCATCGGCGATGATGGGGATGGTGCGCTGGGTCAGAGGCAGCTCGACGCTCAGCCCCACCAGGTGCGTGTAGCGCTCGTCCTCCGGATGCACCGCCACCGCGGTGTCGCCAAGCATGGTCTCGGGCCGGGTGGTGGCCACCACCAGATATCCCGATCCATCGCTGAGGGGATAGCGCATATGCCAGAGTTGGCCGGACTCTTCTTCGGCCACCACTTCCAGGTCGGACACCGCCGTGTGAAGTACCGGGTCCCAGTTGACCAACCGTTTGCCGCGGTAGATCAGGTCATCGTTGTAGAGGCGGACAAAAACCTCGCGCACGGCGCGGGACAGTCCTTCGTCCATGGTGAAGCGTTCACGGCTCCAGTCCACTGACGCGCCCATGCGGCGCAGTTGCTGAGTGATGGCGCCACCGGACTCTTCTTTCCACTTCCACACGCGCCGGGTGAAGTCCTCGCGCCCCAGGTCGTGGCGGGTTTTACCCTCGGCGTTGAGTTGTCGCTCCACCACCATCTGGGTCGCGATGCCCGCGTGGTCGGTGCCGGGCTGCCACAGGGTGTTGCGCCCGCACATCCGGTGGTAGCGAATCAACGCGTCCATGATGGTGTCCTGGAACGCATGACCCATGTGCAAAGTGCCCGTGACATTGGGCGGGGGAATCATAATGCAGTAGGTCTCGCCTTTACCCGATGGCGAGAAAAACCTCTGTTGCTCCCAGTGCTGATACCATTTTTGCTCAATGGCTTTCGGGTCGTACGAGGTGTCCATATTCAGATCGCCAATGGGGTGCCTAGGCTGTGACGAACGAGGCCACCGGGCCCCGCGGGAAGGCGGAGTATATCCCAGCCCGGTTGTGCTTCGCAGCAGGGCGCTGACGGTCGTCTCACAGCCGATGATTGTGCAGCGGGTAACCCCGCTCCCGATAGAAACGGTAGCGTTCACGGGAGGCGGACAGGGCCTCCGGATCCGGTCCGACGATTTCGGCCAGGCGTTGGAAGCGGCTGAAGTAAGCCGGCACCTGGGCGCTCAGATTGATCAGTACGTCCGCCGGCACCGGTGGGTCGTCCTGCCAGCCCAGGGTTACGGGTGCGTTTACCGGTTCGCCCGTCAGCACCTGGTGGGGCACGAAACTGCCGTCCCGGAAAGTCCACAGCAGGGTATCCACTGCGCTGACTCCGGCCGCATCAATCAGATGCAGATGCACGGTGTGCCCTTGCTCGTAAGCTTTCTCCGCCAGACGGCAGGCAGTCACAGCACATGAATCGGTTCCCTGGTCGGACACGATGTAAAAGTCGATACGGGTCACGGCACGCTCGTTGGGACTGGACGACAAAAGAGTGCCCGAGGGGCGCCCCGGGATCAATCCGGCGCGGCAGCGTCGGGCCTCGCGCCGCAGCCGTTTTCCGGCCCGCCGGTCCAGTGTTACCACCCGTCACTGCGCATGGGCGGTTGAACCGCCGTCTTCACCGGCCCGGGGATGTCTTTCCGGCGTTTGCCGGTGTTCTGGGTTGGCGCTGTTCGCTCCGAAGATTTGCGCACCCACTCCGTTAAGTCGATTCTTAAAGGAGCCTGCCCAGGTTAGCCGGGTGGGGTTCCGGTTCGACACCCGCCACTGACTATTGTCCGCCACCACAACAGTGGGCGCCGCGGTACATGGGTTTCAGTACGCGGCCAGACCAATGGCATGGCACTGAGCCTTCGCCGGTCGCGGAGGTCGCATCGGGTTGGCTTAGCCGGGCCGATATGGGTCGTGAAGTGGCGCTCCCTACGGGAATTGAACCCGTGTTTCAGCCTTGAGAGGGCCGCGTCCTGACCGCTAGACGAAGGGAGCACGCTGCTTTGGCGCAAAGCCGATGGTATTATACTGCCAGTCCCGTTCGGAACAAGCGTAATCCAGCACAGGTTTCCCCACCATCAGCATCGAACCCACCGTCATTTCGCGTGATCGTCACTGTGTTTCGCGCGCCAACATCAGTCCCAATGCTCTGAAGGTTCTTTACCGGCTCAAGAACGCGGGTTATCGCGCGTGCCTGGTGGGGGGCGGCGTGCGGGATCTGATGCTCGGGCGGGAGCCCAAGGATTTCGATATCGCCACCGATGCGCATCCGGATGAGGTGAGGGGGCTGTTTCGAAACTGCCGGCTCATTGGACGTCGGTTCCGACTTGCCCATGTGCATTTTGGCCGGGAAATCATCGAGGTGGCGACCTTTCGCGCCCTGCATGACGATGACGGCGGTGCGGCCAATGGTCACGCCACCCTGGACGACAAGGGTCGGATTCTTCGCGACAACGCGTATGGCCCTATCGAAGAAGACGCGGTGCGGCGGGATTTCACCGTCAACGCCCTCTACTACGACATCGCGGACTTCAGTGTGCTGGACTACACCGGCGGCGTCGCCGACCTGGAAGCAGGACTGATCCGGGTGATCGGCGACCCGGAGCGGCGCTACCGCGAAGACCCGGTGCGCATGCTTCGGGCCATTCGCTTTGCCGCCAAGCTCGGGATGCGCCTGCACCCGGAAAGCGAAACCCCGATTTGGGCGCTGGGCGCGCTGTTGCAGGATATTCCGCCCGCGCGCCTGTTCGACGAGGTGCTGAAACTGCTGATGTCGGGGCAGTCGGTTCAGACCTTCGAACTCCTGCGCCATTATGGTTTGTTCGCACACCTGTTTCCGGCCACGGACTTGGCCCTTTCCCACGAGGAACATGGTTTCCCCCACATGCTGGTGGTGCGGGCGCTGGAGAACACCGACGCCCGCATCGCCATAGGCAAGCCGGTGACCCCGGCCTTTCTTTACGCGGCTCTGCTCTGGGAGCCGTTGCGGGAACGCTTTCAGCCCGCGGTGGACCAGGGTGCGGCGGAGCACGAGGCGCTGCAGGTGGCGGCCGACGAGATGTTGCGCGAGCAGAACGAAGCCACCTCGATACCCCGTCGATTCAGCCTGCCCATGCGTGAAATTTGGGGGCTGCAAAGCCGACTTCGCCAGCGCTCGGGCAAGCGCGCCTGGCGTGTATTCGAACATCCCCGCTTCCGCGCCGGCTACGACCTCATGCTGTTGCGCAACGAGGCCGGTGAGGATCTGGAAGAGCTGTGCGAATGGTGGACCCGGTTTCAGGAGGTGGACGAAGCCGAGGCCAAGCGCATGACCGCCGGCTCGGCGAAATCCGGTAAGCCGCGGCGGCGACGGCCGAGACGCAGACGCAGCAGTGAGCAGGTCGGCTGACCCGGGATGGGTGCGGCATTGATCCCGATCTGGATCGGCCTTGGCTCCAATCAAGGAGACAGCCCGGCTCATCTGCAATCCGCCCTGGCCGGTTTGGCGGGCTTGGCGGTAGGTCGGGTAGCCCGTTCACCCCTGTACCGGTCGGCTCCGGTCGGGCCGCAGGATCAAGCGGATTTTTTTAACGCGGTCGCACGCTTTGACACTGTACTGTCACCTCATGCCCTGCTGGATCGACTGCAGAGTTTGGAGCAGGCCCGTGGTCGGGTCCGTGCCCGGCGCTGGGGTCCGCGCACGCTGGACCTGGACATTCTGCTCTACGGCATGCAGAGGCTCGATGATGTACGTTTAAAAATTCCCCACCCGGAGCTGAGCCGGCGGCTGTTCGTCCTGCGCCCGATGGCAGACCTGGACCCGCTGCTGAGGATTCCCGGGCACGGTATGCTTGCGGACTTGCTCACTGTCTGCCCGCCGCTGCGTCTCGACCCGGTCCCCTGGAGCGGTGCTGAACCGCCACCCCATATCTGATATGGTCCAGCGCGGCACCGGGAAACATCGGGTCTTCATCAAAACGGGGGCTCCGGCAGCACCATGAGCGCACACGGCAAGGCCAAGTCGGGGAACATTACCCTCAACCGTCTGGCGCGGATGAAGCGGGAGGGCGAGAAAATCGCCGTTCTGACCGCCTACGATGCGAGCTTCGCCGGCCTATTGGAATCTGCCGGCGTTGACGTGATTCTGGTGGGGGATTCTCTCGGTAATGTGGTTCAGGGCAGAAAGACCACGGTGCCGGTCACGATAGACGATATGGTTTACCACACCCGCGCGGTGACCCGGGGCTGCGCACGGCCGCTGGTGATGGCCGACCTTCCGTTCATGACCTATGCTACAGCGCAGCAAACCCTGGACAACGCGGCGCGACTGATGCGCGAAGGCGAAGCCCATATGGTGAAGCTGGAGGCCGGTATGCTGCATCTGGATGCCATCCGGGCCCTGGTGGGTAATGGCATTCCCGTATGCGGACATTTGGGTTTGACCCCCCAATCGGTCCACAAGATGGGGGGGTATCGGGTTCAGGGACGGGAACAGGCGGCGGCCGATCGCATGCTGGAGGAAGCGCTCGAGCAGCAGGCGGCGGGGATCGATCTGCTGGTGGTGGAATGCATACCCTCTGAACTTGGGCGGCGGATCAGCGATGCCTTGGACATACCGGTCATTGGCATAGGGGCCGGGCCCCATTGCGATGCCCAGGTGCTGGTTCTGTACGACATGATCGGGGTCACCCGTGGCCATCGGCCCAGTTTCAGCAAGAATTTCATGGATGGCCAGGGTCAGGTCGAGGACGCCGTGCGCAACTTTGTCAGCGCGGTCAAATCAGGCAGTTTTCCTGGACTTGAGCACTGCTTTTAGGGCTTGGGCAGGGCGCTTTTCACGATTTGACGGCGCACTCGGTTCGGGCGGAGGATCCGGGTGATTTGCGCCTGCCCAGGACAACAACAAGCGCTTGAATTCGGGGGAACGCCATGCTGGTCATTGAGCGCACGGCAGGACTGCGCCAGCAGATCTCGGATTGGCGGCGGGCCGGTGCTCGCATCGCCCTGGTACCGACCCTGGGTAATCTGCACGGCGGTCATCAGTCCCTGATGCAGCTTGCACGGCGCATTGCCGATCGTGTGGTGGTGAGCGTGTTCGTCAATCCGACCCAATTCGGCTTGGGTGAAGACTATGAAGACTATCCCCGTACCCTGGAATCCGACCGCGCCAAGCTGATGGAAGTGGGGGTGGATCTGCTGTTTACCCCGCCAGTCAGCGAAGTGTATCCCAACGGGCACGAGGCCAGCACTCACGTGGAAGTGCCGGGTATGTCCGATATATTGTGCGGCGCCTTTCGCCCGGGACATTTCCGTGGTGTGGCCACCGTGGTCTGTAAATTGTTGAGCATGGCGCAGCCGGACACCGCCGTGTTTGGCGAGAAGGACTGGCAACAGCTCATGGTGATCCGGCATATGGTGGAAGATCTGTCCCTGCCGGTTGAGATCCAGGGCGCACCGACGGTGCGGGAAGATGACGGACTGGCCATGAGTTCCCGTAACCGCTATCTCAGCGAGGGGGAGCGGCGCGTTGCGCCCCATCTGCATCGCCTCATGCAACTGGCTGCAACCCGGGTTCGGGAAGGTGAGCGCCCCTACGCCGCCATTGAACAGTCCTGTGCCGGCCTGTTGGAGCGGGAAGGCTTCAAAACACAATATTTCGCTATTCGCCGGGGCGGGGACCTGATGCCGCCGGCGCCGGATGATCCGGTCGCCGGGCTGCGCGTGATCGCCGCGGCCTGGCTGGGCTCCGCCCGCCTGATCGACAACCTGGCGATTGCCTCAGCCTGAAACCCCGATCTCAACCTGTGTTGCGCATGCCCGCCGCCAGGGCATTGATGGATCTCAGCAGCGGATCGAGATAGGGATTGTCCGAACCCTCCTCAGCCTCGAATGCCCGATGGTGTTGCAGCAGCCTGATCTGGATGTGATTGATGGGATCCAGGTAGGGGTCGCGCCAGGCCAGGGATTGGGCCAGGCTTGGGCTCTCCTCCAGCAGGTACTTCGAATCGGCAATGCTGAGCACCTGCTGAAGAGTGCGTCTGTATTCCGCCTGAATCAGAGCGTAGATCTCCTCGCCCAGCGCCCGGTCCTTGACCTGGGCCGCGTACTGGCGGGCGATCTGCATCTGTGCCTTGGCCAGCGACATCTGGGCGTTGCTCAGCAAGGCACGGAAATAGGGCCAATCCCGGTACAGGGTCTGGAGCAGCGCCAGCCGTTCCGGGTCACCGCCGCGCCAGCGTTCCAGGGCGGAACCGATGCCGTACCATGCGGGCAGGGTATGCCGGGACTGGGCCCAGCCGAAAACCCAAGGGATCGCCCGCACCGAGTACTTGGACCGATCCGACTGTTTGCGATGGGACGGGCGTGAGCCGATGTTGAGCATCCCGATCTCGTTGACCGTGGTGGCTTCATAGAAATAGTCGATAAACCCCGGTGCCTGATCCGTCAGGTCCCGGTAGGCCTCCTCGCCCAGTCTGCTCAGATCTTTCATAACCTGGGTATTGCGCATGGGGTCCGTAGCCGCCGATTCGATCAGGCCGCGGCTGGCCTTGAGCACGCCGGTGATACCCATGGTGAGTTCGTACACGGCGGTTTCCGGGTTGCTGTACTTGAACGACAGCACTTCCCCCTGTTCGGTGAACTTGATCTCACCCCGCACCGTGTCCGGCGGCTGCGCCAGGATCGAATCGTGGGTCGGGCCGCCGCCTCGGCCTATGGTGCCGCCGCGGCCGTGGAAAATGCGCATAGGAACCTGGTGCCGGTCTCCCACAGCCACAATCCGGGTTTGTGCCTGGTAGAGGCCCCAGGAGGAGGCCAGAATGCCTCCGTCCTTGCAGGAGTCGGAGTAACCCAGCATCACTTCCTGGCGCCCACTGCCGGCCTGGATCAGGGTGCGGTATACCTGCTCGGCCAGCAGTGCTTCCAGCACAGCTTCGATGCGGTCCAGATCCGAAATGGTCTCGAACAGGGGCGTGATCTGGATCCGTGAGTACCAGGTTCCGTCGTCGGCACGCCCTGCCAGACCCGCGAGGCAGGCCAGCAGCGTGACTTCCAGCACGTCGCTGGCATCGTGGGTCATGGAGATTACGTAGCTGCCAAACGCCCGGGGGCTGATCTCGCAGCCCATATCCACCATCACATGAAACAGATCGGCGGTCTCCCGTGTCGCCGTGCTGAGCTGCAGTTCATCGAAGTTGATTTGTTGCGCCTGACCCATCAGTTGTACCAACAGCGTAACCCGGTCCCTCTCCGCCAGTGCGGCGTAATCCGGATGATCTCCGCTGAGGGCCAATATTTCGGCCACTGCAGTTTCGTGGCGCCCCGACTCCTGGCGCAGATCCAGTGTCGCCAGCGCGAAGCCGAAGGTCTCCACCAGGCGGATCAGGTCTCGCAAGCTGCCCGAGGCGATGTTTCCGTCTCCGTGGGAGCGCAGGGAATCGCGGATCAGATACAGGTCCTGCAGCAGCGCCTCCTCGGACTCATAGGCATCGCCGCGCTTCCCCCCCTGATAGCCCTCCAGGTGCTGGTCCACGCGTTCCAGATTCTGGCGCAGCCGATGCCATATGATGGACAGTTTGCGTCGGTACGGTTCATGGCTGTAGCGATTGGGGCGGTTCAGGAACGTCCGCCGCGCGATCAGCCGATCCCGTATCAGGCTTGCCAGAAACTCCGGCGAGGGCTGCACCAGCAGACTCGAGTGGGTGAGGATGTGGGTGAGGTGTTCGATGCGCGCTAGGTAAGCTCGCAAAACCTCCCGGCTTTGCAGGCGCAGCGCCCGCCGGGTCACATCCGCAGTGACATTGGGGTTGCCGTCGCGATCGCCACCGATCCAGGAGCCAAAGCGCAGAAAGCTGGGCACCGATGGCGACGGTTCCCCCTCACCATTGAGATAGGACTTCTTGATGGCCCGTTCCAGATTCCGATAAAGCTCTGGCACTGCCTCGAATATGGATTCGCGGAAATAGTACAGGCCCTGTTTCACCTCCTCCTCCACTGTCGGGCGGTGTACCCGGACTTCGTCTGTTTTCCACAGGATCTGGATCAGGGCGCGCAGGCGATCGCTGATTTCGTCACGTTGAAACGGGCTGAGGCGGGGGTGATCCAGCCGCTCCGCCTCCAGGAAAATCCGTCGCAATGCCTCCAGCACGGTTCGCCGCTTTGCTTCGGTCGGGTGCGCGGTGAAAACCGGGATGTAAGTCACCCGATCCAGCAACGTCTGCAACTGTCCGGCGTCGACGCCGGTGTCGTGTAAGCCGCGCACCGTGTCTTCGAATGAGCCATACCAGAGCGGCCGGCCGGTGGCGACCTGACGCCGGCGAATGCGATGGTGGTGACCCTCTTCGGCCAGATTGGCCAACAGATAGTAGGTGCTGAATGCCCGTATAACATGGGTCAGCAATTGCGGATCCAACCCGTCGATCACCTCCAGCAGCCGCTTGCGCTGATTCGGGTTTTCGGTCTGCCGCAGTGCGATGAAGCCTTTGCGCAACCGCTCTACGGTGGCCAGAACCTGGCCACCCGCATGCTCGCGCAGTACCTCCCCCAGCAGGCTGCCCAGCAGCCTGACCCGACTGCGCAGCGCCTGGTCTTTGTTTCCGGGCATTGTGGGTCTCCTGTTTCGGTTGAGATTAGGGATCCCATCGGGCTTTGCCGGGGAGCCGAAGCAGCGGCGGCAGGATGGTTGATTGGGTCAGAAACCGAATTCCTGGTTGTGTTGTACCGCTTCCAAGTACAGCGCCTCATATCGGCGTGCGCTGTGAGGCCAGCTGAAGTCCCGCTCCATGCCGTTTCGCATCAGCAGACGCCAGTCTCTGGGTGTCCTCCGGTACAGAGTGCAGGCCCGTTCGATCGCCGCAATCATGGGTGACGGCAGGATGCCTTCGAAACAGAAGCCGGTGGCGTTCGGCGTCATGACCGGATCGGGGCCCACGTCCACCACACTGTCGGCCAGACCGCCGGTTTCGTGGACAACGGGCACGGTTCCGTAGCGCATGCCGTGGAGCTGATCCAGCCCGCAGGGTTCGAAACGAGATGGGATGATCATGGCGTCGCCTGCGGCGACCATCAGGTGATGAAGCGGCTCATCGTTGCCGATGACCACCGCCGTCCGGTCGGTATGGCGGCGCGCCACATTGCTCCAGGCCTGTTCCAGGGCGCGGTCGCCTTGTCCCATGACCACCAGTTGGGCATCGAGCCGACTCAGTTCTGGCACCAGTTCCAACAGCAGATCGGCGCCCCTGCGTTCCAGCAGGCGACCGTTGTGAACGAACAGCATCTGCTGCGGATCCACCGGAAGATCAAGGCGCCGCTGTAGCTCACTCTTGTTGGATTGTTTGCCGGCGAAGTTGTTGAGATGGTAGCGCACCGGTATGTGGGGATCGGAGTCCGGATTCCAGAGCGTGTAGTCGACCCCGTTCAGAATGCCGGCCAGGCGCTCCGAGTGACGTCGCAGAACGTCCTCCAGGCCGCAGCCCTGGGCCTCGGTCTGAATTTCACGGGCGTAGGTGGGGCTCACGGTGTTGATTCTATTC
>JAHEDQ010000314.1 GCA_024641125.1 Candidatus Competibacteraceae bacterium | reverse complement strand
AGGTACCGTCTGCGTGGACTACTGGCAACGCATTGATTTTACGTGTATCCATCAGATGAAGCGCTTCGGCCGCGAGCATTTCAGGGGGCACCGCAGTGAAGGTGGTGGTCATAACGGTTTTCACCATGCTGCCCTTGATGGAAACGTCTGCGTCCAGGGTGCGGCGCAGGTCTCCATCCGTGAAAACACCCAGAATTTTGAACTCAGGGTCCAGCACCACGGTGAAGCCCATGCCTTTGCCCGACATCTCCATCAGCACCTCGGCCAGGCGGTCGTCGGGGGCACTGCGGGGGACCGCCTCGCCGGCGCGCATGACATCCGACACGTGCAGCAGCAGCCGTCGCCCCAGTTTGCCGCCCGGATGCGAGCGGGCAAAGTCCTCCGCGGTAAAACCCCTGGACTCCAACAGCGATACCGCCAGAGCGTCCCCCAAAGCCAGTGTCGCCGTCGTGCTTGCCGTCGGCGCCAAACCCAGTGGGCAGGCTTCGTGGGCGACGCTCACATCAAGATTCACGGTGGCGCTGGTGGCGAGGGGCGATCGTGCGTCGCCCGTCATCGCGATCAAGGGCACACCCAGACGTTTGATGATGGGCAGTATGGTGAGGATTTCTTCGGTCTTACCCGAATTGGAGATGGCCAACACCACATCCTGGGCGGTGATCATGCCCAGATCGCCGTGGCTTGCTTCACCGGGGTGCACAAAAAACGCGGGAGTGCCCGTGCTGGCCAGGGTGGCGGCGATCTTGCCGCCAATATGGCCGGATTTGCCCATGCCTATGACCACCACTCGGCCGCGGCATTTCAGCATCAGCCGATTGGCTTCAACAAAGTTTTGATCCATCCGCTCGATCAGGGTGTTCAGAGCCTGGGCCTCGGTGCGCAGCACGGCAATTCCCAGGTTCATGATCTTATCGGCATTCATTGGGCCTGACTCAGATAAAGGACGTACTGATAGCCAACAAAACACAAAAGCAGAATAACACCCTCCAGACGGTTGATTCGTCCGACACCGCGAAAACCGTAGCTCATTGCCAGAAAGGCCAGGGTCAGTCCAATCATGACCGGGAAATCGCGGCTCAATACCTGCGGGTCCAGCTGCGACGGCGCGAAGGCAGCGGGGATGCCCATGACCGCCAGCAGATTGAACAGGTTGGATCCGATGATGTTGCCGACGGCGATATCGTCCTCGCCCTTGCGGGCGCTGGCGATGGTGGCCGCCAGCTCTGGCAGACTGGTGCCCACGGCGACCACGGTCAAGCCGATGACCAGATCGCTTATCCCCAGCATGGCCGCAATTTCTTCGGCGCCCCAGACCAGCAGTCGCGAGCTGGCTACCAGTGTCAGCAGACCCGCGGCGGTCCACAGCAGGCTGGCACGCAGGCCGATTTCCTTCGGCATTTCCTGTTCGAATTCGGTGCTCAGGGGGTCGTCCTCGCGACCGGCCAGCCCTAAACGCACCACCCACAGCACCATGACCACCAACCCCAGCAGCAAAACGAAACCGTCGAAGCGTCCCAAGTGGCCATCCAGGCACAGAAGCAACGCCACCACGCTGGCGCCCAGCAGCCCCGGCAGTTCCCGGCGCAGAGTCTCGGAGCGGACCGTCAGTGGCGACAGGAGTGCGGCCAGGCCGATGATCAGGGAGATATTGGCGATGTTTGAGCCCAGCGCATTGCCCACGGCCAGCCCCGGCCGGTCCTGAAAGGCGGCGATGCTGGAAATCAGCATTTCAGGCGCCGATGTGCCAAAGCCGACAATGACGAGGCCGACCAGCAGGGGTGAGACCCCCAGATGGCGTGCGGTTGCCGAGGCGCCGAACACGAACCGGTCGGCACTCCAGGCCAAGGCGGCAAGGCCGACGGCCACTGCGGCTAAGTAAAGCAGCATGGTTTAATCCGCTTTTGTGGGCGATATCCCCCCGCGCCGCCAACGGCGGGGTGGGGGCAGCATGCGCACGCAATCATACACGCTGAGTTGGGGTTGCCAACCAAGTTCCCCGGCCGCTTTAGAACAATCCACCGTGAGTGTTTTACCGAGACCCCGCGCCCAACCCGGGTCGCCCACCCGGGTGGTCAGCCACCAGCCCAAGCGGTGGCTCAGACGGATGGACCAAACAGGCACGGGGACCGGGCGGATCCCGCGCAGCCGCAGTATCTGCTCCAGGTTCAGCGGCGGTCCAGCGGCAATATTGAATGCGCCCGTAGCAGCCCCAAACACCGCCAGTTCTACAGCGCGCGCCACGTCCAGCTCTGCGACACACTGTATCTGCCCGCGCCCATTCGGCGTGCGGGGGCAGATCGGCTGTGAAAGCAGCTGCAGCAGCAGCGGCTGAGCATATAGACCCAGAATCACGTGGGGGCGGAGGCGCACCAGTCCAACTTCCGGGTGGTCCCGCTCAAACCCGTCCAGCCAGTGCTCCACCGCCACCTTGTCCTCCGCGTAGGCAAAACCCGTCAGAGGCAACAGCGGTCGATACTCGGAGATTGGGTGGTCCGATTCCGGTAGCCCGCTGTAGACGGCAACGCTGGACAGATGAACGAGCCGAGTCAAGCCGCTGTCGGCGGCTTGACGGAACACGTTCTGACTGCCCGCCACATTCACATCGTGGACCCAGGTGCGCCGGCGCCGTTGATGCCCGAGATGGGCACCGATGACCACAAAACCGGCATGTATCAGGCTGTCGCACCCTTCCATCAGCGCGCCCAGCTTGGGGTCTCGAATGTCACGCCGGTGCTGCTCGAGTTTGGGGTGCTCGATTTGAGCCCGTTGCAGATCGATGCCGACGATGCTCCGAACCGCGGGGTTGGCCAGGAGTCTTGGCAGCAGCACCCGGGCCAGGCGCCCACCGGTGCCGGTGAAGAAAATTCGCATCTGTCGTCCGTCTCCCGGTGCACACCATAGGATCGCCGCGACCCGGTTGCGCCAGAAAGGTTGGAATCCGCGTTGGTCCGCAGGTTCGATTTCGGTCGGCGTATCGTGAAATACTGAGCGCGCTGGTTACGCGAGTTCGGTTAAGGAGCGCACATGGAACAGGTCGCATATCAGGGCTCGCGCAGTCTCCAATCTCCGCAGAACGCTGGCAAGTGGCAGTTGTTTGCGCGCCCGGATGGATCTTCGGGGATGATATGACGAGGCGCTTTCTGATCGGCGCCGAGGGTTGGGATCACGGCGCTTGGCGAGGCGTTCTGTATCCCGAGGATTTGCCGGCGGACTGGCGCTTGGCCTATTACGCCCTCCGCTTCGATGTGGTTATGCTTTCCTGGTTCCAGGTCCGGTCTGCAAGCGTCTCGACCCTCATTGCCTGGGCGGCTGACACCGACAAGGAGTTCCGGTTTATCATCCGCTGCGCCCAGCCTGCCACGCTGCGGGAACTGGGCCCGGCCCAGGAGGTACTCGGCTGTCGACTGGCCGGTGTTCTGCTGGACCAGGCTCCGGTTACCGCCGGGGCACGGGCGCAATGCGGTTACGCCTTGCATGCGGTTGACGGCGCTGCCGCACCCGGGCGTGTCTTGTTGCTGCCGCCTTTGGGCATCCGGGCCCGGGCGAACTGGTTGACGGCTCAGCTTGCCCAGTGTCCGCACGACGAGCCGGTTTACGGGCTTGTGCCGGGGCCGTCGCCAGCTCTGCAGGCATTGGACGAACTGGCCAATTTGATCGAGCTACTGGGACTTTGACC
>JAHEDQ010000130.1 GCA_024641125.1 Candidatus Competibacteraceae bacterium | reverse complement strand
GAATTCGGCGTGGTGCTGATGGTCGGAGGAAACATACCGGGGGAGACCCGGACCACGGCCATCGCCATCTACGATCAGGTCCAGTCTTTCGATATCCGGGGTGCAGGCGTCATGTCCCTGGTGTTGCTCGGGATTTCGATTTCGGCCATGGCCCTGGTATTCATGACCAGCCGGCGCCGCCGCCGATGAGTGCCACCCGCGGTCTGGACGTGTACCTGCACCAAACTCAGCCGGTACCGCTGAATGCGCGTTTCGCCTGTGCTCCAGGTGAGTTAACGGCCCTGGTGGGCCCGTCCGGCAGCGGTAAGACCACCATCCTCAGAGCCATCGCCGGCCTGGGGGGAATCCAGGCCGGTCACGTGCACTGTGCCGGTGTGGGCTGGTTCGATAGCGATGCGGGAATCAATCTCGCACCGCAGGCGCGTCGTGCCGGCCTTGTGTTTCAGGACTACGCACTGTTTCCGCATCTCAGTGCGGCGCAGAATGTCACCCAGGCTTTGGGGCACCTGCCCCGGGCGAAGCGCGCTGCACGCGCCAGGGCGCTGTTGGCGTCCGTTCACCTGGCGGGACTCGAGCGGCGGCGCCCGGCGGACCTGTCCGGTGGCCAGGCCCAGCGGGTCGCGCTGGCCCGAGCACTGGCGCGGGATCCGGCCGTGCTGCTGCTGGACGAGCCATTCTCGGCCGTTGACCAAATCACCCGTCGTCGACTTCGCCGCGAGCTGGCGTCACTGCGTCAACGACTGGGTTGTGCCACCATACTGGTCACGCATGACCTGGACGAGGCCCTGGAGCTGGCCGATAGGATGGTGGTGTTGCATCGCGGCGAAACTCTGCAAACGGGCGTGCCGGCGGAAATGCTGCGAAAGCCGGCCAACGCCATCGTCGCGCGGCTGCTGGACCAGCGAAATCTGTTCACCGGAGTCGTGGCGGCCCATGAACCGGGTCTGACCTGGATAGACTGGGCTGCGCACCGACTTCGATGCACTGGTCGCAGCGAGCTGCAGATCGGTGCCCGGGTCGACTGGATGATCCCCGCTGCCGGGGTACTGCTGCATCGTCGCGACCGCCCGTCCCATGGCGAGCGGGAAAATCCGCTGCAGGGGAGGGTGACCAAGGTGGTCTCTCTGGGCGAGACCCTTTGGATCACCCTGCGGGTGGGCCAGACGGAGCAGGGACCGCAACGAGCCACCGAACACCCGCTGACGTTTTCTCTGCCGGAGCACGTTGCCCGTCGCAATGGAGTCGAGGTTGGCGCCAGCATCACGGTCTCTCTGCTGGCGGACAGTCTTCATCTGATGACACCGGTGACCGACGGCTGAGGTTGGCGCGGCTCAAACGCTGTATTCGGCTACCACAGCCTCGTTCCACTCCAGCCCCGAACCGACGACACCGTCCAGCCGGGTGTGCCCGTCCTCGACCTGCAGTGGCGCCGCCAGCAGCGGGTCCCACCAGTCCACATGCTCCAGCCAGTGGGCGGTAGGGGTGACACAAAGCAGCTGGGCACTGAGTTCGGAATACAGGTGACTGGACATGGGCATGGCCTGGGATTGCGCCAGTGCGGCGGCGCCCAGCCAGCCGGTCACGCCACCAATCTTCATGGCGTCCGGCATAACATAGCTCGATGCACCGGCCATCAGCGCGTGGTGCATGTCCTGGATGCCCCACCAGTTCTCACCGGTCTGTATCGGCACCTGGACGGCCCGCGAAATACGGGCATGACCCGCATAATCGTGAGCCAGGGTCGGCTCTTCGACCCAGACCAGACCCTCATGCTCCAGCAGCCGGAGACGCTCGATGGCTTCGGTGGGCGACAGACTTTGATTATAGTCCACCATGATGGCAACGCCGTCGCCGACCGCCTCGCGCATGGCCCGAATCACCGCGAGATCCTCTTTGACGGAGGGGTATCCGATCTTGGCCTTGACCCCGGTAAAACCGCGGTTGGCCCAATGCTCCGCTACCCGCGCCGAACCCTGGACACCGTCGTAGCCCACGGCACCATAGACCGGCACCGGTTTGGCGACGCCGCCCAAGGCCTCAACCAGGGAACCGCCCTGGCGTCGCGCCAGGGCATCCCAGAGCGCCATGTCCAGACCGGCCAACGCCATGCCCACCAGACCCTGCGTACCCAGAAGACGAAAACGCCGGGCCAAACTATGATGGAGTGCCACCGGCGCCAGCGCCTCGCCTTCCACCAGATGCGCCAGATTCCGGACAAGTTCGGCGGTGGAAGCCAGAGCGGCACGGGTATAGGTGAAAATCAGGCTGCGCCCGACAACCCCATCCCGGGTTCGTAGATCGATCAGCACCAGGGGGGATTCGGAAACCACGCCCCCGGCGGTTCGATGGGGATTTGCGAGGGGCAAGCACACCGCCCTCACCTGTACCGATTGCACAGTGGTAGCGGCGCGGCCGGTTGAATCGGCATTCATCGGCGTTCCTGAATCACGGATCGGGCGGTGGAATCAGTGCTCGACGAAGATCATTTCGCTGGTGTCGAATCCCAGCGTACGCGCTTTCTCGACGAGCCGATCGCGGATTACGGGATCCAGTGTCGGGTCCCGTGCGAGTATCCAGAGGTAGGATCGGGTTGGCCCAGCCACCATCGCGTAACGGTAATCCTGCCGATCCAGATCGATGATGTTGTAACCACCGTAAAACGGACCAAAGAACGAGACCTTGAGCTCGCCGACGGTTGGATCTCCGGTGGGATAGGCTTTGCCCTCGGCGTCCTCCCAGGCGTTCTCGTCCACATTGAATCCCCGGTTCACAACGCTTACACCACCATCCGCCCGCGGCGAGTAGGTGGCGGTCACCTGGCTCAGGCCACGTTCGAAACGATGATCCAATCGTGCAATCTCGTACCAGGTACCCAGATATCGCTCAAGATCGAAGTCTCGCACCGACTCGACCCCGTCCGGTGCCCCAAGGCAACCAGTCAATGCGAGGCAAAGCCCGCACACCTGCAGCCAGCGCGCGAGCATCTCGCTCAGTTGGCGCTGCGGTAGCTGCGTTTGTTGTTGAAAGCGGCTTCGCATTCGGGCAGATCGTAGAACATGGCCTGGCGAATGCCAACTCGCTCGCCGTAGTTGGCCGCGTCGGCTTCGCAGGTGGCCTGGTCCTTCTCCCCCTGCGTAAGACACTGCTGCAGGCTCTGCTCTCTCAGGGGAGCGAGCTGCTCCTGTCGGGCGCTTTGGCAGGCCGCGTCCATGGCGGCCTGGTCCTGCTGCCCCGCCGGGGCGACA
The DNA here is from genome assembly GCA_024641125.1 of Candidatus Competibacteraceae bacterium. Taxonomy (GTDB): domain Bacteria; phylum Pseudomonadota; class Gammaproteobacteria; order Competibacterales; family JAHEDQ01; genus JAHEDQ01. The sequence goes on along the minus strand of JAHEDQ010000130.1, from coordinate 10,214 downwards.
AAGGCCCATGCGGCAAGCAGGCCGGACAGGGCGATGGATGTACGATTTACGCTGTTCATGGTTGGTGCTCCCAATTCTTGTTATGCCCGGAGCGGCAAACCCAGCAGGCGCTCAATGCGGTCTACCACTCGAACTCCATGGCGCGGAAAATGCGGCCGGCGTTCTGCTGCGCCAAAAACTCATAGGTGTCCAGATGCGCGTAGCTGGACTGATCGATGGCGTAGGCGGCCTCGAGGTCGCCACCCTGCTCGAGCACCTCGCCCACCTGCTGTCGCATGTACACCAGATAGTCACGCGTATAGGTCGTAACCTGCGCCATATCGGTCGGGCCACCGTGCCCTGGAATGATCACTTCGGCTTCAAGCGCCGCGAACGCATCCCAACTCGCTATCCAACCCTCTGTGTCGGTGGTTTCGAACACCGGCAAAAGACGCTCGTGGAACGCCATGTCACCGGAGATCACCAGTTTGCGGCGCGGTAACCACACCACAATGTCACCAGGACTGTGGGCAGGTCCCAAGTAGCGCAACTCAATCCGCTCCCCCCCAAGCGCGATGATCCATTCACGTTCGAAAGTCTCATCGGGTCGCGTCAGCTCCGTGCCCAGGGCCTTATCCCGGTTGCGTGCCCGCATGCGCTCGATGATCTCGTGACCGAGAGCCTCGATCTCATGGGCGGCATCCGCATGGGCGATTACCGTTGCACCCTGTTCCCGCCAGTAGTTGGACCCGAGCATGGCGTGGCCCTGGCCGTTCTCGAGCACCACATAGCGCACGGGTTGATCAGTGATCTTTTTGATTTCCTCATGCAGTGACCGGGCCAGCAAATAGTTGTCGCCGGCGTTGACCACAACGACTCCGTCATCAGTGATGATGAATGAAAGGTTGTTGTTGTGGCCTGAGTTCTGATAGCTGCCCGGCGCCGTGGCCCCGATCGCCGACCAGACGCCGGGTATGACCTCCTGCGGGAGACTGAACAGCATGGAGTTGGGCGCCTCATCGGTCATGGCCACCGGCAGCCCATCATCACGCCAGGCGAAAAAACCATCGGCATAGTTGCTTACGTCGGTATAGCCCATCTCGGTCAGAGTGAGAGCGGCCAAGGGGCTGCGTCGGTTGATGCCGCAGAAGACGACAATCGGCATGCTCTTGTCGGGAACCGATTCGGCGATGCGAAGGTCCAGCCAGCCGCGGGGGATATTGATGCTGTTCAACCCTTCGATGGTGCCACCGAGGGTGTCGATCTCGTCCGGGGTGCGCACATCGATCAGCACCAACTCCGGGTTCGCCTCCAGGGCGGCGCGCAGCGCGTCGGTGTCCAGGGTCCGGACGCCATCCAGCGACGTGGGTGGGTCGTCCCCACCGCTTTGGGCCAGCGCCGCGGAACAAAGCAGCAACAGGCCGGCCAACAAACAGGTTGAAAATACCAAGACAGGTCGTTGGGTTCGCATATCGACACCTTTGTGGGCGGGTATGGGATCGGCCCGCCACCCCTTGATCGCGGGCCCTATGCTGAATCAGGGTAGCGCATTCGACCCGACAGAACGCGGGCCGGGACCGTTGCACCCTGACCCATCGGCCGCCATAGACTCCACCTCGGTGACCACCAGTTGCCGTTTGTACTCCGCCCCAAAACCGTGCCCTGGCGCCTCGCCAAGCCTGCCCCTGACCACCGCGAACAACGCCTCGTATGGGACTAAGCCGGGCGCCAGGTCTCGATAGGACTCTGCCAGCCGGCCGGTGGGATCGCTGATCCACACGGGCTCGCCGCCGCCGCAGGGCGTGAAGCTTCTGACTTCATGCCCGATCACCACTAGGCCTGTAAACCATTGACCCGGTGACGCGTCAGCCGGCGTTCCGCCGGAATCGATATCCTGCGGTTCAGTGCCTGCGCACCCCGGGCCCAGAACAGAGATCGATACCAACAGGCAAAATGGTAGCGTCCACCTGCAACCAGGCGGGCCGGATCCACAAGGCGGTTTCATGGCCCACCCATCAGATCCTGATACGCCGAAAGGGTGAAGCGGGGCGTGCAAATGGCGAGAAACAGCAAATCCACCGAGCCGGTGTTTGCAATACGTTGGCGGCAGCCAGGGGGTATCAGGACCACATCGCCCACTCCCACCGCCTGAGCTGGCAGCTCGCCAACCTCCACGCGGCCGGATCCGGCCAGAATCACATAGCGCTCGGCAATGCCCCGGAGCGCGTGCCAGCGAGTGGTCGCACCCGGTGCCACACGGGCCCGGGCGATTGACAGCAGCGGATCGTCGGGCGAGTTGGAGATCTCGACGATATGGCAGCCCTCATGGGTGTAGAACTCTGGCTGAGCCTGAAAGGGCTTGATCGATGCGTCCGTCAACACGCGCTTAGCTCCGCCGGGTGAAATTGACCCGCCCGAGGCTTGGCAAGCGGCGTTGGTTGCGACTCAGTCCGCAGAACCGCAACGGTGGCGGAACCGGTCTACGGATTTGTTCCCACGCTTTTACTTCAGGCCCAGACATTGGCGTGTTCTTCGAATCCGGGGCGCCCCACGCCGATGACACAAAACCGATGCCCGCTGGGCGCCTGCATGACCGTCCATCGCTCCAGCCGTTCCACCACCTCGGCCCCAATGGACTCAAGGCGCTCGACCTCGGCTTTGATATTGTCGGTCTCAATGTCCAGATGCACGCGGCTCGGATGGTCGACGACCTGCAGCAGCACCGGCACCTCACCGGCCGAACCCTCCAGTCTGACATATCTGGGATTTTGCTGCGCCTCCGGAGCCTCGGACGCCGCGCCCATGGCAGCGCTCCAAAACTGCGCTTCCCGCTGTAAATCGTCCGTTTGGCAATCGATAATCAAGGCGCCCAATCGACTCTTGTGCATCTGACTCTCCTGTTGTACCCCATTGATCTAGTGTGCAGTCCCGTAAGTTCGTTGCGTTGCAGAGCGCCCCACATCCGCCAGTGCAAGGCGCCGATGCGAAGGCATAGCAGGCTCTGTCGAGCGGCGGCAACGTCGCATTGGTGGATGTGGGGCGCTCCTAGCCCCGCTGAAATGCAACAAACTTGCGGGACAGCACACTATACTGGGGCCGGCTTGTACCCCGGTTTCGGGCGCCGATGACACCGCGGTTGTCGGCCATCATCTCACACGACGTCATTCGATCCAGGTCTTGGATGCCGGCAATATTGAACCGTAAATCGGCTGTATCGGAGGGGCGCTGGTGGTGAGTGTTAATCCCGCAGACCCGAAAAATACAGCGTCTGATCGTCACGGTGAACTGCGGATAATGGGCCAGAAAAATGGTCAGAATCTTTGTGCCGGGATTACTTACGATTACATGATTCTGGGGCAAAACCATGACTGAGCTGATGGAGCTGACAAAATCCACGGCGGCCGGCTCAGGTAGCCAAGAAACGTAAACGGGGGGCGGCGGGTGTGAGCGAGACAAAGGGAGATGCCCGCGAGGTCCGTAGAGCGGCGTTCGCAGCTGCAGACGATACCCCGGCAAATCCCTGCATCGAAAACAGCCTGGGCGATTTGATCAATCGTCGTCTGGGTCGTCGCGACCTGCTTAAAGGCATGCTCGTGGTCGGTGCTGTGGCCTCCATGGGTCTCCCGGACAGGCCAGCATTGGGGCTACGATCGACGGCCGCAGATCAAACACGCTTCGACTTTTCCGAAATCGAGCATGGCGTAGATGGAACCCACCATGTGGCGCCGGGTTACGATGCGGAAATTCTGCTCCGCTGGGGCGATCCGCTGTTTAGCGACGCTCCCGCGTTCGATCCCGATCATCCGTCGGCCGCCGCTCAGGCGCTGCAGTTCGGCTACAACAACGACTTCCTGGGATTGCTGCCGCTGGGCTCCGCCGGCGACCGCGGATTGCTCTGCGTCAATCATGAGTACACCAACGAGGAGCTTATGTTCCCGGGACTAGAGCGCCAGGACAGAAACGACTTCATCGCCATGACGGCGGAACTGGTGGCGACCGAAATGGCCGCCCACGGCGGCACCGTGGTCGAGATTGCTCGGATCGACGGGAGATGGCGCTATCTGAGAAAGAGCCCATACAATCGACGAATCACCGCGCTCACACCCATGCGCATCGCCGGGCCCGCGGCAGGCCACGCGCGCATGCGCACAGGAGCCGATCCGACCGGAACCCGGGTCTTGGGCACCCTAAACAACTGCGCCGGCGGCATCACGCCCTGGGGCACCTATCTGATGGCGGAAGAGAATTTTAACGGCTACTTCTGGGGTAAGGAGGCGATCGAGGCACATCCTGAGGCCAATGTCTTTGAGCGATACGGCATTCCCGGTGCGTGGTACAACTGGGGCCAGTACCATGATCGATTCGATATTGCGAAGGAGCCCAACGAGGCCAACCGATTCGGCTGGATCGTGGAGGTAGACCCTCGGGATCCTGCTTCGACCCCAATAAAGCGCACTGCGTTAGGACGCTTCAAACACGAAGGCGCCGAGCCGGTCGTAAACCATGATGGCCGGGTCGTGATTTACTCCGGTGACGATCAACGATTCGATTATCTGTACAAATTCGTCAGCGTCGGCGTATTCGACCCGGATGCGCCTGACACGAACCATGATCTGCTGGACCAGGGTACGCTCTACGTCGCGAAGTTCGATGCGGACGGAACCCTGAGCTGGCTGCCACTGGTTCACGGTGAGGGTCCACTCATCGCCGAGAACGGCTTTCCAAGCCAGGCCGACGTTTTGATCAGCACCCGCCTGGCTGCTGACCTGCTTGGGGCCACGCCCATGGACCGCCCCGAAGACGTGGGTGTCAATCACTCGACCGGCAAGGCCTACGTGATGCTGACCAGCAACGACAGACGGACTGCGGAACAGACCGATGCGATTCACACCCGCGCCGAAAACCACTGGGGCCTGGTGCTGGAAATCACGCCGATGCATGGGGACCACGCGTCAAACCGCGGGCACTGGGCGGTTCTGGTAAGCTGCGGCGACCCGGCCGAGAAAACGATCGAGGCCCGCTGGAACCCCGCCACCAGCGAAAACGGCTGGTTTTCCAATCCCGACAACTGCGCAGTGGACCCGGACGGGGGCCTGTGGGTGGCCACCGATCAGGGCAGCCTGTGGCAGCAGAATTCGGGCAGTGCAGATGGCCTCTGGACCCTGGAAACAGAAGGAGAGGCCAGGGGTACTGGACGGATGTTCTTCCGCGTGCCGGTGGGAGCCGAACTCTGCGGACCCTGCTTTACAGACGATGGCCAAACCTTGTTCCTGGCGGTGCAGCATCCGGCGGCGGATGGGAGCAAGCACTACCCGGGCTTTGGCCGCGCATCCAGTTTCCAGGACCCGGCCACGCGCTGGCCGGATTTTCGGGAAGGTGTGCCGCCTCGACCATCGATCGTCGTGGTAACCCGACGGGATGGTGGCCGAATCGGAGGCTGACCAAAATCTGGACCCCCTCAGAATACGGACAATCCGGTTTCTCCGACAAAGCATTCCAAGGCCCTGAAACCCGCAACTGAGTTGCCCGATGGGCCCAGGGCTGGTGACCACACCGCAACACACAGGGTATCGGGAACCACCGCGACGATGCCGCCGCCCACGCCGCTTTTACACGGTAGCCCGACGCGAAAAGCGAACTCACCGGCGGCATCGTAGGTGCCGCAGGTCAGCATCAGCGAGTTGATGCGCCGGGCTTGACGCTCGGTGACCACCGGCAGTCCATCGGCCGGGCTGATACCGTCATTGGCGAGAAACGCGGCGGCGCGGGCCAGTTCCTGACAGCTCATGGCGAGAGCGCACTGATGAAAGTATACATCGAGCACGGCGTCCACATCATTGTGCAGATTGCCGAAGCTTTTTAGAAAATTGGCCAAGGCCGCATTGCGAAACCCGGTGCGGCGCTCCGATTCGGCAACCTCCGCCTGGTATGAAACCGCCTCACCGCACAACTCACTTACAAACTGGCGCAGCTCGCGCTTAACGTCCCCCAGGGCCGACAGCAACACATCGGCGACGCAAATGGCCCCGGCATTGATAAACGGGTTGCGCGGTATGCCGCGTTCGGTCTCCAGATGAGTCAAAGAGTTGAACGCATTGCCCGAAGGCTCCCGGTCGAGCCGCTTCCACAAGTCCTCGCCGACCGTGCGCATGGCCAGGGTCAGGCTGAACAGCTTGGATACGCTTTGAATCGAGAAACGCTCGTTGGCATCACCAACCGCCGCGTCCAAGCCATCGAGGCCGTGCAGGGCGATGCCGAGCTTGTCCGGTGGAATGCGGCCCAGGGCCGGTATGTAGTCGGCCACCTTGCCCTCACCCAACAGGCCGGCGGCGTCATCATAGACACGCTGGAGGATGGATTGATAATGCATGGCCCGTCCGTCTATCTTCGCTTAACCGCTTCAACCTATTCCGTTGGCACGCTGCAGTTCACGAACGTACTCGATGACGCGCTGAGTCTCCAAATCGCTCAAACCGATCCGGGGCATGTTGCCGAAATTCCAATGATGCGCCTGCACACCTCGATCTACGGCCGCCCTGAAGCGGCTATCGGTGTGCTGCAACGGCTCGTAAATCCGATGCACTAGAGGCGGTCCCTGTTTCGACCCGTCCGCGTTCAGGCCATGGCATTGCGCACAGTTCTGCTGGAAAACGCGCTGCCCGGCCCTACCGCCGGCGCTCAACACCGGTACGCTGATCCCAGGGGCTGTCGCAATTGACCCGGTCCCGGGGTGCAACAGGTACATGATCGAGAAGACGATGGCGCCGAGCCCAGCCATGACGAGGGGAATCTGCCAGAGCCGCTGCGGTTTCGGGCTGCCGCTGGACACAACGACTGAGTTTGGCGCCCTCCAAGTCTGCCTTCGCGTATGCTTGCGCGCCATCGGGCACCCTCCCAGTCAATTGGGCCCCGGTCACCGGACACCCCGAGTCATCACCGTATTCCACATCCTGCGTCCCGGTGGTCTGCCGGACGGCTCAAAAGCACGAACCATTGGACTCATCAGGAAACGCGTTCCCGACCGCCGTAACCCTGGGACACGAGGGAGGCTGAAGTCGCAGCGTCGCCAACCACGATCGGGGCGGTGATCAGGGTTGTGAGTGCGGGCAGATCGGCCGTGATGCCCAGATCCGCCACTGCGTCCGCCGCCCGTTCAGACCTGGCAACGCCAAGGACCGGATCGGCCAGTGTGTGGTATTTCTCACGCACTTGCTCGGCGGACAGCGGTGCCTCGGGATCGCCCTGTGCCTCCGTGGGCTCCGAGACCAGTCGTCGTCCGTCCTTGAGCAGGAGCGTGACCTGGGCGATCCGTCGGGCCGGAAAAGCGGCGTTGCACGCCTCGGACTCGGTGAACACCATACTCTCGGACAGGCGCAGAATTTCCGGGTCCTGAAACGCGCCGTCACCGATTTCCAGAACACTGACTCGCCCGCGAACCATCGCCGCCGCCGTGGGAAAGGCAGTCGAGTACTGTGCCTGTTCGGTGGTGGTCGGGCATCGCGTCGCCAGGCGCACCGACTCGTGAAATGTTGTCACTTCGATACGCTCCACCTGTTCGGCGCGCAACCCGTGCAGCCGACGCAGGTCGAGTACCGCCTGCAACGGCGGCTGCGCCCAGCGGCATACCGGATAGGGTTTGCAGTACTGCTCCAGGATACGCCAGCGATGGCCCAGGTCGGACCAGAGGTCGGCGACTGCGGGGTCTTCCGCGGTGATTGCCGGCGCCCCGGTGAAGCCCTCCGCCGCCAGATAGGCGGCGGAAACGCCGGCCATGGCGCCCCAGCCCGACCCATCCTTGACCATGGTGGGGTGATCGATACAGCGCATCATCTGACTGCGGGGGCCGTGGTATTCAGCAATGCCCATGGCCTCCCGCGTTTGGGCGGCATCCAAACCCAGCGCGCGGGCGCCGAGCGCGGAACAGGCCACCGCCACCCAGGCCCCGGAGGTGTGATAGTCGGGCGCCGTCCGATGAAGCGCGATTCCCAGACGGGTTCCGAGTTCGTAGCCGATCACCAGCGAAGTAAGAAAGGTGTTGCCGTCATTCAGGCCCTCAGCATCTGCCAGGGCCAGGGCGGCTGGCAACACACCGCAGCCCACATGACCCTTGGTCAATTTGTGGCCATCGTGGGCATCCACCGCGTCTATTGTCACGCCGCCCGACAGGGCGGCCCCGACGGGACTCACCGGTCTTCCGTCGAAAAGTTGCAGCGCCGCCCGCTTGCCGGCGCCAAACTGGGTGGCCGCATGATTGCGCATGATGCGGGACATGTCGGTGGTCGCGCCGCAGGCCGCCACGCCGATCAGATCCAGCAGACACCGGCGGCCAAACGCGCAGACCTCGCGCGGTAAATCAGCAATCACCAGGTCGTGGATGAACGGCTGGATAAGATTGGCCATGGCGTATGCTCGGGAATTCGGGTGGGCGCGCCGCTTGCCCGCGGTCAGCAACCGGCCCGTGCGAAGACTCAGCCTCAGGCTCAACTTTGAACCAGGATGAGGGACGAGTCCATGCCCGTATCTAGAGAGTGTCAACATCCGTGCGAACCAACCAACACCGGCGGGCCAGGAGATAAATTGCTTTGTGGACCACCACTGTCCTTGTAGGCGCGGTCACCTGAACTAACGCAAATCCGAGGAGAAATCGAATGGGTAATCTGGGTTGATCGTTGAAAATCGCCGCCGCGGCCGCACTGGCGGCGGGCAGCCTCGCAGAAGCCGCATACGGTCAAGAGATCAAGTTCGTCACCATCGGAACCAGCACTGTGGAGGGCAACGAACCGGCCAAGGATCTGCGCACGATCGCGGCATTGTTCGAGGAGCATATGCATCTCGTGGTGGTCAAGGACAGCGACATAAACTCGGTGGCGAATCTGAAGGGCAAGCGCGTGTCCCTGGACGAACCGGGTTCGGGTGTGTACGTGGACGGCAATCTGATTCTTGAAGCCAATGGCCTGTCATCTGACGACCTGACCACAGAGGCGCTGAAGGGCAATGCCGCTGCGGACGCCCTGCGCAACGGCAAGATCGACGCCTTTTTCGTGGTGGCTGGATACCCCACAGGCGCACTGGTGGAGCTGGCCTCGGCGACTCCGATCAGACTGGTGCCCATCGACGGCGATGGGGCGAAAAGCCTGGCCGACAAGTACGGTTTTTTCTCACTGAGCGAAATTCCCGCCGGCGTCTACGAAGGCACGGAAACGACACCCACCGTCGCCGTGGGTGCGTCTGGTCAAAATACTCCAACGTATTGAACTACATTCGTTTGCGCGCCCTGCCGTGTTCTGCTCACTACTTTGTCCCATGTCCGATTGTGCATAGAATCGCAACCTTGACTGGGTGATGTCGATACGGGGAGGGCGGCTGATAATGTTCTTCTGTTCCCATTGGATCCTCAGTCAGTGCCCAGTTCGGAGCAATCTGTCCGCTGTCGTGAGCGGTTGGGCGGACTGCTCAAGTACTACCATCGGGAGGCCGCATGAGTTTGTTGACCTAACGCCATTGATCTGAGCGTCCGCTCACAACCCTAGACCCCGCTTCCGCCCGAACGACCGGTCAACTTCTCCATCCGGCAAGCCTATTGCCGGCGATCTGTTGTCCGATCCGTCTTTCCAGTGCGTCGTTCCAAGGGACGAGGCTGAAGCTTCTCCTGTCATCGATCATCGCGAAGCGGCCGCTTAGGAGTTGCACGCTGCCAACCAATTCGCCTCCAAACCGGCCGCCAGTATTCACAGGCTGTCAGTCCCACCCTCGGTCGGCAAACATAGTGCGTCCAAAAAGTTCGGCCTCTTGGCCTCCAAGCCGCTGGAGCAGGTCTCGCGGCACGCGGATGCGTCGTTGGCCGAAGTTGCTCGGCATCGCGGCGCTGGACCAGCACCTGCTTGCGGCCTGTTCCCGGGTGCCAGTTCGTTCTCATTTTCGCCCACCGGCGCTTATGAGGGTAACTTGGTAACCCTTTGATACTATGCAAAGAAATGGCGCGCCCGAAGGGATTCGAACCCCTGACCTCTGCCTCCGGAGGGCAGCGCTCTATCCAGCTGAGCTACGGGCGCAATGCGTTGGGGCGCGCGACTGGCGGGTATCTGATCCTCAATGTTGGACCGAGGATAGCGCGAATCTGGAGCGCCAGTCCACGACCCGCTGTGCCGCCTTGAGTCCGGTATTTCGCCTGTCGCGGGGTTCCCGCTATACTACGGCGGCTCATGCTCCCGGACTCCCCAACTGTGTCGGGCTGA
>JAHEDQ010000129.1 GCA_024641125.1 Candidatus Competibacteraceae bacterium | reverse complement strand
TGATCCAATCCGGCGTTGCCGTCCTTGACAAGGGCGATGGCCATTGCCTGTGGACTGCGCCTTGGCTTGAATCATCTGAATCGCTCTGCATCCGTCATTATCAGGTGGACGGAGTACTAGTCCGCTCAAAGCGTTTCGAGAATACGCTCCACCGCTTTGTGGTCCGAAACCTTGTCAACGTCCACCGCCGCCTCCGGGTACGGCAGCAGAATTGGGCAAATCCGAATACCCAGTCGTCGTCCAAGCATCTCCAGAGTCGCCTCAAGGGTGAGGCGACGCATCAAGTAGCCGATCAATGGCCGCCATCCCAGGATCCGGATCATACGCCAGGGGTGCTTGCGCTGGTGTTCCACCCGACACCAGAAATCCGCCGCCGTCCTCGCCTCGGGGGTCATGAACGCAAAAAGATTGCAGCCACAAAAACCCCCATCCCGGAAACGACTGGCGGTGCGGCGCATGCCGGGAAACGCAGACGTGACCTGTTCGTGAGCCACGAATGCAACCGCGAGATCGCAGGACTTTCGCCGCGCCGACCGACAAAAATGATCCACTATCTCATGACGTAGAAGCGCATGGTCTGCCGTGGTCAGCAACACCGGCACCTGCTTGGGAACAGTTTGCAGCGCAGCGTAGGCGCTGGTGCTCGGCGTCGCGGCGGGCGCCAGCCATGCCCACTGGTCCGCATCGATTCCCTGGAGCAAGGGCGGGCTTTGTTCCAGATGTGGTCTAGCTGGACCGGAAAGAACAATCTTGCCCACCTGTGCGCTTTGGCTTAGCGCCGCCAGTACCCGAACAATCATCGGGCGCCCGGCAACCGGACTCAGCGCCTTGCAACTGGCGCCGGTGGCCAGGGCCACCGGATCCTGCGGCCCCCGGTCTCCCGCGAGCACCACCGCTGTGAACAGGGGGTTTGTGTCTGTCTGTTCGTTCATGGAATACCGTGACATGATTACGGGCCGAACATCCTGGGTGCTGATTGCCGGTTTCGACCCTTCCCAAGTGGGCACGGATCGACAATCGTCCTGAGCCAGCCGAAACTCGCTATCTTGAACCCAGGCAGGAACAACGCAAAAGGGTCGTAACATGTGTGCCAGGACAGATCCACACGGCGCCCGATCGATGGAGGCAGACCAGCGAGATCCCGCATACCGGGCCCAGGTCGGGTTGGCCTCGGCCCAAGGGTACGAGTGCGTGTTCACTGAATCCGCTCAAGGCCCGTCATGAGCGGTGATGCGAACGACGACTGGACGCTGGCGCACCTGTCCGACCCACATCTCACCCACCTGGACGACCTGCGCGTCGGCGACATCCTCAATAAGCGTCTGCTGGGATATCTGTCGTGGCGGCGACGGCGGCGCCACGAACATCGGCCCGAAGTACTGAATGCTCTCGTGACCGACCTTGGGGCCATGGCACCCGATCATATTGGCGTCACCGGAGATCTCACCCACCTTGGCACCGCCCGGGAGTTTGAGCAAGCTGCCGCATGGCTCCGGCAACTGGGCGACCCGAGGTCGGTCACCCTGGTGCCGGGCAACCATGACCTGTATGTCTCGACGCCCTGGCAGGAGACCTTCTCCCGCTGGGCCCCTTACATGGCCTCCGACACGGAACATGCGGGCAACCGGACTGACGCCCCCTCTATGTTCCCAACCCTGCGTATCCGCGGAGGATTCGCATTGATTGGCGTGAACTCAGTCTTCGCTTCCCCGCCGTTTCTGGCGGTTGGGCGTGTTGGGCAGCCACAACTCGAAAGGCTCTCAGCCCTGCTTCGACAGACCGGCAAAGCCGGCCTGTTCCGGATCATGCTCATCCACCACCCGGCCGTACCCGGCAGCATCAAGTGGCGCAAGCGCCTGACCGACGCAGACGGGCTGGCCAGCGTTGTCCAGCATCAGGGGGTTGAACTGATACTGCATGGGCATGCCCATGAGCCGTCCTTGAACTGGATACCCACACGCGACGGCACAGCCCCGGTAATCGGTGTCGGATCGGCATCAGAACTGAACGCTTCCGCAACCCGTCGCGCTCAGTACCACATCTATCGTTTCAGCCGACGATCGGGGCGGCCCGAGATTATCGTCTCGGTGCGAGAGTACTCACCTGAGGCGGGGCGATTCGTAGCGCTGGACAGTTGGCCGGTCGACAACCAACCCGCCAAACTCAGTGCATGAACTCAGAATGGCACAAAGTTCGCGACTGAGAACCAAATCCAGGGCTTGCCCGAGGGTCGAGTCAACCCGTCCCGTAGGCGCCGCGGGTGACGGAAAACAGGCGGTAGGCCTTGGGATGGACCTGAGCCGCCTGTTCTGAATCGCCCAGCCACGACGCCAATGGTCCGGATCTTGCGCGCACCACTGTGCCCTGCAGTAAACGAAAAATCAGAATCAGGGTGGTCAGCGCCGTCCAAAGAACAACGGCGACAAAACCCCAATCCGGTCGACCGACAGCAACCGCCAGGGTTAACAGAATCAGACACGGATTTCGCCGCGCGGTCACAAGCCGGAAATAGGCGTCGAACGGCTGCCAGCCGAAAATGCTGCAACTGCCAAGCTGGTGAAATAAGGCCTCGCACACACGCCCACCCACGTAGCCGATCACAATCAGCCAATTCAGGGCGCTCAGGTCTAAACCGGCCACCGGTTCGATTTGGCCCAGCCCCATGCCCCAGAGAATGTACCAGACCGGCGGGTGCAGCAGGTCCATGCCATGATCGAGCAGATGACCGATCCTGCTGGACTGCACCGTCACGCGGGCCAGCTTGCCATCGACCGTATCGAGAAACGTCATGATCCAGCCAGCCAGCAGGCCCAACACGTACTGGCCCTGCAGAAACAGCAGGCCGGCCAGCACCATCAGAACGAAGCCAACGCCGGTGATCAGGTTCGGCGTGGCACCAACGCCCGCGCACCACCGCACCATATGCTTGGCGGGTCTGGGCCAGAAGAACTTGGTCACCAGATCGGTAATGCCCTTATAGGCATTACCGTAGAGCCTGTTCTCGAGCCTATCGCGGGTTTGTTCCGTAATCGGTTCCAACAGCGGTGGGGCTGAGCGGCGCAGTTTCTTGTCGAAAACGTCCAGATCAGACGGCTCCAGGGTCTCCACACTGTCCGGTGCGTCGGTCAGATCCCCCCGCAGTAAGGCGTTGGCCATAGGCGCATTTGCCGCGGCGACATAGGCGGCCGCGAATTTACCGTCGGAAGGGCAGCGCAGAAGCGTGTCCGGCCGGGTGAGCAGACGTTGAAAAGCACGTATCTCGGTCACATAGCCACTTTGGACCATGATCACACTGTCATGGTCCGTCAGCGTGCCCAGGTCTTCTATTGGGTGTGCGTCGGCCGCCTGCCGGATTTGCCGAGTCAATCGTTCACGCGGCGAAATACCCCACAGCCGGACCGGCAGATCTCCGATAATGTGAAAAAAAAGCCTCTGCATGGGTGTCGCAACTCTTTACAGCGTGCTCTACCGGGAGCGCTTTCTGTGCTCAGGGGAACATTCGCGGGCCGGCAACGGACGTCTGCCCCGATCAACAGATCAGCGGTGGATTGACGGGGCTCTGCAGATCGTGCCGGGCCGCCGCAGTTACGCCGCAGACGAATTCGGGTGGTCTTGAACCAATGCGGTCATGGCCTCAGCGATGCGGTCGACCTGGGCCACGCTGTGGGCCGCGCTGAGACTGCATCGAAGCAGACAGGTGCCGGTTGGGGTTGCTGGCGGCAACACCAGATTGACGTAGACCCCCTGCTCCAGCAAGCGACGCCACCACATCAGCGCCTGTTCCTTGCTGCCCACCTCAATTGCGACAACCGGTCCCGGATGAGGTCCAAGCCGGCAACCAGCCTGCTCCAGGGCCTGATACAGCCGATTGGCATTACGCCAGAGTTGCTCGCGTAAAGTGTGGCCCGCTTCGAGGATACGGAGGGCCACGCGGGTGGAGGCAATGACCGAGGGTGCGAGCGAGGCGGTAAACACATAGGAGCGCGCCTTGTATCGCACCAGGTCCAGCTCAGGATGCCGACTGACACAGAAACCACCTACGGAGCCCAGGCTTTTGCTGAACGTTCCCACGATAAAATCCACAGCGTCTTCAACGCCGGCCTGCTGTGCCAACCCACGCCCGGTCGCGCCCAGCACGCCGACTGAGTGCGCTTCGTCGACCATCAAGAAGGCGCCATACCGGCTTTTCACGGCAGCGATCTCCGCCAGCGGCGACTGGTCGCCCAGCATGCTGTAAATGCCCTCCACCACGATCAAGGCGTCTGCCGCACGCTCGCCAAGGCGGCGAAGGCGGCGCTCCAGGTCGTCCGCGTTGTTGTGGCGGAAGCGAATCACCTCGGCACCGCTGAGGCGCGTGCCCTCGTAAATACTGGCATGGCAGTCCGCATCGATCAGAATCGTGTCCCCCGGACCCGCCAAGGTGCCCACCGAACCCATCGTTGCCAGGAACCCGGTAGAGAATACGATTGCCGACTCAACCCCGAAAAACGTCGCCAGTTCCTGCTCCAAAGCCAGGTGTCCGGCATAACTGCCGTTGGCCAAACGGGATCCTGTCGTGCCCGTGCCCTGCTGGAGCAATGCCGCCCGTCCGGCCTCGATGCATTCCGGGTCGAAGGTCAGGCCCAGATAATTGTTGGTCCCCGCGAGTATCACAGGGCACCCCTGGACGACGCCCTGTGTCGCCGAGGAAATCTCCTCGATCACAGCGCCGAAGGGCATGACCCCAAGTGCTTTTAACGCTTCGAGGTCGGTGGCCAGACCTTGGAATTTATCAAAGATGCTCACGGGTTCCTGCCATTGAGATATCCCGCATCGCGGGTGACTGTAACGGGGTTGTCACGGTAGCAATCGAGCCCGCGCCGCGGCGGCCGATTTCATCCGGGGCAAACGTCTCGGTACAAGGCCGCGGCAACACGATTGACGACGCAGCGACCCGCCTTGATGCGGTGCGCGGATCATTCCAAAACGATATGATGCCTCAGCGCGCAGTCGAATTGTATCAGTTCGAAAGGTCGGCGCTCCAATCTCTGAATGCCGGAACGCCGCAAGCCCTTCGGACACCTGCACAAAAACCATGTATTGCCGTCAGTCCCGCAGCCATACCTCAGACTGTGCAGGCCAGAGCGCCTGCGCGTGTGGTGGCACAAAGTCCGCGCGAAGGGGCGCTGTTCGGGTGGTGGCGCTTTGCCTCCCGATGCGTTCAGGCGCCGTGTCGGGATGATCATTTCGCGTTATGTCAGCCGGGAGATCAGCCGGCCGTTCCTGCTCATCGTGACTCTGTTCTGCGTGGTCTTCACCAGCTTCAGCACCGCGGTCGTGCTCAACGACGTCGCCGCCGGGCTGATCCCGATGGAAACGATGGCGAAGCTGATTCTGATAAAACTGCTGATCGCGCTGGAAATACTCCTGCCCGTTTCGCTCTACTTCGGTGTTTCGGTGGGGCTGGGGCGGATGCACTCCGACAGCGAGATCACCGCCATCTCCGCCTGCGGCGTCGGCGAAATGCACCTGGTCCGCGTCGTTTTCAGGTTATCCCTGGTGATCGCACTGATCGTCGCCAGCATCTCGCTGTTGGCCAGACCCTGGGCCTATCACCAACGTTACCTGCTGTTGGCTCAGGTGGCCGCCGAGTTCGAAATCGCCGACCTCCAGGCACAGCAGTTCTTTTTCGACCCCGACTCCGGTTATGCGATTCTCGCCGACACCGTGGACCACGCTACGCAGTCGGCGGGCGACGTCATCGTCCAGGTCGGGAGGGAAGACGCAACGCGACTGATCGTGGCAAAACGGCTGATTCAGCCGCCCCGAAGCGCTGTCAGCCCGCTGGAGTTCCTGTTCGAAGATGGTGTCGTCTATCATCTGGACAGGACCGGAAGCCGTGATCTGATCGGCCGGTTCAAGCGCCTGCGACTTGTGCTGAGACACCAAGAGCCCGAGAGCGTGACGCTCAAAAGCAAAAACCGAGGCACCCTGGCGCTGAGTCAGTCATCCAGCCCCAAGGACGTGGCCGAGTTTCAGTGGCGATTGAGCACACCGGTGGCCACCGTTCTGCTGGCGCTGCTGGCCGTGCCCTTGAGCCGGGTAAAACCCAGACAAGGCCGATTCGCCCGGGTACTGGCAACCGTCCTGGCCTATGCCGTGTTTTATAATCTGTTGGCGTTTTCCAAGAACCTGGTACAGGAGGGATTGATCGGTCCGATTCCCGGCCTTTGGTGGCCACTGGCGTTGCTGGCAGCGCTGCTGTCCATGCTGCTTTTCGGACCCTGGCGCAAAGGCCGTATCTGAGCACCGATGAACCGCCTGGATCGATACATCGGCATGGAATTCGGCAAGGCATTGATGTTTGTCATGCTGGCGCTGGTGCCATTGTTCAGTTTCCTGGATCTGATCCAGCAGTTGGATGATGTGGGCACCGGCGACTACGGCCTGGTCGATGCTCTGCTGTATGAAGTTCGAATGCTGGCCCCCCGCACACTCGAACTGCTCCCGTTCGGGGCGTTGATGGGCGCCACCATTGCACTGGTTCTGCTGGCGCAGCACAGCGAGATGATCGCCGCGCAGGCCGCCGGGATCTCGGTTGCACGGATCGTTGCAGCCGTAGTGAAAAGCGGCCTGCTGCTGATGATTTCGGCGGCCCTGCTCGATCAGTTTGTCGTCTCGCGTATCCATCAAAACGCGGTTCGGCAAAAGCTGCTGGCCCAGTCGGTCGATGAAGTTCAGCAAATCGACGAGGGCTACTGGATGCATCACGACAGCCGGTTCATCCGCATCGGCGAGGTACTGCTCGGCCGGATTCCGGCGGACATAGACATCCTCGAGCTGGACGACGATGGGGAGGTTCGGCTCTACATCCACGCCACCCAGGCTGACCTTAACGATCCGGAAAACTGGATATTGCAGGATCTGGTGGTGAAAGAGATTGACGGGACCAGCGTCACCACCGAGCGACGCCGATCGATGCGCTGGGAGTCCTACATGACATCAGACCAGGTGGCCTTGATCGAGCTTCCGCCAGAGACCATGTCGGTTTCGCAGCTCAACGCCTATATTCGGTATCTTGCCGTCGGCGTCCAGCAGACCGACCGCTACGAACTGGCGTTGTGGCAGAAACTGACCCTGCCGCTGGCAACCGGTGCGATGGTGTTACTGGCTACCCCCTTCGCTTTCGGTACACCGCGCTCGACGTCCATGGGAAAGCGCGTCGTACTGGCTATGGGCTGTGGAATTCTGTTCCAGATCGCCACCCAGGTTGCCGCCAACACAGGGCTGGTGTTTGGCCTGAACCCAGCCCTGACCACTCTGGCCATACCGCTCGCGACCGGGATTCTGGCGTTGGTCATTCTGTCCAGGGTCGACGCCTAGGAGTCTGCCCATGCCACGCGGTCGACCCGTCGCCCAGATTGTCCTCTGCGAGGAGGAGAAATCTCAACTGCTCAGCCTCGCCAACTCCCGCGCACTGCCCCACAGCTTGGTCCAACGCGCGCAGATCATTTTGTCTTGTGCCGAGAACGAGCCCAATCCAGCCATCGCCAAACGCATGGGCCTGAGCAACCTCACGGTCGGTAAGTGACGCAAGCGTTACCGAGAATCCGGTGTCGAAGGATTGCATGATGAGCTTCGTCCCGGGCGACCCAGGGCTCGTGAGGATGAGCAGGTCGCCGAAGGCATTGACACCGCACTGCAGACTCAGCCTCCCGACGGCTCCCACTGGAGCGTGCGCTCCATGGCCGAAGAGACTGGCGTGTCCGAAAAAAGCACCGTCCAGCGCTGGTTCGACCTGTTCCGGGTCCAGCCCCATCGCCAGCGCCACTTCAAGCTCTGCAACGATCCGTTTTTCATCGAAAAGGTGCGTGATATCGTCGGCCTGTATCTCAACCCGCCCGAGCACGCCGTGGTGCTGTGTGTCGATGAGAAGCCCCAGGTCCAAGCCCTCGATCGCAGCCAGCCAATGCTGCCAATGGGACTGGGCTACATCGAGGGCGTGACCCATGACTATGTTCGCCACGGCACCACAACACTGTTCGCCGCGCTGGACATTGCCACCGGGCAGGTCATTACCCAATGCAAGCCCCGCCACCGCCACCATGAGTTCCTCGCGTTCCTGCGCCACATCAACGCCAACTTGCCCGAGCAGTTCGACGTCCACCTCATCGTCGACAGCTACGCCACTCACAAGCACTCCAAGATCAAGGCCTGGCTCACCAGACGCCCGCGCCACCACAACCCGGTAGAGCGCTGGTTTGGCTTCATCAACCAGAAGGCGATCCGACGCGGTTCGTTCTCCCGCGTCAAAGAATTCATCAACAGGATCGAGCGCTTTGTCGAACATTACAACGCCAATACAAAACCGTTCGTGTGAACCGCCACGGCCGAATCCATCCTCGCCAAGGTCGAACGACTTTGCTTGCGAATTTCCGGGACAGCACACTAGTACTCCGTCCACCTGATAATGATGGATGCAGCGAGTTGGGAAGCGCTTGGCCGCTAGGCGCGTCTCGAAGGCAATGGCCGTCGCCCTTGCCGAGAGGCGCAACACCGCGGACGGGCGCTTCCCGGCTCGCCCGAAGGGAGCGACTCAGATGATCCAATCCGGCGTTGCCGTCCTTGACAAGGGCGATGGCCATTGCCTGTGGACTGCGCCTTGGCTTGAATCATCTGAATCGCTCTGCATCCGTCATTATTAGATGGACGCAGTACTAGGCTGCGTATGAAAACGCTCTCATAATGGTCATTTACTGAGCGTAAACTGCGTTTTCTCAGTCGTTTTCGCCTTGCCTCGGGCCCAACCGAGACCCGTTCAAAACGCTGCCAGTCATGTCGTAGGTGGAGCAATTGACGAGCACCGGTGAATTACAGTGCCTGTGAACGCAGGAATCCAGCCCATACCGGCCGATCTTGCCCTGGTCAAAGAGGGCGATGTACGCATCGCACCCCTCCTCGGAATACCCCGGTTGCTGGCTGACTTCGGCGTCGATGCAGATGCTGTGATGGCCGAGGCTGGTTTCGATCAAATCTGGTTCGAGGACGGCGAGAACACGATCCCCTTCGCCGACGCGGGTCGGCTGTTGTCGCTGTGTGCGGCCCGCACCCAGTGTCCGCACTTTGGCCTGCTAGTGGGCCAAAACGCCGGTCTGGAAGTGCTGGGGGTGGTCGGCCGCCTCGCCGCCCACGCGCCCGACGTCGGCAGCGCGCTGCGGAACACCATTTTGTATCTGCACCTGCACGACCGTGGGGCCATCCCCACCATGTGGGTAAACAGCGACCAGGCGGTGGTCGCGTACACCATCTACCAGCCCGCCATCGTCGGCACGGCGCAGATCTACGATCTCGCCATGGCGGTAACCTACAACACGCTCAAGACCCTCGTCGGCCCAGGTTGGAGGGCCAGCGAGATAGGCCTGTTCAGGGCTAGGCCGGATGACATCGAGCCCTACCGACGTTTTTTTGGAAACCGCCTGTCGTTCGGCGGCCAGCGCTCAGCGGTGGTTTTCCCGGCTTGCTTCCTCAACCGGCGACTGAGGGGAGCCGACGCTCAGATACATGGCCAGATCATGGGCGAAATAGAGAAACTGGAGGCCCGAGGAGGTGGCGACCTGGCTACCCAGCTTCGACGCGTATTGCGTCGACTGCTGATCGCAGGGGCCGGCCAAGAAGAGACCTCTATATCCCAGGTCTCTGCGGTCTTTGCGATCCATCAGCGCACCCTGAACCGCCGCCTTCGCGCCGATGGCACCAGCTTTAAGGCATTGATCAACGAGACCCGTTATGACATTGCCCGGCAGCTTTTGCGCGACACACGGCTCGCGATTACTGACATCGCAACGGCGCTGGACTACTCCGAAACGGCCGCCTTCGACCGGGCCTTCCGCCGCTGGTCGGGGACGCCGCCAACATCGTGGCGGGCAAAGCATTCTTCCATGTGAGCGCTGGGCTACGGACCGGCCAACAAGGCATACAACCGTTCCCACCAATAAGTCAGATATTCCTCCGCGAGACTCGATTCTGTCGCGAAATGTCAAAGGCCATGCTGGGAAAAGCGCGATAATTCGCGCAGACAGGGTCGACCAAAGTCTCCGGAATAGGGTCGGCGTATGCGCTTGACCCCGTTTCTGGAACGCGAATACAGCCGCAGGAGGGCAACGAATCATGTTTCATATGTCCCTGAAGATCCCGTTTGCGCGACGATGCGTGTGCTCAGCGTTGGCCGTGCTGGGATGTCTCGCAGGGGGATTGCCCACAGCCGGGGCGGCAACCAGCGAGATTGGCTCCCCCAGCGCGACGATCACGATTGACGGCAAGCAACTCCCCGCTCCCGATCCGGAATTCGGTGGCGTTATCAAGGACGATGCCCTGAACTCGACGCCGTGGTGGGCGCCGGCCATCGTCCCGCCCAAGGAAGCGCCCAACATTCTGCTGATCATCACCGACGACGCCGGCTTCGGCGTGCCCAGCACCTTCGGCGGCGTCATCCCAACTCCAACGATGGATCGCATCGCAAATGAGGGATTGCGCTACAACCGGGTCTTCTCCACTGCGCTGTGCTCACCGACGCGCGCCGCCCTGATCACCGGTCGGAACCACCACTCGGTCGGTTTCGGCGTGATTTCCGAGCAATCCACCGGATTCCCCGGCTACAACAGCATCATCGCCGAGGACAAGGCCACCATCGGACGGATCCTGCTCGATAACGGCTACGCCACCTCCTGGTTCGGCAAGGATCACAACACCCCTGCGTTTGCCGCCAGCCAGGTCGGACCGTTCGACCAGTGGCCCACCGGCATGGGCTTCGAGTACTTTTACGGTTTCGTCGGAGGCGACGCGAACCAGTGGCAGCCCAACCTGTACCGCAACACGACCCAGATCTATCCGTTCGACGGCAAACCGGGCTGGAACCTCATCACCGGCATGGCCGATGATGCCATCGATTACATTGCGCGGATGCACCAGACCGACCCATCCAAGCCGATCTTCATCAAGTACGCGCCGGGCGCCACCCACGCACCACACCACCCGACCAAGGAATGGGTGGATAAGATCAGTGCCATGCACCTGTTTGACGACGGCTACAACAAGCTGCGCGAAACGATCTACCAGAACCAGAAGAAACTCGGCGTGATTGATGAGGATGCACAGCTTACGCCGTGGCCTGATGATGTGCTGAAGCCATGGGATCAGCTGAGCGCCGAGGAGAAGAAGCTCTTTATCCGCCAGGTAGAGGTATTCGCCGCCTACGCAGCCTACAACGACCATGAAATCGGCCGCGTAATCCAGGCCTTTGAAGATCTGGGCAGACTCGACAACACGCTCATCATCTACATCAACGGCGACAACGGCACCAGCGCCGAGGGCGGCCCGCTGGGCACGCCCAACGAAGTAGCCTTCTTCAACGGCGTCAACGAGATGCCCGTGGATGTGCAGATGAAGTGGTACGACGTCTGGGGGACCGAAGAGACCTACAACCACATGTCGGCGGGCTGGTCCTGGGCCTTTGACACACCATTTGACTGGTTCAAGCAGAACGCGTCCAGGCTCGGCGGCATCAACCAGAACATGGTGGTCTCCTGGCCTGATCGCATCAAGGACAAAGGGGCATTGCGCGAGCAGTTCATACACGTGATCGACGTGGTGCCCACTATCCTGGAGGCAACTGGCATTCCCGCACCCGACGAAGTGGATGGAATCAAACAGGCGCCCGTGGAGGGAACGAGCTTCCTCTATACCTTCGACGCCGAGAACGCTGAGGTACCCTCGCGCCACAAGACGCAGTACTTCGAGATGATGGGCCAGTGGGCGCTGTACGACGAGGGCTGGCTTTTGAGCACGAAGGTCAACCGTGCACCCTGGCAAGCTTTCGGAGCGGCGAACCCGGATCCGCTGAACAACCAGGTGTTCCAACTCTACGACCTGAGCAATGACTTCAGCCAGGCCAACGACATCGCTGACCAGAATCCGGAGAAAGTGGCGGAACTGAAAAAGCGGTTCATCAAGGAGGCAAAGAAGTACCAGGTGTTCCCGCTGGACGCCTCGGTGGCAGCTCGGATCGTGGCGCCGCGACCGAACATCACCGCCGGGCGGACGGAGTTTGTCTACACTCACCCGATGGTCGGCCTGCCGCAGGGCGATTCCCCGTTCCTGCTGAACAGTTCCTACACGATCACTGCCGACATTACGGTGCCGGAAGGGGGTGCCGAGGGTATGATCCTCACCTCGGGTGGACGTTTCGCCGGCTACGGATTCTACCTGCTGGAAGGCAAGCCCGTGTTCCTGTGGAACCTGATCGACCTGAAGCGCATCAAGTGGGAAGGTCCGGAAGCGCTCTCGCCAGGCCAACACGTGGTCGAGTTCGACTTCAAATACGACGGCCTCGGCGTCGGAACGCTGCTGTACAACAACATGAGCGGTCTCGGCCGATCCGGCACCGGCACCCTCAAGGTGGACGGCAAAGTCGTGGCCACCGAAAAGCTGGAGCGAACGCTACCGATGATCCTGCAATGGGACGAGAGTTTCGACATTGGCTCCGACACGCTGACCGGCGTGAACGATGCGGACTACAAGCCGCCGTTTACGCTCACGGCCAAGCTCAACAAGCTAACGCTCACGTTGGACCGGCCGAAACTGACCGAAGCGGACGTCAAAAAGCTTGAGAATACCAAAGCAATAGCGGTGGACGGCAACCCGATTCATCACCTACAGAGCGGACCGCAGTAGCCGGCACCCTGAGTTTGTTATGGTGGTGAAACGCGCGGGCCGCCTCCCGTTCCGGACGCGGCCCGTTTTCTCATGACACCGAATACCCGAGTGATTGATCGATGACCACAAGACGTAGACTCACAACTGCTGTGGCCCTGACCGCACTGGCTGTCCCGTTGAGCTTTGGTGTGACCTTGGCACAGGCGGAAGAGCCGAAAATCCAGCTCATGTTCGTACAGACCGCCGAAGACCTGAAAACCGACGACAAGACCCTGCGGTTGATCAATGTGGGCCAGCAAACCCTGTACTTCTCGGATCGGCCGGTGCGCCTCGCCGGTCACCTGCCGATGCCGGCCTATATGGAGGAATGGACAGCAGGTGCCGGGCCAGACAACTTCGCCAGCGATCCGCCCAACGCGACCCTTTCGGTGCTGGAACCGGGACAAGACGCAAACACCGTTGCGGTGGTCGAAATCAGTGACCCAGTGGTTGACGGCAATGACCTGGTCTACAGCTACCAGATGATCGAAGGCACGATGCCGGAGGGCGGCGGGGCCACCGCGCTGTTCATCGACTGGATCGGACCGGGCGGCGGTGTTGGTCCCGGGTTCCACGGCGTCGGCGTGGGTCGCCGGGGAGTGGGCTGGCGGTAAGCGGGTGTGCCATTATCGCGGACCTTTGCACCGCCTTAGCCCGCAAATTGCACGAAGGGTTCGGGAATCAGGGCGTGATGGGCAAAGCAGTTGGGCCGATCGGCATCGAAGGCATAG
>JAHEDQ010000128.1:9105-13512 GCA_024641125.1 Candidatus Competibacteraceae bacterium | reverse complement strand
CACCGCCTCGGCGGCGGCTTCGGTATTGACGGTAATGCGAACCAGTTCGGAGCCTGCCCGGGCCAACTCCGCCACCTGCACCACCGTGGCCATGACATCGGCGGTGTCGGTGTTGGTCATGGACTGGACGACCACCGGAGCTTGACCCCCGACCGTGACCGGTCCCACCCGCACCGGCACGCTGTTGCGCCGCACTGTCACCGCCGCTTCATCGCTCATGGGCACACACCCGCCTCGATCGCCATAGCCATGGGAAGGCCGTCATTCTGGCAGGATGCCGAGCCCGCATCCAGCGGCAGTCGTCGGCTGGACGCGCCCGCCTGACGGCGTCTATAACCAACTCGCTGCATCCGTCATTATTAGATGGACGGAGTACTAGTGTCCCTTTCGCCAACGGAGATACACCGTGCGTTGTGAAGTGATTGCGATCGGCACCGAACTGCTGCTCGGTCAAAGCGTCGACACAAATTCGTCCTGGATCGGAGAGCAGCTCGCACTGGCCGGCATCGACTGCCACTACCAAGCCAAGGTCGGGGACAATATCCAGCGGATTGTCGATTTGCTGACTCTGGCCCTGGACCGGTCCGACGCCGTCATCCTGTGCGGCGGCTTGGGACCTACCCAGGACGACGTGACCCGGGAGGCTATCGCCCAGTACATGGGCGCAACCCTGAAGCGGGACCCTGCCCTGGTGGATCGCATCCGTGAACGGTTCGCAGCCCGGGCGCGGGAGATGCCCGACAACAACCTGCGCCAGGCGGATGTTCCAGTGGGTGCCAGCTCTATAGCGGAAATGCCGGGTACGGCCCCAGGGTTGATTTGCCCGATCGGGGGCCGGGTGATTTATGCCGTACCCGGCGTACCCTCGGAAATGCGGACTATGCTGGAGGGCAGCATCCTGCCGGATCTTAAACGCCGCGCCGGCAGTGAGGCGGTGATCCGCAGCCGAACCCTGCGGACCTGGGGCCAAAGCGAATCGGGGCTGGCGGAAATGCTGGCGGGGCGGATCGAGGCGCTGGATCGGACCGGCAACCCTACCCTGGCCTTTCTGGCCAGTGGCATTGAGGGTCTCAAGGTGAGGATTACCGCCAAAGGGGCGGACAGCGCCCAGGTCGATGCGCTCATCGCCGAGGAAGAGCGCCTGGTCCGTGATGTTCTCGGCGACATCGTGTTCGGGGTCGACGAGCAGACCATGGAGTCGGTGGTGTTGGATCTGCTGCGGCAACGTCGCTTGACCCTGGCAGTCGCCGAATCCCTGACCGGCGGACTGCTGGCCAGCCGACTGACGGACATCGCCGGTGCCAGCGACGTGTTCAGGGGCGCGCTGGTTGCTTACGCCAGCGATGTAAAACACCAACATCTGGGCGTTGCCGAGGGACCCGTCGTATCCGAAGCCGCGGCGGCCCAGATGGCCAGGGGGGTCCGCGATCTACTCGGAGCGGATGTGGCCCTCGCCACCACCGGGGTGGCCGGCCCGAGCCCTCAGGAAGATCAGCCGGTGGGAACGGTTTACGTGGCCATGGCCCTGGGCGCGCAGGTCGAGACCCGGCTACTCCACCTGGGGGGCAACCGCCGGCAGATTCGACAATTTACCGTGATTGGGCTGCTCAACCTGCTGCGCCGCAGGCTGTTGGCAGCGTGATGTCAGGGCGCATTCAACGGGGCGCGAGGCGGTAGATCTTTTCCCTCAGCCAGGTCAAACCCTGGCTACGAAAGTGTGCCGATTCCGCCAACGCGTCGTATCGATGCAAACACTGAATGTCGTAAACCCGACCATATAGGGTAGCAACTTCAGGCTCGGTGACCGGGAACGGGGGACCGGACATTTCCACGGGATCGTACTCGAGGGTGACCAGCAAGATCGAGGCGCCCAGCGGCGCCAAACGCATCATATGTTCAGCGTAACGCGCACGCTGGGTCGGAGGCAGCGCAATGAGGGAGGCGCGATCGTAGACCGCGGTGACGTCGGAAACATCGTCCGGCGCCAGGGCAAAAAAATCGCCCAGCCACAGCTCGACGCCGCCTTGGCGCCAGATCTCGAACGCGCCGTGTTCGCCGCGCTGGGCCTCGAGTTCGTTATCGCCAAAAAAATCACGGACAGCGATGGGGCTGATCTCTACCCCAAGCACCCCATGCCCCTCACCCGCCAGCCACAGCATGTCGAGGCTTTTGCCACACAGCGGCACCAGAACGCGACCACCCGGCGCCAGGCCCAACGCAGGCCAGAACTGTTGAAGATGGGCATTGACCTCGGTCAGATGGAAGGCAATGCGGTTGTCCTGCCAACGCTGATGCCACTTCTGTGTGTCCACTTCCCGGGCCCCCCGCATCGTCCCGACAAACCGGCTGGGATGGTATCATTCGGCCCTGCTGGCGGCGAGGCTCGCTGCTTGGTGCATACACGGGGAACTCTGCAGATGCCGGTCACTGGTCACTTGAGCAAACTGTCGTCGGAGCTGTCCCAGCCGGTGAACTACGTCCTGAAAACAGACGAGTGCGAGACGCCGCTCAACAGCCGCATCGGCGAATCCATCGAGCTTGAGTTCAGCGGCCGGATTCATTGCACCCACTGCGGACGCGCCACCAGAAAGAGCTTCAATCAGGGCTTCTGCTTTCCTTGCTCCCAACGCCTTGCCCAATGCGACATGTGCATCCTGAAGCCAGAGCGCTGCCACTACGATGCCGGGACCTGTCGGGAACCGGAGTGGGGCGAGCGCAATTGCATGCGGCCGCATGTGGTGTATCTGGCCAATTCCTCCGGCCTGAAGGTCGGAATCACCCGTGGCAGCCAGGTGCCGACCCGCTGGATCGACCAGGGCGCCAGTCAGGCATTGCCGATTTTCGAAGTGGACACGCGGCTTCAGTCAGGTCTGATTGAAGTGATCCTGGCGGCGCATGTTGCGGACAAAACCAACTGGCGCACCATGCTGAAAGGGCCACCCGAACCGATTTCTCTGGCCGAGCGCAGAGATCAGTTGCTGCAGAGCTGCGCCGACCAATTGCAGGCACTGGGCGCCCGGTTGGGAACCGGTGCGATTCGTCCCTTGCCGGATGCGGCCACCGTCGACATCGACTATCCGGTGAGCCAGTACCCGACCACGGTGAGACCCTTGAACCTGGATAAGACACCGCGGGTGCAGGGCACTCTGCTGGGCATCAAGGGCCAGTACCTGATCCTGGACACGGGCGTGTTGAACGTGCGCAAGTACACCGGGTACGAGGTGACCTTGGCAGACTGAATCAGGGGGATACCCGGGGCAGATCGCGCAAAAACCGCTTCATATCCGCCAGGAATCGATCGCGCTGCCAAAGATGGGGCGAGTGATCGCTGTCCTGATAAACCTCGAGCTGAGCGTTGGGGATGGCGGAGCGAACAAATTCGGCCACCTCCAGGCTGTAGAACTGGCTCTGGTCTCCGTAAATGAGCAAGGTCGGCACATGGATCTGAGGCAGTACGGCACGGTAGTCCGCCGCGGCCAGCGAGCGCCAACACTCGATCAGTGGACCGGCGTCCATTTCGCGCAGAAACTCGCGCAGCATCTTGAATCCACCACTGTCAGCCTCGTAGCGCTCGCGCACCTTCGTGTTGTAGCCGTAAGCGGCCAAACGCAGCACCGCTTCGGCGAAATCGGTCTGCAGCGCTTCGATGAAGCGCGTGTTCTGGCGGTCGTCGAACGCTCCGTAAATCCCCAGCTTCCAATCCTGATCCGTGACCAGGCGCGGAGACTGATCGATTACCACCAGTCCGCCCAAATGACCGGTTCCATATCGCCCAATGTGCTCCCAGGCGGTTAACGCCCCCATGGAATGGCCCAGTAACACCGGGGCCCGCAATCGCTCGTGCTGGATCATTTCGAACAGATCTTCGGCCATCCGACCGACCGTGGGCGGCTCAGTGTCCCGTGGCTGTTTCCAGAACCCGTGCCCGCGTGCATCCCAACACAGAAATCGACCCGCTCCGGCAAGTTGGGTCGCGTAGTAGAGCCATTCCCGATGGCTGGACGTCCATCCGTGCAGCAGCACCACGGGACGGCCAGATCCGATCACCTCATAGTGCAGAGTCGCGCCGTCACCCGTCTGGAATTGATTCACCCTCCACTCCCATTGCTTGCGTGGTTCACACTCTGTGCGCGCATGATACTCACTACTTCGCTGTCCGCGCGCCGATGACGCCCCGCTTAAGGCGACCGAGCACAAGCACATTGCCAAGCATAATGAGCCCAACCCCAAGGTATGCGCTATGGGTCCACCGGAAACCCTCGAACAGCGTCGATAAGCACAAGGCCACCACGGGAAAGAGCACGGCAGCATATCCTGCCCGATCCGCACCGATGCGCCCCAGCAGCGTGAGGTAACAGCCGAATCCAATGACGGATCCGAACACCGCGAGGTAGAGCAGAGAGCCTA
>JAHEDQ010000128.1:0-9005 GCA_024641125.1 Candidatus Competibacteraceae bacterium | reverse complement strand
CGACCGAACACCAGCCGTCCGTTAACGATGTTCCACGCCACGATGGTGGAGAACACGACAGCGATGAGCCCGGTGGTTAAACGTGCGGTGGCAAAGTAAAACAGCAGATAATTGGCGGAAAACAGCAGGAACCCCAGCAATGCAAAGCGAAGGTGGGCACGCAGCGGATAGTTGAATCCGACCCGCCGCCAAGCGCCCCATGCAAACAAAACCGCTGCCGCCAGCAGGAACCGATAGGCCACCGAGAGTTCGGGCGCGACAACACCCAGTTGGAATTTGATCGCCAACCAGGTCGAACCCCAGATCAGCACTGTGGCGGCATAAAGCAAGAGGTTGGTCATGGGCATAGCTGCGTGTGCGCACCGTCACGCAAGAGTGGCAACGTAAAGCCATGGGCGACGTCTCATATTTCAGTTACTGAAAAAGTCGTACACCCGGAGCGGGCTGGGCGGCATCCTGTTGTCATTGCGTTTCGCGATTGGCTGATGGCCGAGGCGAGCGCGGGTGGGGATCAGTCTTCCGTCACCGGCACAGTGTAATTCAGTGCCAGGCGCCCCCCATCCACGTACAAAGTCTGTCCGGTCATATATGAGGCATCGTCCGAGGCCAGGAATACTGCCACGCTGGCCACTTCTTCTACCGCCCCGCAGCGTCCCATCGGCGTTCTCGATAGGATGCTGCGCCGGGCTGCGTCGTCGGTCATTACGGTCTTCAGCATATCGGTCAGTATGCTTCCCGGGCCGATGCCGTTAACCCGAACGCCTCGGGGTGCAAGGGCTACAGCCATGACCCGAGTCAACTGATTCAGACCGCCCTTGGAAACGTTGTACGGCAGCTGGTTGGGAATGGTCATGAGTGCATTTACCGAGGACATATTGATGATACTGCCCGCACCCTGTTCCGCCATCCGGATGGCGGACGCTTGCGACACCAGGAATGCGCCGCGCAGATTGACCCCGATCACCGCATCGAAATCCGCCTCTGTCACCTCCAGCACATCCGCTGCACGGATGACACCAGCGTTGTTGACACAGATGTCGATGCGGCCGTGCGCGTCCATGACTCGGTCGATCAAGGCCCGGACTTCATCGCCATCGCTGACATCACAAGCGACGAACATGGCGCCATCGATACTTGCCGCGGTGCTCTTCCCGGCCTGAAAATCGCGGTCGGCTAAAACCACTCTGGCGCCCTCGGCCGCAAAAGCACGGGCGACCCCGGCACCGATACCCTGAGCAGCGCCGGTAACGACTGCAATCCTGTTCTCGAGCCGCATAGTGGTTTCCCCTTCGCGAATGGTCAGGCACTGCCAAATCATCGCGATGATTGGCGCTTGTTGCAAACAGGCCAAAACGGATGCGTTCAATTCACACGATAGCCTGAATCGGCAGCCCCGAGCGTCAGGCGGCAGGCAAACCCAGACCTCAATTCTCTGGATGCCGCCCGCGCTGACCGGTACCATCCAGCAATGGACGCGGAAGCAAGGAAAATACGGGTGCCGGGACCAGGATGAGTGACCGAAAACTTGAGGTGATCGCGCTGCTATCAAAGGACCGTCGGTTCGCGGAACTGACGGCGTCGTTTAATGGCCTGAACCTCAAACAGCGTTTTCCCGGGCTCAGTCGCAACGACCAGGCGGAGGTGGTCCGTGCGGCGCGTCGCCTGGTTCAGGTCTGGCAAACCGAAGACGCAGACCTGTCCAGCATTCCGGCCGCCAATGCAGACCTGGCCGAAGAGCAGATGGCGGCCAACACCGCCGTGCCACCTGATGTCACAGACAGAGCCGAGACAGAGAGCAACGTCACCCCTATCGAGCGCCAAAGGCGCAACAGCGGTGCCGCCACCGTAACGCCCACAACCAAAACCTGGACCAACGTGATCAGCGGCTCGGATGCAGCAACCAACGGACCCGGTATGGCGACGCTTGCGCTGCTGGGACTCGCGCTGCTGCTTGCGGGGGGATTGTATCTCTATACCAATCGTGGGCCGGACGCCCCAGACCAGTTGCTGGTGCAAGGGCAAAGCAATGGTTCGACTTCCGGCGTGCAGCAATCCCCAACGGAAACCACATCCACCGCCCCGACGGCGCCCACGTCCGAGACCGGCGGAACCACCAGAAGCGACCGGGTAGAGGCGATCATTGCACGTCATCGGGATAAGCTGAGTCGCGATGGCGAGAACGCCGCCAGCCCACCGCCGGAACCAAGCGGCGTTGCACGCGGCGCGGGATCGACAACGGCGCCGCTGGAGTCCGGCGTAGCGCCGGAGGGAAACTCGGGTACGATCGCCGTGGTCGAGCCGACTGCACCGGCAACGGGGCTAGAGCCGCCGCAAGCGGTGGCGACTTCAGCCTCCATGGAAAAGGCCGTGCCGGCCATAACAGATCCGGTGGGGGCAGACCCGGTGGGGGGCGCCGACGCGCTCGCCGAGGCCGCCACGGTCACCGAAACCAACCCAGCGGAGGTCGAATCGACGCGGGTCAGCGGTGAGGATGCTCAAAATTCCTCCGATGAGACTGTTCTGGAAGCCGCTGATGCGGCGGCCGCGCCCGAAATCGAATCCGCCCTTGAGTCGACACCGGATCAGACCGATCCGGCATCCGACGCCGTGTCGGCACCCAGCGTCGAGAGCGCAGCCGTGCCTCAAGACGACGTGAGTGCGAACCCGGTCGCCCCACCTGAAGTAACCGTTTCGCAACCGGAAGTGCTCGAACTGACCGTCATCGAGGCCGTTTCGGAACCGGCTGAACCGGCGGAAACCGAATCGACCGCGATCGAGGTCCCAGTGGTGACCGAGGTGACGCCAACGGCGATAGCCAATCCGGTTCCAAAGTTCGATTCAAAGCCCGACCGCGGGCTTTTGCTGCGCATTCAGACTCATCTGAAACTGCTCGGATTCGATCCAGGCCCCATCGACGGCATAATGGGTCAGAAAACATATGATGCGATCCGCCAGTTTCAGCAAGCGAAAGGCATGAGGGTCGACGGCAGACCCACGGAAATCCTGCTGGCCGCCTTGATCTCGTACAAATCTTTTTGACCCGCTTCGCCTACACGGACCCGGCCGCTCAAGCGGCCGGGTATTGAATACGCGCAATCCAAAATGACACCACTACGCCGTCCCGGTAAACAGCTGGGCCGCCGCTCAAGTCGGGGGGAAGTTGAGAACTCATGGGTCTGTTCCGAGTGACGGGGCAGGACCATAGCCCCCACCTCCCGGGGTCTCAATGACAAACACATCGTCCAGACCCATCTCGGTCTGCGCCAGACCACGCAGTTCAACAATCGACCCATCGGCCCGTTCCACCCGATTGTGCCCCACCGCGCCGGGCGCGCCGCCAGCCATCCCGTAAGGGGCCACAAGGCGGTGGCCCGATACAATGGCGGCGGTCATGGGTTCCAGGAACCGAAGCCGTCTGATCACGCCATCCCCGCCACGGTGTTGGCCAGCACCGCCGGACCCTGTCCGTACCTCGAATGATTCCACCCTCAGCGGAAAACGCCATTCCAGCACTTCCGGATCGGTGAGACGCGAATTGGTCATGTGGGTGTGGACCGCGTCGGTGCCATCGAAGTCGGGGCCGGCGCCGGAACCGCCGCAGACCGTCTCATAGTACTGGTGGTGCTCATTGCCGAAGGTGAAATTATTCATGGTGCCCTGGGCAGCGCCCATGACCTGCAGGGCCCCAAAAAGGGTGTCCACAATGACCTGGGATGTCTCCACATTCCCGGCCACGGTGGCGGCGGGGTAATGTGGATTCAGCATACAGCCCTCGGGCACGATGATATCCAGCGGTTTCAAACAGCCGGCGTTGAGTGGAATCGGCGCCTGCACCAGACATCGAAAAACGTAAAGAACCGCGGCCTTGGTGACTGCCAGGGGTGCATTGAAGTTACCCGGGTGCTGTGGGCTGGTGCCGCTGAAATCGATCCGCGCCCGGCGAGCGGCGTGATCGATACTGATGGTCACCTGAACCCGGCTGCCGTCATCCATGGGATAACAAAAATGCCCGTCGCGGAGCACCTCAAGCACCTGCTTTACCGACTCCTCGGCGTTGTTCTGCACATGCACCATGTAAGCATCCACGGTGTCGAACCCGAAGTGTTCGACCATGACGCCGAGTTCCTGAACACCCTTCTCACAGGCAGCCAGCTGGGCCTGCAGATCGGCGACGTTCTGATCGATGTTGCGTGCCGGATATGGCCCTGAACCAAGCAAGGCCCGCAGCGCCGCCTCCTGGAAGACACCACCCACCACGATCTGGAAGTTGTCCACCAGTATCCCTTCTTCCTCGATACAGCGGCTTTCAGGCGGCATGGAACCCGGAGTGATCCCACCGATATCCGCATGATGACCCCGAGAGGCAACAAAGAACCGTAGCGACTGCCCGGCATCGTCGAACACGGGACGGACGATGGTCACGTCCGGCAGATGAGTCCCACCGTGGTAGGGATCGTTCAACATGTAGGCATCGCCAGGGTGCATGCGGCCAGTGTTGGCGGAAATGACCGCCTTGATACTCTCACTCATGGAGCCGAGGTGGACCGGCATGTGTGGCGCATTGGCAATCAGATCACCGCCTTGGTCGAACACCGCGCAGGAGAAATCAAGCCGCTCCTTGATGTTGACCGAGTAGGCCGTTTTTTCCAGTACCGATCCCATCTGCTCCGCGACGGACATGAACAGGTTGTTGAATATTTCCAACATCACAGGGTCCACATCCGTACCCACCGCAACCGCTCTGGACAAGGCGCTGACACGGGTCAGCAAAAGATCGCCATGCTTGGTCACCTCGGCCATCCAACCCGGTTCCACCACTGTGGTGCTGTTGGGATCGGCGACGATGACTGGACCGTTGAGTCGCTCACCTGGTCCCAGTTCCGTCCTATGGAACACGCGCGCCCGAACGGCCTTGCCGGCCATGACCGCGTCCACCTCCACCAGAAACGGAATGCTGTCCGAATCGCGCACTTTGCCGCGCTGGAGAATCGGGGCGACGGGTTTGACGTCCTCGCCAATCACCTCGATCTGCGCGGCCTCGACGATGATGTCCTTGCCGGTTGAAACGAAGCCAAAGCGGCGTCTATGGGCGTTTTCAAACGCAGTCCGAACCCGGTCGGCGGTGTCGTGCTCCACCATCAGTGTGGTGTCCGAACCGTGATAACGGACATGGAGCCGGCGCAGTACCCGGATGGCGCCAGCGGGCACACCCTGGCCCTCCATTTCATGAACGCCTTGGCTCGCCATCTCCTCTAGCAAAACCGCGACCTCGGCCAGCGTGGGATCGATCAAGGGTGCCGCCACGGTCCGCTCCCGAAGCAAGCGCAGGTCTGCCAACCCCATGCCGTAGGCGGATAAGACACCGGCGTGAGGATGAATCAACACCTGCCCAACACCCAGCGCGTCGGCAACCAGACAGGCATGTTGCCCCCCGGCTCCGCCAAAGCAGTTCAGCGCATACTCAGAAACGTCATAACCTCGCTGGACCGAGATCCGCTTGATGGCGTTGGCCATGTTCTCCACCGCGATGGCGAGAAAACCCTCGGCAACCTGTTCCGCGGTTCGTTTCTGTCCGGTGGCCCGCTCGATCTCGACGGTCAGGGCATCAAACTTCGAGCGCACGACGGCAGCGTCCATGGGCTCGTCCGCCTTGGGGCCGAAGACGCTGGGAAAGAATTCAGGCTGCAACTTGCCCAGCATGACATTGCAGTCGGTGACCGTGAGCGGCCCGCCTTTGCGGTAACTGGCGGGTCCGGGGTCGGCGCCTGCCGAGTCCGGACCGACAGTAAAGCGCCGTCCGTCAAAGTACAGTATGGATCCGCCGCCCGCGGCCACGGTGTGAATCAGCATCATAGGCGCCCGCAGGCGCACACCGGCAACCTCCGACTCGAAGGTTCGCTCGAATTCCCCGTTGTAGTGGCTCACGTCCGTGGAGGTGCCGCCCATGTCAAAACCGATGACCTTGCTGAAGCCGGCGATTGCGGCAGTGTTGACCATCCCCACAACGCCGCCGGCCGGTCCTGACAGGATGGCATCCTTGCCCTGAAACCGATGGGCGTCGGTGAGACCGCCATTGGACTGCATGAACATCAGCCGGGTATCCCCCACCTCCGTGGTGACCCGGTCTACGTAGCGCCGCAGAATGGGCGACAAATAGGCGTCCACCACCGCCGTGTCACCCCGACTGACCAGCTTGATCAAGGGGCTGACCTCACTGCTCATGGAGACCTGGGTGAATCCGATTTCCCGGGCCAAGTCGGCGATAAGCTGTTCATGGCGCGGATGGCGATAGGCGTGCATCAGGACGATTGCAACCGCACGGATACCGCTTCCATAGGCCTGACAAAGGCCGGACCGCATACCCTCCAGGTCCAACGGGCGCACGAGATCACCGCGGGCACCGATGCGTTCATCGGCTTCCAGCACCCGTTCATAGAGCATTTGCGGCAAGCGCACCTCAAGGGCAAACAGATCCGGGCGTGTTTGGTATCCAATGCGCAGCGCGTCGCGAAATCCCGCCGTGACCACCAGCAGGGTGCGGTCTCCCTTACGCTCCAGCAGCGCGTTGGTGGCGACCGTGGTGCCCATCTTGATGCTGTCCACGCGCTCTCGGGGTAACGGCGCGTCGCGGGCCACGCCCAGCAAGTCCCGAATGCCAGTAAGGGCCGCGTCAGCGTATTGGTCCGGATTGTCGGACAACAGCTTGTGACTGTGGATTTCGCCCATGGGATCCCGTGCGACGATATCGGTGAAGGTTCCGCCACGATCAACCCAAAACTGCCAACGGCCCTGCTGATCCACTCTCATCCCCCCGTGAACGACACCGAAAACCTACCAGTGCATGAAATCCAATTGCATTCTATTCGAACTGCCCGCGATCACCGCCGTCGTTCGCGTTCAGCAGATGTGCGCAGATCCGACTGAGGTGAGGGTCGTGGATGCCCAGTGCCAGCAGATGCTCATGTGTGTTCAAGACATACTCCGGATTGGCGCCGCTGGCACCCCGGGCGCCGGCCACCACGGACGCCGCCTGATCCGATTCAAGCGCGCCGGCGTACTGAGGGTGGGCACGATCGACAACGAACGCCAGCGCGGACACCACTCGATTCTTCAGGTGCGCGGATAATGCCAGCGGACGGTAGACCGGCGTCACCATCTCGCGGGCATAGAGGTAGGCCTGAACCTCGGCGCGATCCGCCGCCGCCACACGATAGGCATGACCCCGGCAGGAACCGCCGCGCTCGAGTCCAAACACCAAACCAGGTCGGTCGCGGGTGCCGCGATGGAACCAGGACCAGACGCAAAGTGCCCGGTGATAGCCAAAAATACGCGCTGGGTGCCCTTCGAGATGGGGGAACCCGGGCCGCCACATCAGCGAGCCGTAGCCGAAAACCCATAGCTCCCCGCGTGTGTCGACCCACGGTCTCATTCCGGCAGCAATTCCAGATAGAGCAAAAGCGTTCGCTGCAGCGAGCGGTTGTTGTCGTCGCTTACCAGAAATATACGTTGGCCGCGATGACGGCTGAGCCCTTCGAAATTGTCGATGCGCCAGCCGTCGGCAGTGTTGAAGTGCGCCACGACAATCGGCTCCAACGGCCCGTTGCCACCCTGGTTCAGATCGACCCAGCTGAGTATGGTTGAGAAGGGCAGCAGTGGGGACACAAAAGCCCGTTCAAGAACCAACAGTCGCCCGCCGGGGAAGATTTCCATCGCCGTGATCGAACTGCCCGGGGACGGATGCAATGGATAGCGCCGCACCGGTTGCTCATCGTGAAACAATGGCACAAAGTCATCGTCTTCACCGCGCAGCGGCATTTCCGGCATCAGCATTGGATCGGCGCTCCCGGGAACCATGGCGATGGCCTCCAGGGCCTTGTTCCGTGCCCGATACGCGCCAGGCGAACGCAACTTACCGGGGAGTGCCACCGACTCAATCCATGTGCCGTCCGGGTCGTAAACTTCCACCCGGGGGCGCTGTTCGAAGGACACCAGGAGTTGGGTGTCTCCGAGGATGCCGTTCTCGTGCCCGCGGGCGGCGACCCCTTCCGCATCTGCCTCGAGCCCCTGCAACGGTTCACCATCCTGGTCCAGGAACAGGGTGGAGCCAACAACCTCTGCATCCACCAGATAACCGGATTCAAAGCGCGGCAACAAATGCCAGATGCGCCCCAGATCGGAAATGGCATAGAGCAGGCCTTCATCCTCATCCCAGGCAAGGCCCGACAACCCCGCCATTTTCCGACCATCGCCCGCTCGCGTGAACTCAAGCATGCCGAGCAGTCGAACACCCATGAAGCGGTCGCCGACGTCGAGCGTATCCGAAATCGGCACAATTCGTGTGTTTCTGTCCGAACTGCAGGCCATGAGGGGCAGAACAAGGCCTAGCGACATACAGGCATACGCAACAAACTTCCGCGGCCATGACGCCGACAAAACCGATGTGTTCCGTTGCACCGAGACTCCAATTCCGGTCATCACCGTGTCGACGCTCCCAACTTCGCGGCCGGTTGCACGCGATGGCCGAGCGTGCGACGCTCAGGACCGCGCTGGGCGAGCTGCATTCATACAGTGTATGCAACCCAGATTACACGGCGGTTCCGTGCTCTGCTTGAACCCAGATGAGGGGGTCTCTGATCAATTGCTGCCATCGCGCCAGCGTGCTTGCACTCTCTGGCACAAGGCGCACCGAGCGCAGTTGGCCCAGGGCAAATGAGTGAGTTGCCAATGAGCGAGGTGCAACGCGGTTCGAGGGGCGCAAAGGCCCGGCCCTTCCGGGGTCTCGCCCACAAGGGCGCATTTGCCGCGTTTCCCGGCTTGGCCATAGTAATGACAACGGCGCTGCGCCAGGGGCCTCGCATCTGCGCCCTTGTGGACCGAAACGCGGTTCGTATCAATTGATCAGATGGCATGGACTCCCCCTCCCCATACGGCATCTAAAGTGCCAGATTGGGCGTGTTAACCACTCAATCACAGGAGAAGGGGAGCCCACATGAACATTACCCACA
>JAHEDQ010000127.1 GCA_024641125.1 Candidatus Competibacteraceae bacterium | reverse complement strand
GCGCATCGTGCCATGGCCATGCTGAACGCCGACGCCCTGTTCGTACACCTGAATCCGATTCAGGAGGCCATCCAGGGCGGTGATCAGGATTTTCGGGGCCTGCAGGTGCGGCTGCAACGGCTGTGCGCCTCACTGGCTGCGGATCAGCTTCCCGTGCTGGCCCGGGAGGTGTGCTTTGGGATGAGCCACGATACCTGCACTCGACTCCAGGACTGCGGTGTGGCCGGGATCGACTGCGCCGGCGCCGGCGGGACCTCCTGGGCCAAAGTGGAGGCCTTGTGCGCGCGTCAGCCGAGACGCAGGATCATGGGCGAGCGCTTTGGGGAATGGGGCATACCCACCTCGGAGAGCGTGATCAATGCTCGGGCGGCGTGCCCGAGCCTGCCCCTGATCGCCACTGGCGGTATCCGCAACGGTGTCGACCTGGCGAAGGCCCTGGCCCTGGGCGCGGACCTTGGCGCCATGGCACGACCGTTTCTGCTCAAGGCGCACGAGGGAGAGGAGGCACTGGACGCCTTCATCGAACAGACACTGGACGAACTGCGCATCTGCATGTTCGGCGTCGGCGCCAAAAACCTGAGCGGGCTGCGGGGTACGCTTCAATCGACCGCGGCCGCAAACGCTGGATCTGCCGGCGGGCCATGATAGAGTGAGGAACCCGTTCGGCGGAAACGCCTCGGGTGCCCAGCGTGACCCTCGCCCTCGGTAGATCAGATGCCCGCCAACCCACACCCCGCCATGACGCCCGCATTGACAGGCGATCGCCATGAGTTGGATGGGCGCGCCGGGCGCCTGAGCTACTACCGGGCCGGCACAGGGGCACCGGTGCTGCTGCTTCACAGCATCAATGCGGCGGCTTCGGCTTTTGAGATGCGCCCGGTGTTCGAACACCTGCAGCCGCGTTTTCAGGTGTACGCGCCGGACCTACCGGGGTTCGGCTACTCGGACCGCTCGAAACGCCTTTACGACATCGAACTGTATGTCCATGCCGTGAACGACATGCTGGACCGGATCGCGCAGGATCACGGCGAAATACCGGTGCTAGCGTTTGCCCTGTCGCTGTCCGCCGAGTTTCTGGCCCGGACCGCGACCCAACGCCCGGCGCGGGTGAGCAAACTGGTGCTGATCAACCCTACCGGCTTCAGGCGGGGCTCGGACGCCTTCCGTGGACCGGAAGGATCCAGCCGGGAGATACCGGGTTTTCACGCGGTGGTGAGCGCTCCACTCTGGGGCCGTGGGCTGTATGGACTGCTCACCCGCCGGCGCAGTATCCGCTACTTCCTGGCCCGGACCTGGGGCTCGGACAATGTGGATGAGGACATGGTGGCGTACGACTACATCACCTCGCATCAACCCGGCGCCGAACACGCACCGTTCGCCTTTCTGTCCGGCCGGCTGTTCAGCAAGGACATCAGGACCCTGTATGAGGCGCTGCAGCAGCCGGTCTGGGTGCCGCACGGCATCCGCGGGGATTTTAAGGATTTCAGCGAAGCCGCCTGGACCGAATCGCGCAGCAACTGGCGTATGACCGCCTTCGACACCGGTGCACTCCCCCACTTCGAAAGACCCGAACCGTTTTTCGACGGCCTGGACCGGTTTCTGGACGAACCGGTCTGATCAGGGCTTACCCCGGTTGCAGATCGCATGCCGGTGCTTTCCGCTGTGCTGTAGGCGTGCCAAATCGGCTCCCTCAACATGCGATCCCGGTATGCGACCAGGCTCAGGAAGCCCACTGATCCCAGACCCCGAAACCGGCATACGGCGGGCATCAAGGCCCGGAGCTAAACAACGAGGGGCGCATGTTCTCTGGTGTGTGCAGGTCGACGCCATCCTCCGGGGCAGGGCCCGGAACTGATGTGTACCCCCGTCGCCCGCAGCCGACCTCAAACAGACCCACGCCATACTTGCGAGCGACCGCCAACCCGGTCTAAGCGAACCTATCACCTGACCTCACCGAAGGTTTTCCAGATGTCCACATTGCACCAATTGATTGCAACCGGGCGGATCGTCGATCTGATGCTGGTATGCGTCATCGCCGAGGTCCTGGTCATCGTCATCTACTGGAAACGGACCGGGCAGGGCATCGCCACCCGGCCTCTGCTGCTCAACGCAGGTGCCGGAATCAGCCTTATGCTGTCGCTGCGGGTCTGCCTGACCGACGGAGACTGGACCTGGGTGGCCGTGTTCCTGCTGGCCGCGCTGGTCTTCCACGTCGCCGACCTGGGGCAACGATGGTCGCGCGCACCGGGTCCAGGTGCCTGAGTTCCGCTCCGACGGAATCTCAGATCGGTTGCCGACGTTTGGCCGCACGACACGCGGTGAGCTTCACATGGGGCGACGCCGGACCACAATGCGGCAGGGGTTGATTGCAGAAGCAGGTTCAGGGTTCTGCGGTTGCGCAGATGCTGAATCCGATTGCGTATGCACAGCATCCCAAACCAAGGGAGTCTCTGATCCATTCACGAACGTGCATCTTGGGACTGAAATGCACAGCTTCATCGTTGCAGATCTTGGCAATAGAACAACCATTACCCACGATCTGCGCCTTGAATCTGCGCATTTAAGCCCCCAATGGGCTTCGCCAACAGTAAATCAGAGGCCTCCTAGCCAGCGCCATGATGTTGCTGGCC
The DNA here is from genome assembly GCA_024641125.1 of Candidatus Competibacteraceae bacterium. Classification (GTDB taxonomy): domain Bacteria; phylum Pseudomonadota; class Gammaproteobacteria; order Competibacterales; family JAHEDQ01; genus JAHEDQ01. The sequence goes on along the minus strand of JAHEDQ010000127.1, from coordinate 10,882 downwards.
AGTTTTGGCCGAACAACCGCATGGACACGACTCCGCCAATGCCAGTACGATCGGGTTCCCGGTTCCGCCTTGCGGTAACCAAACTCACCGAATGCAAACAACCTCATCTGGCCAGGGCCGCCATTGCCGCCCGATGTTGGCTGTGGTTGATTCAGAATAGCGACACCCCGCTCAGCCGCGCGAGCGGCCAGCAGCAAAGAACGAGTCAGAAGCAGCAAAATCAATGAACAAGAAAAGGGTGGCAATCGTAATCGGGAGCGGCTTCGGGGGCCTCGCAGCCGCGGTGCGGCTTGGGGCGCGTGGTTACCAGGTGAAGGTGCTGGAAAAACTCGACGCGCCGGGCGGCAGGGCCTATGTCTATCGTCAGGACGGCTTCACATTTGATGCAGGCCCCACCATTATCACCGCGCCGTTTCTGCTGGAGGAACTCTGGTCCCTGTGTGGCCGCCGCCTGGCGGACGACGTGGATTTGCGTGAGATGAAGCCGTTCTATCGGATTCGTTTCGACGACGGCAGCCACTTCGACTACAGCGGCGATGATGCGGCCATGAAAGCCGAAATCGCACGCTTCAACCCAGCCGATGTGGCGGGCTACGAACGCTTCCTCGAGGCCAGCGCAGCGGTCTACAGCGTGGGCTTCGACAAAATGCTGTCCGTGTCTTTCGATTCGCTGTGGAGTATGGTCCGGGCCGTGCCCCATCTTGCGCGCGTACAGTTTTATCGTTCGGTGTACGGGCTGGTGGCGCGATACATCAGCGATCCCAAGCTGCGCATGGTGTTCAGTTTTCACCCATTGCTGGTAGGTGGAAACCCGTTCAACACCACCGCCGTCTACGCACTGATCGCTCAACTCGAGCGGCGCTACGGTGTTCATTTCGCCATGGGGGGTACCGGCAGTCTGGTGCGCGGTATGGTGTCGCTGGTCGAATCACAGGGCGGCCAGATACGTTACAACGCAGCCGTGCGGGAAATCCTGGTGGAGGGTCGCCGCGCGGTGGGCGTGGCGCTGGCCGATGGCGAACAGATACGAGCCGACGTTGTGGTGTCGAATGCCGACTCGGCGTCCACCTATCGCCACCTGGTTCCTCGTCGGCTCCGTAAACGCTGGACCGATCGGAAACTGGCCCGGGCACGCTACAGCATGAGTCTGTTCGTCTGGTATTTCGGCACCGACCGCCAGTATCCGGATGTGCCGCACCACATGATCATGCTGGGGCCCAGATACCAACCCCTGCTCAACGACATATTCGAACGCAAGGTGCTGGCCGAGGATTACAGCCTCTACCTGCATAGGCCGACCGCCACCGATCCATCCTTGGCGCCACCTGGTTGCGATGCCTTCTATGTGCTATCGCCGGTTCCAAACCTTGACGGCGACATAGACTGGAAGGAGGCCGGAGAGCGTTATCGCACGGCCATCGCAGACAGCCTCGCAGCCACGGTTCTGCCCGACCTCGAACAGCATGTGGTCACCTCAAGACTGCTGACCCCGGCGGATTTCGAAGACCGGCTTTCGTCGTACAAGGGCGCCGCCTTCGGGTTCGCGCCAGTGTTGACGCAAACGGGGTGGTTTCGACCCCACAATCGGAGCGAGGAACTGGTGGGGCTGTATCTGGTCGGCGCCGGCACACACCCGGGCGCTGGCCTGCCCGGCGTGATCTCTTCCGCCAAGGTGCTGGACATGATCGTTCCGGATCCGGGCAAATAGACCAGGGCTTTGACGGCACACGTGGCCGAGAGATGATACCGCACCCAGCACTGGCTCGAGCGGCCTGCGATCACACGCCAAGATCGGCTCGGACACGGGCCGCAGCGAGTCGGCCCGACAGTGCCGCCATAGGCACACCGGGACCGGGATGAACGCTGCCGCCGGCGAGATACAACCCCGGCATGCGTGAACGCGAACCCGGTCGATCGAATGAGCCGGCCCAGCCGTGGGTGGGGGACCCATAAAGCGCCCCGCCGGTGGCCGGGAACAGTCGACCGAAGTCCTCTGGCGTGGTGATGACGCCATCGTCCGACGCGCCGAGCGTGAGCCCGTGCCGTTCCAGGCATCGGACCATGTTATGCGCGAACTGCTGGGTCTCATCCTGACTCAAGGGCTTTGCCGGCGCGTTGATCAAACAAAAGATCCGCTCCATTTCGGAACCGACCGGCCGCCGGCCCGATTCACGGTCCTGAGCGCAAACGTAAACCGTGGGCACATTGGACACGGCACCCCGGCGAAAGATGCTGTCGAACTCACTGCGATAGTCAGCGCCGAAAAAAACGGTGTGATGCGCGAGGGGAAATCCCTCAGCGCGTGTCACCGTGCTCAGGGTGATGGCGGAGAGGGAACGCCGGTCGCGGCGACGGGGCGGCGCGGCCGACACCACGGCGTCACCCAGCAAGCCGGAAGACAACGCTGCAATGTCGCCGTTGAAGACGACGGCATCCGCCCGGATCACCTCTCCGTCGGCCAGTTCCACACCGGATACGCGCCCGCGTTCGGCCAGAATGCGTTCGACCTGCGTGCCGCAGCGGATGCTGGCCCCCTCTGCCATCGCAACCGCCGCCAGCGCCTCCGCCAAGCGCTGCATGCCACCCTCCACAATCCAGACCCCGGCACGCTCAGCATGGGCAATCAGCATGAGCGTCGCTGGCGCACGGTAGGGTGAAGACCCGCAATAGGTGGCATAACGCCCGAACAACTGCCGCAGACGCGGATCCCGGAATGTGCGCTCCAGTTCCTGCCACAAGGACGAGAACGGCTTGGTGGCATAGAGGCGCGGTAAGCCACGCAAACCCATGGACAGAGTAAGCGAGACCGGCCCCGGCTTCTGCGCACGCATAAACGGACGATCCAGGGTTTCGAATATACGTTGCGATTGGGCGGCGAATCGCCGATACGCATCGGCCTCACCGAGACCGGCCAACTCGGCAATTGCGCTAACCGATCGGTCCAGATCTGTGTACAAATCGAGGCAACTGCCGTCCAGCCAGGAATGCCGTGCAAGCAGCTCGGCGGGCATCAAGTTCAGGTGCTCGCCCAGCGAGCGGCCCGCGGCCTCGAACAATTCCTCGAACACCCAACGCATGGTAAAGACAGTGGGACCGGAATCGACACCGGCACCCGCCACCGGAATCTGACGCATCTTGCCGCCAGGCACGTCATGACGCTCGAGCAGGGTCACCTGTGCGCCGCTGCCCGCGAGATCCAGCGCGGCGGACAGGCCGCCCATGCCGGCTCCGACAACGACCACATGAGGACGCGCCGAGCCCGAGGAGACCGGGGTCATCGCACCCACCTCGGGCTGAGCAAGCAATTGATCTCACGGGCCGGTCGGATAGTCAGCCGCGCACCTGGACAAATTCGATTCGGATCCACCACCTCGAACCCGCAGCGATACCGCAAACGCTCGAGGCTCGACAATCGGCCCTGACCTTGTCCAAGCACGCGGATCAGGAACCGGACGGGTGTCATCTGCTGGAGCGCCGGCGGACACCAAAGGCTGCTCATATGCTACTCGACATGTGGGGGAACACACTGCACACAAGGCCTCCGGCACAGTATATACAGGGACTCGGCGAACGCCGTGACGCGGTTCGTGGACAGTCGCACCCAACGGCTCGCTTGACCCAGGTCATTTAACAAGCACGACGCTCTTGTCAGCATACATTGACGTAACGGGATGTTGACATTTTCCTTCGGGCCTGCATAGCCTCCCCCACCAAAACGAACAAGGACGGGGGTTTCTGGCCCTGCACCGTGCAAGTGGTGGCGGTATGCCGGGTTCAAATACACGATCAGGGGTAACACGTTGGCCGTGGGCGCTGATTCTCTTGCTGATCGGCGCGCTACCGGCCAGCTTCGCGCAGGCACCGGAGGCCGCTCCGCCAGCGGGCCCGGGTTTCTCGGTGCTGACGCGACAGGACAATCTGGTCTACTACCCGTGTATGCACTGTCACCAGGCATTGAAGACCAATGCGTCTCCACGCCCGCTCTACGCCCCCCACCTGAGGGAACAACCCCATGGTGGAGGCACGTTCTGGTGCCTCACCTGCCACGCGGCCGAAGACCGCAATCAGCTGTCGCTGCTGACCGGCGATCAGGTCGGATTCGACGACGCCTACAAAGTATGTGCCCAGTGCCACGCGCCCAGGGCCCGCGACTGGCGCCACGGGGGGCACGGCAAGCGGGTTGGCAATTGGCAGGGTGAACGCACGATCCTGGGCTGCCCGCAATGCCATAACCCCCACGATCCGGTGCTGGTCCCGTCCCCACCGGACCCGGCACCCCCGGTCCGTATCGGTTTTCCGCCGCCCTCCGAGCGCACGGTGAAACACCATACGGTTTGGGACACCTTGCAACACGATCAAAACGGCAAGGACGCACCATGAGCACGAATCCACAACCCGATCAACCACTGGACCAGTACCGCAGGGGCTTTTTGAAGAAACTGGGTCTGGTGGGGGGCGCCGCAGCAGCGACCACATTGCCGGCGGTGGGTCACCCGGCCTGGGGCGGATCCACGCTGGGAGACGCGGTCGGCGATTTCTTTCAGTCCCACTATAAGAGAATGGACCCGGAGGAGATCGAGGCCGCCCTGGGTCGCATTGAACGCCGCGCAAAAAAGCGTCTGGGCGTTGAGATCCAGGTGGCAAACACACCGCCCATTCCGGGCGTGGTGTTCGGCTACGCCATCAACATCTCCAAATGCCAGGGTTACCGGCGCTGCGTGACCGCCTGCGTGGAGGAGAACAACCAGGGCCGCGACTCCCAGGTGCAGTACATACGGGTGCTGCAAATGGACAAGGGCGGCATGAATCTGGAAACCAGCGAACACTACTACGCCCCGGAAACCGTACCGGTGGACGGAAAGTTCTACCTGCCGGTGCAATGCCAGCAATGCGACGACCCGCCCTGCGTCAAGGCCTGCCCGGTGCAGGCAACCTGGATGGAACCGGACGGTATCGTGGTCATCGACTACAACTGGTGCATCGGCTGCCGCTACTGCATGGCAGCATGCCCTTACTGGGCCCGGCATTTCAATTGGAGCGAGCCCCAGATCCCCGCCGAGGCGCTCAATCCGGTTACCCACTACCTGGGCAATCGGCCTCGGCCCCGCGGGGTGGTGGAAAAATGCACCTTCTGCATCCAGCGGACCCGTCTCGGGCGGCAACCGGCCTGTCAGGAAGCCTGCCCAACCGGCGCCCGCGTATTCGGCAATCTGCTCGACCCGGACAGTGAAATTCGCTACGTGCTGGAGAACAAGACCGTATTCCGGCTCAAGGAGGATCTGGGGACCGAGCCCAAGTTCTGGTACTACACCGATGTTTAAACGCATGCTCGAACGCAAACCCGGCGGTGTGGTGGATTTTATGCTGAGCGCTGTAGGCCGGCTGTCGCGCGGCGGCTGGCTCTACTGGCTGTGGCTGGTGCTGCTGTTGGGGGTAATGGGTAACGGCGGGTTTCATTATCTCGACCAGCTTCGCCACGGGCTGATGATTACCGGGCTGTCCGACCAGATTTCCTGGGGCTTTTACATTGCCAACTTCGCCTTTCTGGTGGGTATTGCGGCTTCGGCGGTTCTGTTGGTAATCCCCGCCTACATCTTTCACCGGCAGGAGGTGAAAGATGTAGTGCTGCTCGGGGAAGCAGTCGCGGTCGCGGCGGTGATTACCGCCATGACCTTCGTGATGGTGGACCTGGGTCGACCCGAGCGGTTCTGGCATATGATCCCGGGCATTGGCGAGTTCAATTTCCCGGTCTCGCTGTTGTCCTGGGACGTGCTGGTGTTGACCGGATATCTGCTGCTCAACCTTCTGATTCCGTTCTACATCCTCTACTGCCACTTTCAAGGCCGTGAGCCGAGCTTCCGGGTCTACTTCCCCTGGGTTTTGCTGGCGATGTTCTGGGCCATATCGATACACACGGTGACCGCCTTTCTGTTCTCTGCAAATCCGGCGCGGCCGTTCTGGCACACCGCGCTGCTCGGACCGCGATTCATCGCCTCGGCGTTTGTCTCCGGCCCGGCGCTGATGATCGCGGCGCTGCAGATTATCCGCGCCGTGACCCGCTACCCGGTCAGTCAGAAGGTTATGCACATGTTGGCGCTGATCATGACCATCGCCCTGCAGATCAGCCTGTTCTTCGTCATCGCCGAGTTGTTCACCGATTTCTACAACGAGGGCAGCCATTCCGCATCCAGTCGATACCTGTTCTTCGGGCTGGACGGTCACGCGGCGCTCAGGCCATGGGTGTGGTGCGCGTTGGGTTTGAATCTGTTGGCGGTACTGATTCTGATGATCAATCCGCTGCGCGAAAACATGTTCTTTCTCAACCTGGCCTGTCTGTTGGCCTTCGTGGGCATCTGGATCGAAAAGGGCATGGCGCTGGTGGTACCCGGTTTTATCCCCACGCCCCTGGGAGAGGTAGCGGACTACGTCCCGACCTCGGCGGAGTTGATGATCTCCGGCGGAATCTGGGCCATGGGGCTGCTGGTGTTCACGTTGCTGGCAAAAATGGCCATACCCATCGAATTGGCCCAGCGTGACCGGCCCGCCGAAGCGGTTGCGGGTGCAGCGGCAACGACCTAGTGTAGTGTCTTCCAAATAACTTGACGGTTGAGGTTAGGCATCGTGGTTACTGACAAGGCGCGGTGAGGAGGAATAGCCAGCGCTATTGCGACGATCCGCAACGCCGTCAGGGACCGCGAGGGCCAGCGCAGGTGTTAAGTTATTTGGGAGACACTACACTAGTGTCATGAGTCAGAAGTTCGTAGACCTTCAGAGCGCCTATCCGCGGTGTTGGGCGCGCTTGAATGAGCGCAGGCCAGTCCTGCGCCCGCCCGCCTAGCGTCTGAGCGCTTCTCGTCTTGCTGAAATGCAACGAACTGCTGACTCATGACTCTAGCCGGGGCGACGGGAACCCGTGCGCTCCCTGTGCTCGATCAGGCCGATTGAATCAACGGTCGACGCGCTCTATCCAGCCAAACAGGGTACTGCGGCAAACGCCGCAGAGAAGGTCCCCGGTCCCCCCATCGCCGGTCACTCGCACGGCGCGTGGTCCTGAACATTCAGGCCGCTGTAGTAGGCGGCCAAATCCACCAGGTCCTGGTCGCTGAGAGCCGTGATAAACGGCGCCATCACCTGGCTTACGCGCGTCCCGTCCTTGAACGCCTTGAGCTGGGCGACCAGGTATTGGTCCTTTTGCCCCGCCAGACTGGGCCATGCCGTGTTGGCCGTCACCGCGGATGCACCGTGGCATCCCGCGCACATGGCGGCCTTCTGTGCACCGGCGGCGGGATCACCAGCGGTCGCCCCGGCCTGCGCCGCACAGGTGTCGACGCTCAAACCGGCATAGTGGGCGGCCAGATCCTCGATGTCCTGCTCACCGAGTTCAGCGCTGAGAGGGTACATGGCGGGATACTGTTCCACCGTGGTGGTTTGGTAGAACTTCAAACGGGCGGCCAGATAGGGTGCGTTCTGACCCGCAAGATTGGGCCACATGGCGGCGACGCTGATACCGTTCTCACCGTGACAGGCAACGCAGGCCCGGGTCTTGGTGGCGCCGGCCGCGGCGTCACCGGCCGCCCAGGCCGGAGTACCGCCGACCCACAGTACCAGCAGAAAGACCGCAGCGCGGAATCCGATTCGGCGCGCGAACCGCGGCAAAAGGTACCGGTGACCGACCCGAGCTGGATCTGGCTCCGGCGCGTGTATTTTCACGATTCCTACCCCCAAAACTGTCAAGCCCAATGCCCGTGGCCGACCCCAAATCGGCCGACAAGCCAATGGGCGGAAGTTTAGGCATTCCGCGGGGCAAGTGACAACTAAGATTTACATTTTGCGCCATGGGATGTAAATAATAATGGACATGCGCCGGTCAGCCCGCGCATGCCAACGGTCATGATTCACCCGTCCATGCGCGCCAGAATCCGTTTGCATACACGGGCCGATGTGCTTACAGGGCGATATGCTAAAGGACCTGCTCCAACCCACCGGTTGGTGGCAGCAGGCCGGAACCCAGGTACGGTACTCGGGATGACAGCAAAGCTTTGGTTCGGCCTCGGCACGGTCGTCGCAGGCATCATTGGTGCGGGTGTTTGGCTGTGGACGCCGGATCGATCGCGTTCGGCGCTGGAGCAAAAATACCTGGCGCGGGACACGGACATGGTGGACATCGCCGGCACCCGTCTGCATGTCCGCGATTCCGGGCCGCAACAGGCCGCGACTGTGATCCTGCTGCATGGCCTCGGCTCCAGCCTGCATACCTGGGATGGCTGGGCGCCGGCTCTGGAACAGAACTTCAGAGTGATCCGGCTGGATCTGCCGGGTTCCGGCCTGTCGCCCCCTGACCCGACCGCTGACTACAGCGATGGCCGGTCTATCGAGCTGCTGCTGGCGTCGATGGAGCAACGCGGAATTGAGCAGGCGAGCTTTGTGGGCAACTCCATCGGCGGACGCATCGCCTGGTCGCTGGCGGCCGCTCAGCCGGAGCGGGTGTCCAAGCTGGTGCTGGTTTCGCCCGACGGTTACGCCAGCCCGGGCGACGAGTAAGGCAGGGCGGCCAAGGTCCCCGCCATGATGCAGGCCATGCCCTACGTACTACCCAAATCGATGCTGCGCTCCAATCTCGTCATCGCCTATGCCGATCCAACCGCGCTCAGCGACGCTACCCTAGATCGCTACTACGAACTGATGCTGGGACCGGGTGTGCGCGCGACTCTGCTCGCGCGGATGGAGCAGACGGTGCTGAGCGACCCCGAACCCCAGCTGAAACGAATCGCGGCGCCGGTGCTCTTGCTGTGGGGTGAAGCAGACGCGATGATACCCATCGTCAATGCTGCGGACTATCAAGACGCTCTCCCTCAATCCCGACTGGTGCGTCTGCCGGCGTTGGGTCATGTCCCCCAGGAGGAAGCCCCGGACCGCTCGGTGGCGCCGGTCCTGGCGTTCCTGACCGGATGAGCCTGCCCGGACGATGGTTCCGGCACCCGAACCGTCTCCCCGGGTGGTCTCAGCCGCTCGGCCCGGCGGCAGATCTCCTGGGTCATGCCCTTGAATATGATGCGGTGGGCCGGTTCCAGGGAATACCAGTACAACAGACCCCGGACCCCGGCAGGATGCCAGTATGCAGTGGCGGTCACATGGGTGCCGCCGCCGTCAAGCGGCTGCAGCACAAACTCCAGAGCGCCTGCGCCGGGCGCCTTCATGCCAAAACCCAGAGTCAGGCGCCGCTCCGGCTCGAGCCCGATCACTTTCCAGGAATCCACCCGATCGCCTACCCTGAGCTCGGTGGGGTGCCGGCGGCCGCGCTTGAGACCGGGCCCGCCCGCCGCCCAGTCCATGGCCTCACGCAGAGTCCACAGACCGTCCAGAAAAAAATATCGGTTATCTCCTCCAATGCTGCTGACGATGCGCCAAACCGCATTGGGCGAGGCCCAGGTTTCGGCGCTGCCGGATGCCCGTTTGGCATAAAACGCGTAGTCGACACGGTGGCTGCGCATGGCAAATGCTCCCTCTGTCCAGCGGGCGGTGACGGCACTTTGACGCTCGGCCTGAAACACGGCTTCGACCGATTCGCGAAAACCCAACAGGCGCTGGGGCACCAGTCGTCTCAGGTTCGCATCGTTGGCCACAAAATCGTGCTTGAGCCCTCCGATCAATGCGCGGGCCACGTTGGTGGGCACCGAGGTGACGAAGCGCAGCCAGTAGGCCGACAACTCCGGCGACAGCACCGGCACCGGCACGATCAACGGCGGCTTGCGCCCCCCCACCTGCGCCAGGATGCACATCATTTCCTGATAGGTCAGGGTCTCCGGGCCAGCGGCTTCGAAAATACCTTCGACGACCTGATCCAGCCAGGGCAGTTGCAACAGGTACTGGAGCAGATTGTCCAGTGCGATGGGCGGCGACTTGGCCCGCACCCAACGCGGGGTGATCATCAGAGGAAGGTGGTAGACCAGATCCCGCATGACCTCGAAGGCTGCCGAGCCCGGACCGACAATGATGCCGGCCCGAATCTCGATCACCGGCACCGAACCGGCCCGCAGCATGTCGCCGGTTTCGCGACGCGACGCCAGATGCTCGGTCTGGGCGCCGTCCGGAACAAGCCCGCCAAGATAGACAATGCAACGTACCCCGGCATCCTCGGCCGCGGCCGCGAAATTGCTGGCCGCCTGGCGATCGAGACGGCCGAAGTCCCGCCCGGCCGCCATGGAGTGGACCAGGTAGTAGGCAACGTCCACACCATTCAGCGCACCTTTCAGGGTTTCGGGCGCCAGTGCATCAGCCAGGACGATCTCCACATCAGGCCAGTTGCGGGCCTCCAGTACGCTGGGATCGCGGGCGCTGACCCGCACACGACGCCCGTCGCCCAGGAGACCGGGCACCAGATGGCTACCCACATAGCCGCTGGCGCCAAACACCAGAACCCGGGATCGGCGCTCAGTGGATTCTGCGGTCACGGTCCGATTTCCGTGGATTGGAGGGCACGGGCTGCACAGTTGATACACCGGCATGGCGTAATGGACGGACGTTGCGCATGATTGTCGCGACGCAACCCGGATGGTGTGGTTTCGCCCAAGGCTTCAACCAGGGGCGCCAGGCGCGTTGCAATGCAGGCTGCTCTGGAGCGCTTCTGATTTATTCTGTATGAAGCAGATTGGAGGATGAAATGTGCAGATTCAAGGCGCAGATCGCGGGTAACAGTTGTTCTATTGCCAGGTGCGGCAACGATGACATTGTACATTTCAATCGCAAGATGCACGTTCACGGATAGATCAGATGGCATGGACTCCCCCTCCCCATACGGCATCTAAAGTGCCAGATTGGGCGTGTTAACCACTCAATCACAGGAGAAGGGGAGCCCACATGAACATTACCCACATCGCAGTCG
>JAHEDQ010000126.1 GCA_024641125.1 Candidatus Competibacteraceae bacterium | reverse complement strand
CAGGCCGCGCTGGACTGTGCATTTGCGCCGATCCCCCTCAAACCATAGCTACAGCTATGCCTTTGATGCCGATCAGCCCAACTGCTTTGCCCATCACGCCCTGATTCCCGAACCCTTCATGTAATTTGCAGGCTAGCCGTGAAGATAGAGCAGATAGCTGTTGACCAGGTAAAGCGCGAACAGCAGCAAACTGACCCAACCCACGGTTTGGAGGACACGGGCTCGAGGCCGATACATAAGCCCCGCCACTGCAACACCGGTCATGGTCATGGCGGAGATGGCCGAAACGGCGTGCGCCGAAGACACCTGTCCCAGAATCGGACCCGGCAGATACAAGACATCGTCGATTGCGATAAGCAGTATGTTGAAAAGATTGCTGCCCAGCAGAGTGCCTATGGCCATATCTACAGCACCCAGGCGCAGGGCAGCTATGGTGACCACCAATTCCGGCGTGGATGTCACCAGAGCAACAAACAGGGTGCCGACGAAGCTCTGTTCCCAGTCCATTTGCAGCGCCAGCGCTCGCCCGACCCCCGGCAACCACACGCCCGCAGCCACAACAATCCCGGCGGCGATCAAGTATCGGTTGACTGCGCCCCGAAGGCTGAGGCCCGGAAAGCGATCCGCTACGGCATCTGTGTAAGCCTGCACCTCCCGCACCTCATAATGGAACACGGTGCGGACCGACACCAGATACAGCAATATGATCACCGGGGTGTAAAACCCCACGTGCCCGAGGGAACTCACCGCCACCCCCCGGTCATCGCCCAGCAATACGCTCACCCCCACCAGACCGATGAGCATGATGCCCAATCCAGCGGAGAGCACATGACCCTGGCTTGCAACCCGATAGACCGATTCCTTGCGGTGCAGGAAATCCAGCACAACAATGATCACCAGATTGAACACACAGCTGCCGAGTGCGTCCCCGATGGCAATCTCCGGCAAACCCATCACGGTGATGGCGCTGACACCGGTCGCCAGTTCCGGCAACGAGGTTACCGTGGCGAGCAAGATGACCCCGACCCAGGTTCCGCCCAACCCGGTCTTATCTGCGATGAGGTCGCCATAGCGCGACAACTGTGCGCCCGCCACGCCGATCAGGCCGAGGCACACCCCAAGCTGGAGCCAGACATTCACCGCAGCCTCACTTCAGTGGGTTCCGCCTTTTCCGGGATAACGGACGCGTTGAGAGAACACCGGCGGCGCCGGACCGATCCATTCCTTTCTCCCCGACGCAGCATGGACCGGGCATAGAGTCTTGAACATGACCCGGGTCAATAGGACCTCACCCGCCCGTGGCATCGAGCTGCGCGCCACCACCGGACGCAAAACAGCCATCGGGATAGAAAGGGACTCGTGACGCGCTTGATCTGCCAAACTCGGCCAACCGTTTCGCCCGATGCGGGTGGAACCGCAAAGGTCCAAAGGGGCGCCGCCGTTTGATGATCACCCCTTTGGTTCGCCGGTTGCGTACCGGTCTGCTGCCAGTGGTCTTGATGCTCGCCACAGCCGGATGCGAACCCGAAAGGGTGGCGCCATCCAGCGGCCTGGATGTCCGTGCCACCCTGGGCGGGGAGCAGGCCAAGGGCTATGCGTTGGCCTTGGAACCGCGCGCATTCGAGTTTCCGGCCGATCACGGCCCCCACCCGGATTTTCGCAACGAATGGTGGTACTGGACCGGCAATCTGACCAGCGCGGACGGCCGCGGCTTCGGCTATCAGCTCACCGTATTCAGGACCGCCCTGTCACCCCATGAAACGAATACCGAATCCGCCTGGCGCACCCGCCAGGTATACATGGCCCATCTGGCGGTGAGCGACCTCGACAACAGGCGGCACCGGGCGTATGAGCGCTTCTCCCGCGGCGCCCTGGGTTTGGCGGGTGCGCGGGCCACTCCGTTTCGGGTCTGGGTGGAGGACTGGCAGATCGACGGGAGCGCGGACACCACGTTCCCCTTGCGGCTGCGCGCCGTGGAGGGCGCCGTCTCCCTGGACCTGGAGCTGAGCCCGGTACACGGCCCGATTCTGCAGGGCGACGCGGGGCTGAGCGTAAAGGGTGAGGAACCGGGCAATGCTTCCTACTACTACAGCTACACCCGCATGGACACTCAGGGCAGCCTCACCATCGACGGCAACAACCATAGCGTGACCGGCCTCAGTTGGTTCGACCGGGAATGGAGCACCAGCGCCCTGGGGCGAGATCGGTCCGGCTGGGATTGGTTCGCCTTGCAATTGAGCGACGGCCGCGATCTTATGTTTTACCGCCTGCGTTTGGTCCAGGGGGGTATGGCCCCGGAGAGCGCCGGTGTGTTGGTAGAGGCAGATGGCCGCTATCGAGCGCTTGGCGGCGGGGACGTGGCGCTTGAACCGATCGCCCACTGGATCAGCCCCGACACCGGCGACCGATATCCCATCGAGTGGCGCCTCCGGGTGCCGGCCGAAGACCTGGATCTGGTGATCGAAGCCAGATTTGCGGATCAGGAGATGAAGCTGACCTTTGGCTACTGGGAAGGTGCGGTAAGGGTGTCGGGCAGCGCCAGCGGTCTCGGCTATCTGGAGATGACGCGATATACCGATCCGGTATCCGACTGAGCCACAGTCGTGGGCCGGCGTCCATCGCGGCCAGCCTGATAAACGCACACCGCCTGTTACGGTTGCGCTGCCGCAAAACGGCTGTCGAAGCCCTGATCGAGGGAAGGCCAGGATAAACCGCTCGAAGAGATCACGATCGGCACGGTGTGCTGACCGAGTAGTGCTGTCCACGGCCGCAGGGTACACTTTTGGTGGGACACACTCGGATCGATGGGTCATGGGCATGGGGCGCGCACAGCAAGGGGTTTGATACGGTGGAACGCGAGAGCATGGAGTATGACGTCGTCATCGTCGGCGGCGGGCCATCGGGCTTGGCTACGGCCATCCGCCTGCGCCAATTGGCCGTCGAAAACGACGCCGAGCTTTCGGTCTGCGTGATCGAGAAAGGCTCGGAAATTGGTGCCCATATCCTTTCCGGCGCGGTGATCGAGACCCGCGCCCTGGATGAACTGCTGCCCGACTGGAAACAACAGGGCGCGCCGCTGCACACACCCGCCGGGGACGACCGGTTTTTGTTTCTGACCGAACGTAAGTCCTACGGGCTGCCCACCCCGCCGCAGATGCACAACGCCGGCAACTACATTGTTAGCCTGAGCAATCTGTGCCGCTGGTTGGCCGAGCAGGCCGAGGCGCTGGAGGTGGAAATCTACCCCGGCTTCGCCGCCGCCGAAGTGCTCTATACAGAGGACGGGGCGGTCCGCGGCGTAGCCACCGGGGACATGGGTCTGAACAAGGACGGCACGCCCGGCCCGAACCATGAGCCGGGTGTGGAGTTGCACGCCCGCCAGACGGTGTTTGGCGAGGGCTGCAGGGGCTCGTTGACCAAGACCCTGTTTGAGCGATTCAATCTGCGTGACGGCGTGCAGCCCCAGACCTACGGCATCGGCATAAAGGAGTTGTGGGAGGTGGACCCCGCCAAGCATCAGCCGGGCTGCGTCGTTCACACCGTGGGCTGGCCACTGGATCGGAACACCTACGGCGGTTCCTGGCTATACCATCTGGAGGACAATCAGGTCTCCGTGGGTTTTGTGATCGGGCTCGACTACCGGAATCCGCATCTGTTTCCGTTCGGGGAGATGCAGCGCTTCAAGACCCATCCGGACATCCGCGGTTTGTTCGAAGGCGGCCGGCGCCTCTGCTACGGTGCCCGCGCCTTGTCCGAAGGCGGCTTCCAGTCAATTCCCAAGCTGACCTTTCCCGGCGGCGTGCTGGTTGGCGACACAGCGGGCTTTCTCAATGTGCCCAAGATCAAGGGCACCCATACCGCCATGAAATCCGGCATGGCCGCGGCGGAGACACTGTTCGCGGCGTTTCAGGCCGGTGATCCCACCGGCGCCGAGGTCACCGCGTATCCCGAGGCCCTGCGACAGACCTGGCTCTGGGACGAGCTGAGAACCGTACGCAACATCCGACCGTCTTTCCGCTGGGGCCTATGGGGCGGCATCGCCTACTCCGCCCTGGAGACCTATGTGCTCAAAGGTAAGGCGCCGTGGACCCTGGATCACCACGCGGATCACGATACCCTGAAGCGAGCGGACGCCTGCCCAACCATCGACTATCCGAAGCCGGACGGCGTACTGACCTTCGATCGCTTGTCATCGGTGTTCGTATCCAACACCAATCACGAAGAGGCGCAACCCTGCCATCTGCAACTCAAGGACCCGGCGGTTCCGATCGAGGTCAATCTTGCGCTGTATGACGCACCTGAACAGCGGTACTGCCCGGCCGGGGTTTACGAGATTGTCCAGGATGAGGAGACCCAACAGCCCACCCTGCAGATCAGTGCACAGAACTGCGTTCACTGCAAAACCTGCGACATCAAGGATCCCGGACAGAACATCAACTGGGTGGTGCCGGAAGGCGGTGGCGGCCCCAACTATCCCAACATGTAAGGCAACATGTAAGGCAACATGTAAGGCAACATCTTAAGGCGATATGCAGGGGTGCAACCCGCCGCCGCGTCCGGAAGACGGTGCGTGGTTTCTTTCACCCCCCGGATCGGGCCATTTGCGCGCTGGCGTGCCGGATGTCGGTGCCCTGCACGCAGTAGACCACGTACTGGGATATATTTCGGGCGTGATCCGCAATTCGCTCCAGAGCCTTCGCCACCAGGGCAATCTGGATCATGTGACCCACATTGCGGGAATCGTCCATGACATAGGTGACCAGGCGGCGTAGCGCGGCCCTGTAGGTCTTCTCCACCCGGTCCTGCATGCCCAAGGTGCTCATTGCCCGCTCGACATCCATGGTATCGAATGCCTCCAGGGCGGCGCGCAGCACATGCTGAGCCTCACGACCCATCAACTCCAGGTCATCGAGCAATTCGTTACCGGGCAAAATACTGGCCTCGCGGCCGTAAATCTCAATCGTCATACGGGCAATCTTGATGGCCTCATCGCCAATGCGTTCCAGATCGGTCACCGCCTTGGATACGGCCAGCACCAGGCGCAGATCGCGGGCAACGGGCTGGCGCCGGGCCAGGATTTCTGCGATACACTCGTCGGTCCGTAATTCCAGCACGTTGACATCCCGATCGCGTTCAATCACCCCGCGGGCCGCCTCCACGTCCTGGTCATCCAGGGTCTTAAGCGCCCGACTCAGTTGGTCGCTGACCAGACCGCCCATTTCCAGCACGCGCCCGTGCAGTTTCATCAGATCGGCATCGAACCGTTTGACGATATGCCCCTCGCCGGACTGACCCATGGCGGGTTCTCCCTGTTCAGATTCCGTGGTCATCGAACATGCTCAACCGAATCGGCCGGTGATGTAGTCTTCAGTCAACTGGTGGTGCGGATTGGTGAAGACCTGATTGGTCTCGCCGATCTCGATCAGATCGCCGAGATGAAAATACGCCGTGCGCTGGGACACCCGCGCCGCCTGCTGCATGGAATGGGTAACGATGGCGATGGCGTACTGTTCGCGCAACTCATCGATCAACTCCTCGATCCGGGCGGTGGCGATGGGGTCCAGCGCCGAACAGGGTTCATCCATCAGGATAACCTCCGGATTGACCGCGATGGCCCGGGCAATACAAAGACGCTGTTGCTGCCCGCCGGACAACCCGGTGCCCGGCTCACCAAGGCGGTCCTTGACTTCGTCCAGCAGACCCGCCCTGTCCAGGCTGGTGTGCACGACCGCCTCCAACTCGGTCTTGTCCCGGGTGAGGCCGTGAATCCGCGGCCCGTAAGCCACATTCTCGAAAATCGACTTGGGAAACGGGTTGGGCTTCTGAAACACCATGCCGACCTGAGCGCGCAACTGAACGACGTCCATCTTGGTGTCAAAGATGCTGTCTCCATCCAAGCTGATATCGCCGATGACACGGCAACCGTCAATGGTGTCGTTCATGCGGTTCAGGCAGCGTAGGAAAGTGGATTTGCCGCAACCGGAGGGGCCGATCAAAGCGATGACTTCATTGCTGCCCACGTCCAAACTGACATCGTGTATGGCCTGCTTCTCACCGTAGAACACACTGACTTCACGGCAACGCATTCTCGGGTTCTTGGCAGTCACGTCACCCACCGTCTCTCGGTTGTCGCGATCAATCGTCGCCCGGCCTCCCGCCACTGGCTTCACAATCCCATCGTCAGCCATAATCACTTCGTTCTCGACAGAAACCGTATCCATCAGGCAAACACCCTCTTTGTCTCAATGCGTTGCGGCTCTCACCAGCGACGCTCAAAACGCTTGCGCAGCAGCACCGCCAAGGCGTTCATCACGATCAGAAAACCGAGCAATACCATGATGGCGGCTGAGGTGCGTTCCACAAATCCCCGCTCGGGACTGTCGGCCCACAGGTAGATCTGAACCGGTAACACGGTGGACGGATCGGTGAAGCCGCCGGGCACGTCAACGATGAAGGCCACCATGCCGATCATGAGCAGCGGTGCCGATTCACCCAGAGCCTGGGCCATGCCGATGATGGCGCCGGTCAACATGCCGGGCATGGCCAGTGGCAGTATGTGATGGGTCACGGCCTGAACCCGGGAGGCGCCGACACCAAGCGCCGCGTCGCGAATCGAAGGCGGCACCGACTTGAGGGCCGCGCGGCTGGCAATAATGATGGTGGGCAGGGTCATCAAGGTCAGGACCAGCCCGCCCACTAGGGGCGCGGACCGGGGCAGACCGAAGAAGTTGATGAACACCGCCAGCCCGAGCAGACCAAACACAATGGACGGCACCGCCGCCAGATTGTTGATGTTGACCTCGATCAGATCGGTCCAGCGATTTCGGGGCGCAAACTCTTCCAGGTAAACCGCGGTCGCAACACCAATGGGAAAGGACAAGGCCAGGGTCACGATCAGAGTAAATACCGAACCCATGAGTGCGCCACGTATACCGGCCAGCTCCGGCTCACGTGAGTCCCCGGCGGTGAAGAACGTCGTGTTGAAGCGCTTTTCAATGGCGCCGTCCGCCTGCAACTGGTCCAGCCAGGCGAGCTGATTGTCCTTCAAGCGCCGGTCGCCTTCAGCAGCGGCCCGGTCCATATGCCCCTTGACCAGTTGATCCACATCGTCGTCCGCCGGTACCCAAACCGATCGACGGGTCCCGATGATGGTCGGATCGTCCAGCACCGCGTCCCGAAGCTGGTACGACGCGCCGGAGCTGATCAGCGAGTTCAGCGCCCGGCGGTCCGAGCGTCCGGTCACATCCGGAAACCGCACCTTCAGCGCGTTTCGAACCAGAGCCTGGTAATTGGCGCCAGACAGCGCCGCGTTCGAGCGTTGGTCACCGATGCCCAGGGATTCTGGATCGAAGTCAATGTCCAGCTTGACGTAGGTCTGCTGGAACGCCGGATAGCCGTTGCCAATAATGGTTATGAACAGAATCGACACGAACAACAGACCCAGAACGATGGCGGACAGGCCGTAGATCCGGAACCGACGCTCCGCCCGATACCGCCTGTCGAGACCGGCTCGTACCGTGTCGATGGTGCGACCCGGGTTCCCCGCCCCGGTGATAGTGCCGTTACTCATACTGCTCCCGATATTTGCGCACCACATGCAGGGCGATAACGTTCAGGGTCAGAGTCACCACGAAAAGCACCAGACCGAGGGCGAACGCCGCCAGGGTCTTGGGACTGTCGAATTCCTGATCACCCACCAGCAGGGTTACGATCTGAACCGTGACCGTGGTCACCGCCTCCAACGGATTGGCCGTAAGATTGGACGATAGGCCGGCCGCCATCACCACGATCATTGTTTCCCCGATGGCACGGGAAACGGCCAGCAGCACGCCACCGACTATGCCCGGCAGCGCGGCCGGGAATATCACCCGGCCGATGGTTTCGGAGCGGGTCGCGCCCATGGCGTAGGAGCCGTCGCGCATGGCCTGAGGAACGGCGTTGATCACGTCGTCGGACAGCGAGGAAACGAAGGGGATGATCATGATCCCCATGACCAGACCGGCCGCAAGGGCACTCTCCGATGACACGGAAAGGCCGATAGCCTCACCCAGCCCGCGCACCTGAGGCGCCACCACCAGGGCAGCGAAAAAGCCGTACACGACGGTGGGCACACCGGCAAGAATCTCCAACACCGGCTTGGCCGCGGATCGAAAACCGCGGCTGGCGTACTCCGACAGGTACAGGGCCGACATGAGCCCGATGGGCACGGCCACCAGCATTGCGATGCCGGAAATCAACAGGGTACCGGCGAACAGAGGAACGGCGCCAAAAGCCCCGGTGGACCCCACCTGATCCGCGCGGATGGCCATCTGCGGGCTCCACTCCAGGCCGAATATAAATTCGGTCACCGGCACAATCCGGAAGAAACGGATCGATTCGAACAGCACCGACAGCACGATGCCCAGGGTGGTAAAAATGGCGATGGTGGAACACAGGATCAGGAACACCATGACCACGGCTTCGACCTGATTCCGCGCTCGCAACGCCGGCCCGATCCGTTTCCAGCTGAGGGCGATGCCGCCGATCGCCAGAGCCAGTATCACGACGGTCAAAGCCAGGCGGCTGATGGTCTGAAGCTGCCGGTAGTGATCGGCCGCCGCAACCATGGCCGGGTCTGTCGCACGAGAGGTGATATTGCCCCGAACGAGATTCTTGACATCGTTGAGGGCTAAACCCAATTGGCCCGGATCGGCCGCCGTCTCTGCCGGCAGATCAGCCGTGACAAAATGGGTAATGATGTTGTCCTGAAACGCCATCCAGAACCCAAGGACGATCAGGGCCGGCACCCCGCACCAGATGGCGGTCAGGTAGCCATAATAGCTCGGCAGGGAGTGGAGTTGAGCGCTGCCGGCCGTACCGCCCGCCACCGCCACCGACCGGCTGCGGCCCAAGTAAAAGCCAACAACGGTCAATGCCACCAGGACGAGTATCAGTACAGAGGTCTGCATTCGGATGTCCGGCAATCAGAAGAACGTGAAGCTATTCAGCGGGACGGACAGCGTGCTGCCGGTCCCGCTTTAGATGCCGTTTGGCTAGTTGGCGGCCATACTGAGGTTTTTCCGCGACGCCACGTTGTCGGCGAACTGCTGACGTTCCTCGGTGGGCATGGGGATCATGCCTTTGTCCGCCAGATAACCCTCGTCACCCCAGGCCTTCTCGCTGGTGAACTCGGCCAGATATTCCTTCATGCCGGGTATGACGTCGATGTGGGCTTTCTTCACATAGAAATACAGCGGGCGCGAGACCGGGTACTCGCCACTGGCGATATTTTCGAACGTGGGGGCCACTCCATCGACCTCCGATCCCTGAACCTTGTCCGCGTTCTGATCCAGAAAACTGAAGCCGAAAATACCCAGGGCGGCCGGATTCGCCTCCAGCTTCTGAACGATCAGATTGTCGTTCTCCCCGGCCTCTATGAAGGCCCCGTCTTCACGCACGCTGTGGCAGCGCGCCTTGTACGCGTCGGAATCGGATTTCTTGAGCGCGGCGATCGAGTCAAAGGTCTTGCAACCGCCTTCCATGGCCAGTTCCACGAAGGCGTCGCGGGTGCCGGAGGTAGGCGGGGGGCCCAGCACCTCGATTTCGACATCGGGTAGATCCGGGTTGACTTCGGACCAGGTTCTGTACGGGTTCGGGATGAACCCGCCATCGCCCGCAGCGTTGGGCACGTCCTTGGCAAGCGCATTGAAAATATCGCGTCGCGACAGATCGAAAGATTGGCTGGCCTTGGAGTTGGCCAATACGATGCCGTCGTAACCAATCTTGACCTCGATGATGTCGGTGACGCCGTTGGCGGCGCATCCCTCGACCTCCGAGGCCTTGATGCGGCGTGACGAGTTGGTAATGTCCGGGTACTCGACCCCCACCCCTGAGCAGAAAAGCTTCAGGCCGCCACCGGACCCGGTGGATTCTATCTTCGGCGTTTTGAAGCCGCTGGTCTTGCCGAACTGCTCGGCCACCACCGTGGCGAACGGATAGACGGTGGACGAACCCACCACGCTGATGTAGTCACGGGATGATTGGGCCTGGGCCCATCCGCTGGTCAGTGCGGCGGCCGCAAGCGCCACGGGAATAGATTTATTGATCATCTCGACCTCCAGAATGTGCATTTGCTGTCTATGGCCGGGACCCGCTTCCTGCGATGTTCGAGCCTCCCTATGGTTCAAGCCGCCGGTGATCCCAGGTTGTGGGGGCATTTATAACGACCATTCATGACAGCAATGTTGCGATCGCAACTGCGCGAACGTATGGCTGACAACAGACGCAACGGACACAAAAAAACCGCCCGGCTCATGTCACCGGACGGTTTGGACCTGCGGTTGGGGAAACGGGTCTAGTAGGCCTTGCGGGAAGATCGGTAACCCACAGCCAGGCCACAAGGCGGGTTGGCAAGGCACGTGAGCGCAGGACTGGCCGGCGCCAATTGCCGCGAGTGTAACGCGGTCAACGGAGCTTGTGGGCTGGCCCATAGGGCGCGTCGCTGATGGCCCAATGTTGCGTTGCACCCCTTTGCAAGGGCCTGCCATTACCTGCGGTGTGCGCCTGACCTTAGTTTATCAACGGCGCTTTGTGAATAACCGACTTCCCGCATGGCCCGCTAGTGTAGTGTCTTCCAAATAACTTGACGGTTGAGGTTAGGCATCGTGGTTACTGACAAGGCGCGGTGAGGAGGAATAGCCGGCGCTATTGCGACGATCCGCAACGCCGTCAGGGACCGCGAGGGCCAGCGCAGGGGTTAAGTTATTTGGGAGACACTACACTAGCGTCTGAGCGCTTCTCGTCTTGCTGAAATGCAACGAACTACTGACTCATGACACTAGAATTCGGCTTCGGTAAGGCTCATGACGTCCTCGCTACCGGCAAGCGCCCCACCCAGATAAGCCTTAGTGCGGGGCATGATGTGCCGGGCATAGAAACGGGCGGTGGCCAGCTTGGTGCGGTAAAAGCCGTCGCCGTCCTCACCCCGGTCAAGCGCCTGCCGGGCGCGCAGGGCGGCGCGGCCCATTTGCCAGCCACCGGCCACGGTGCCCATCAGCATGAGCATGTTGAACGCCACACTGCCCGGCAAATCGGGATCGGCCTGAAATTGTCCAAGCAGGTATTTTACCGCTTGCTCATGGTCGTTCAGCCCCTGGACCAGGGCCGCATGCACCTCGTCCAGTTCCGGGCCGGCTTCGGCCAGGGCCTCGACGTCGGCGCGCATGTCCGCCAGCAGCTCGGCCTGCGCCCGGCCAGCGTCCCGCAGGGTCTTACGCCCCACCAGGTCCAGCGCCTGGATTCCCGTGGTGCCCTCATAAATGGTGGTGATCCGCGCATCCCGAAAGTACTGTGCCGCGCCGGTTTCCTCGATAAAGCCCATGCCGCCGTGAATTTGCACCCCGAGCGACGTGAGTTCCTGCCCCACCTCAGTCAGCCACCCCTTAACCACCGGCGTGAGCAAATCCACTCGTACCTGATGCCGTTCCCGTGCTGCTTCGTCGGTCGATTTCTCCGCCATGTCCAGCTCGGCCATGGTGACGTAGGCCAGGGCGCGCATGGCCTCGATATGGGATTTCATCACCATCAACATGCGGCGCACGTCGGCATGGTGAATGATGGTCACCCGCCCTTCGTGCCCAACGGCACTGCCTTGAACGCGCTGGCGCGCATACTCGCGGGCCTGTTGATAGGCCCGTTCGGAAATGGCCAGACCCTGCAAACCAACCGACAAACGGGCGCGGTTCATCATGGTGAACATGTAAACCAGGCCTTTGTTTTCCTCACCCACCAGATACCCTACGGCGCCGCCGTGGTCGCCGTAGCTCATGACGCAGGTGGGACTGGCGTGAATCCCCATTTTATGCTCCACGGACACCGGGTGAACGTCGTTTCGGGTGCCCGGGCTGCCGTCTGCATCGGGTAGGAACTTGGGCACGATAAACAGCGAGATGCCCTTGACGCCCTCGGGTGCCTCCGGGGTCCGGGCCAACACCAGATGGACAATATTCTCCGCCACGTTGTGATCGCCCCAGGTGATGTAAATTTTTTGACCGGTGATCAAATGATGATCGCCCGCCGGTTCCGCCCGGGTCCGGACCGCCGCCAGATCGGACCCGGCCTGGGGTTCGGTCAGGTTCATGGTTCCGGTCCACTGCCCGCTGACCATTTTCTCAAGATAAAGAGCCTGTTGCGCATCGCTGCCGTGAATCTCGATGGCGTCGATGGCACCCTGGGTCAGCAACGGACACAGGGCGAAGGACATGTTTGCGGCCTGCCACATCTCGTCCACCGCGGTGGATACCAGGGCGGGCAAGCCCTGACCGCCGAATTCGGGACTGAACTTGAGGCCCGGCCAACCACCTTCGACAAACTGGCCATAGGCTTCCTTGAAGCCCTCGGCCACCACCACACCGTCATTCTCAACTCGACTGCCTTCCAGGTCACCGCTTTTATTGATGGGAGCGAGGACCTCGCTGGCCAGACGCGCCGCTTCTTCGAGTACGGCCTCCACAAGATCCGGGGTGGCCTCCTCGAAACCAGGCAACTGTCGGACCTGCTCGAGTCCGGCCAGTTCGCTGATGACAAACTGCATCTCGCGCGTGGGTGCGGTATAGCTGGTCATAGATTACGACTCCTGGTTGCATCGGCGTTCACCATCACGACCGCGCAGAACCCGTCTGTCGGGACCCCGCTTGAATCGTCTCTGATGGCGGATTGTAGGCCAAAACCGAAGCGGCGCGCGCACCCGCGAGCAGGTCGAGGGCCGGAGACGCCGAATGGCGTCTCCGTGATGAATCGGATTCTAGCGAGCCTCTGATCTATTCGTGAAAGTGCATCTTGGGACTGAAATGCACAGCTTCATCGTTGCAGATCTTGGCAATAGAACGACTGTTAGCCGCGATCTGCGGCTTGAAGCTGCACATTTCACCCTCCAATCTGCTTCGTCCAGAATGAATCAGAGGCTCGCTAAATCTTGTCCAACTCGGCCGATAGCTCAGGAATCACCTGGAACAGGTCACCGACGATGCCATAGTCCGCAACCTGAAAAATGGGCGCCTCTTCATCTTTGTTTATGGCCACGATGACCTTGCTGTCCTTCATGCCGGCCAGATGCTGGATCGCACCAGAGATACCCACCGCGATATACAACTGCGGCGCCACCACCTTGCCGGTTTGACCGACCTGGTAGTTGTTGGGTACGAATCCCGCATCGACGGCGGCCCGCGAAGCCCCAACCGCAGCCCCCAGCTTGTCGGCAACGTCCTCCAGCAGGGCGAAATTCTCACCGTTACCCATCCCCCGGCCACCGGACACCACAATATCCGCCGAAACCAGCTCGGGGCGATCGGATTTCGTCAGGTCCTCACCCACAAAGGTCGAGAAGCCCATGTCACCGGCGCCGGCCAGGGCTTCGATTTCCGCCGCCCCCCCTTCGGTGGCCGCCGGTTCGAACGCGGTGGTTCGCACGGTGACCACCTTGATCGGATCCATGGTCTGGACCGTGGCGATGACGTTACCCGCGTAAATCGGCCGGACAAAAGTGTCGTCAGACT
>JAHEDQ010000010.1 GCA_024641125.1 Candidatus Competibacteraceae bacterium | reverse complement strand
AAATCGACTGCGATGTGGGTAATGTTCATGTGGGCTCCCCTTCTCCTGTGATTGAGTGGTTAACACGCCCAATCTGGCACTTTAGATGCCGTATGGGGAGGGGGAGTCCATGCCATCTGATTTATTCTGGACGAAGCACATTGGGGGGTGAAATGTGTAGCTTCGACGCGCAGATCGCAGGTAACCGTGATTCTATTGCCAAGATTTGCAATGATGAAGCTGTGCAGTTCAGTCCCAAGGTTTACGTTCACGAATAATTCAGAGGTTCCCTAAGTCGGTTGGTCGGTGGTAGCGCCGGAAGCCGATGCGCCCGTGAATGGCCGTGCTGGCGAAAGTCGGCGATTGATTGTGAAGTCCAATAGATCAAACTCGAATCTAAGCTGCTCGCCGGACCCGGGCCCTTCGTCGCTCGCCATGCCTTCGCATCCGCGCCTTGCATTGGCGAATCTGGGGCGCTCTGAAGGTCCCCTAACTTCTGACTCATGACACTAGAAAGGCGTCCCTGATTGCACGGATTTGAGGTTATTGGTCCACACGACGCGGCGGTCGCCGAGTCGGGGATGGAATGACTATGGAAGTGAACGGCGAGTCAATTGATTCGCTGAAACGCAGCCACACCCGAAAGGCGATCTCGAAGCGGTTGGCCCAGGGGCCTACCTACAGCTACGTCCGCGATGCCGTCATTGGTGCCAGCGACGGCGCCATAACGACCTTTGCGGTGGTTGCTGGCGTATCTGGCGCAGACCTGTCGGCGGGAATCGTCATCGTCCTAGGTCTTGCGAATCTCCTCGCCGATGGCTTCAGCATGGCTGTGGGAAACTTTCTCGGGATACGTGCCGAGCTTGAACGCCAAGCAAAGACACGGGCCGATGAACACCTTCATGTTGCACTGATTCCGGAGGGTGAGCGGGAGGAGATGCGGCAGATTCTTGAGCGTAAAGGATTTGCCGGCGATGACCTCGATCGGGCGGTCCAGGTGGTAACCGCCAATGTGAATCGGTGGGTAGATGCCATGCTGCTCGAGGAACATGGTCTCGGCAAGAGTCAGCCGGTACCTTGGAAGGCTGGGTTGACCGTGTTCGCCGCCTTCCTGATTGTAGGCATGGTGCCAATCTGGGTGTATCTCTGGAACTGGCTGTCCGACCACCCGGTATCCACGCCATTCTTTTGGAGCGCGGTTGGAACCGGAACCGCGTTTGTACTGGTCGGCGCCCTCAAGGGCAGAGTTGTCGGCAAGCCGGCGTTTCGTTCCAGTATTGAGACGCTCACCCTGGGGGGTATCGCAGCTGGTCTGGCGTACGGTGTTGGGCTTGCCCTGAAATCGGTTGTAACCGGGTAATCGGTGCGCCGATTACCCAACCAGATGTTGTTTTTAACACCATGGCGCGGCGCTCATGGCCCCATCGCCGCATGTCCGAGATACCACAATGGCCTTGGTTCGGAACGAGATTTGGGCCACAGGATTGGTACTTTCGAGGAGGGTCAGTCGGCAGCTTGGCGCAGCAGGGCAACGGATCGGCTCAATGCCACTCTGGGTTTGCCCTGCTTTGAGAATCCTGCACGCCGTGCCGCCTCTACGCGGGTTTGCAACGCCTCTCTTCCCACATGGATCTTGGGCTCGACGATAAGCAAGGGTGCGTCGGCGTTGAGCACCTCTCGCACCTGCTTGCACAAGTTCCGAGCCTTCCGTGCTTCGTGCACCGTCCAGAAAGCAACGGTAAATCCGAACCGCGGTTCTCTGCTGAGCCCCAAAACGTTTGCAGAAAATTTGACGAATTCACCGCGTTCCGAGAGCCCGACGCGTTCCGGGGCGACCCCATCTCCCCGAAGACTTGTTCGGGATCGTGGGGTAAGTGGCGGATCGGATTGTTGCATCCGCACACGAGCCACCAGGGACAAACAAGTACTATAGCGCAACGCCTCACATCTCGGTTCCGCTTCGGCTAAACTCGGCGCCGGCGCCGATGGCAGGTTGGTCGGTGTTACACCTAGTGTAGTGTCTTCCAAATAACTTGACGGTTGAGGTTAGGCATCGTGGTTACTGACAAGGCGCGGTGAGGAGGAATAGCCAGCGCTATTGCGACGATCCGCAACGCCGTCAGGGACCGCGAGGGCCAGCGCAGGTGTTAAGTTATTTGGGAGACACTACACTAGGCTTCGTGCATACCGTAGCTGGGTATGAGGAGCATGGGGCTGGTCGAGCGAGTTAGGTGAACCGGTGACTACCACCCAGCACTTCGGCGCCAATCGGCGCCGATGGGGTAAGGGGCAGCCTGGCGATGCGCGCAGCTTGACAAATCGTTGCAGCAGGCAGGTGTTTGCCCTGAATGGGGCACGGGAATTCCGGTCAGAGCGGCTTGGACGCTCAGATCGACGATCGACTGGCGGTTCGGACGAGCGCGAGAGGGTCGACGTCTTGTGCGATTGGCCGCCCCGACCGAACCACCAGCAGACTCATTAGCCCGCAGCCCACTGTGGCCAGTACCTTTAGGATCTCAAGATCGCAAAGGCCGACGGCACCTGGACCGATATATACTGCGGTGAAGAGAATGCCGGGCCCGAATTTGCGGCCCATTGGCCGAAGGTTCACCCGACGTTATCCATGGCTGAGTAGTCTATCCCCGCCCGGCTCATGTGTTGCCCACGCCGATCCGTCAGTGAGTTTTCCCGTAACATTGCTTCCAGGCCCTGAGCGATCAAGGGTTTGGCAGCGTCGGGGACGTTGCCCAGCAGTATGGGTTGATAGGCGAGATGCCCGAACTTTCTGCCTGTCACAGATTCGTACTCGTCCTGCAGGTCTTTGAACTTGCGGGTTTCGACATCGCTGCCTCCGGTCGTCACCCCGCCGTGAATCTGATGAAAGCATCCCTCCCCGGCGAGATGGTAGACCTGGTGGCCGGCAGCCGCGCAGACGCGCTGGTAAAATTCAAGATTTATCAGCCCGCCGCCGGCGGACAGGAATTTTTCCTCGTAACCTCCGCTGCGCGCAAAAAGCGCCCGGCTGGTAAATACGCAGTTGCTCTCCGCCAGCGGGCTGTGCAAACCGAACCGGGCCGAGCCTGCCAGACTGGCAATTTCGAACAGGCGATATCCATCCTCTGGCCAGGCAATCTGCTGCAGCAGCCGGTCCTCAATTGCCCGGGTGTATCCACGCTGGCTTGACAGACGCTGATGTTCCGGGCCGAGATGGAAACCCACCGCGGCCACCACTGCCTCACTATTCAGGCGAAAAGCCTGGTTCGCCCAGTGCAAAATCCCGGGGCTGACCAATCTGGCGCCGTCGATTATCATCCCCAGGTATTTGCCTCGGGCCAGGGCCGCACCCCGGTTGAGTGCGGGTCCCGGGGAGCCGCTGGCGGCGTCTATTCGGAGAAGGCGAAATTCCGGTCCGTGTTCCCTCACTGTCTCTGCACTGACCGCTTGCGGCGAACCATTGTCCACCACGATGACTTCATAGTTGAGATGGCTGATGTCCCGTTGATAGCTGCGACTCAGGGACTGCAGGGTGCGCGGCAACTCTCTGGCCATGTCGTAGGCGACCACGACCACGGAAAAATCGATCGCAGTGGAGGGCGTGGCGCAGAACAGTGATCGAAGACCGCTCAGCAAGTGGGTCTCATCCGCTTGGGTGTGCGCCGATTCTAGCAGTTCTGTGGCTGGCCGGATAAGGGCCGGCCGGGAAGCTGTTGATGCCTGGCGATCCTCCAGCAGTGAATGCGGCTCTGGCTTTGATGAAGTAAACTAGGCGTCAGAATTACAGTATAAAGGCGAGCCGTGCCCTCCGGCGCAACAACACGCAATCTGGTCATCCTCGGCATGCACCGATCTGGTACCTCCATGGTTGCCGGCGCGCTTGCGCCTGGACTCCATATTGGTAGCGAAGAGGAATTGCTGGCTCCGCAGGCGGACAATCCCCGCGGTTTCTCGGAGCGGCGCGATGTTGTTGCGCTCAACGATTACCTGCTAGAGCGGACAGGGAGCAGCTGGTACAGGCCGGGTTTTGAGCCGGTCGCCCTGGATCCGTACAGCACACGGGAGATGGATGCGATCTTCGTGCGGCTGGGCGAAGGAGGCTGGCTGCTGAAGGATCCGCGTTTTCTGCTCACCTGGCCCGCCTGGGAGGTGCGTTTGCGCGATGCCCTGCTGTTGTTCGTTTATCGCGGAGCGGAGGGCGTAGTCAGCTCCCTGGAAAAGCGCAACGGCCTGCCCCTGGATTACGGACTCGCGCTATGGCAGCACTACAATCAGCGTGCGCTGGAGATTCTTCGAGGGCGGGAGTTCGTCGCCCTTTCCTATGAGTCGTTTGCCGCAAATCCCAGTCTTGAGCTGACCGCACTTCTGCGGAAACTTCAGAATGCAGGAATTGCGTTTGCTGAGTCGGGCGTGTCGAGTGGGGATGTGTTCGACCATGGGCTGGATCACACACCGCAAGCCGACAGCCCTATACCTGGATTGCTGAATATAGCCCAGCGGGAATTGCACAGCGCATGCCTGGAAGTGGTGCACACGGGCAGCGTTCCCGCGGATTTCCGGGGTACGGATACCACTCCACTGATTCGCATTGACAGCATGGCCAGGGCCTACGCCGCGTCGGTTGACGCGCGGGTGGTGGCGGCGCGGCTTCAAGAGAAGTCCGTCGAGTTGGAGACTGCGCTGCACCGCCAAGACGCGTTGTTGGAAGAGCACCGGGCGCTTGCCGAGGCGCATCGGCGCGACAAGGAAGAAGTGCAGTTCTTGCGTGAAAATCGCGGCCGCCTGCAGGCCGAACTCGCTGAACGGGATTGCCTCCTGAAGCGCCATGATGCGCTGCTGGAAGAGCACCGGGCACTTGCCGATGCGCATCGGCGCGATGAGGAAGAACTGCAGTTCTTGCGCAAAAACCGCGAGCAACTTAGGAGTGATCTCGCCGTTTCAACAGAGCGAGCGGACCAACTCCAGGCGTCCTTGGCGCTCAACGAGCAGGAACTGAAGGAAGCCAATGACAAGGCTGATTATCTGTTTTTCCGGTTGGAACTCAGCTACCACAATCTGCTGAGCTTTGCCGAGTCCGGGTTGGGTGGGCTTTGCCGCGGCGTGGCTGGCTTCTATAAGCTGGTCACAGGGCAGCGGGGCCAAAGTACGGCCTATGAGGGCGTACTGCGCGATGCCGCGGAGCATTTCAGCCAATACCAGCGACCAGCCCCCAGCAGTGATGTTACGCGCATGCGGTTGCTGGCCAACGTGGTGCGGTACGTTTTCGCCCATCCAGTCGCTTCGCTTCGTGGTTTCAGTTTGGCGCGGCTGAAGCGCGCGATCGACTTTTTTCTTGGTTCTGACCGAAGGGACGTAGCGATCTGGGTAAACCGGCGCTTTCCGAAGCGGAATGAGCTGGAAGTAATGTCCATGTTACCCGAACTGGAGGAGGGGCTTGACAGTCTGGAGCTGAAGTTCAGACCGTGCGCGCAGCCGCGTGTGTCCATTATCATACCCGTGTTCAATCAGTATCGAATGACGATGTTCTGCCTGCGTTCCTTGTTGGAACATAGCGCGGATGTCGCGTACGAAGTGATCCTTGCGGATGATGCCTCCACTGACGACACCGCGACGATTGAGCAGAGGGTCGAGGGTATCAAGGTGAAACGCGGCAGCGCCAACCTTGGCTTTGTACGCAATTGTAACGCCGGTGCGGAATTGGCTACCGGCGAGTACCTGCTGTTTCTGAACAACGATACGGGTTTGACCGACGGCTGGTTGTCTTCGCTGGTGAGAACGCTGGATCAACACCCGGGTGCCGGGGTGGTGGGTCCCAAGTTTCTGTGCGGGGACGGGACGTTGCAGGAGGCCGGAGGCATTGTCTGGGATGACGCCAGCGGCTGGAATTATGGGCGCATGGATGACCCCGGGGAACCCGCCTACAATTACCTGCGCGAGGTTGACTACGTTTCAGGCGCCTGCCTGCTGGTCCGGTGCAGCTTGTGGCAGAAACTGGATGGTTTCGACACGCGTTACGCTCCAGCCTACTACGAGGACACCGATCTGTGCTTTGCGGCCCGCGAGGCCGGCTATCTGGTCCTCTATCAACCCACGTCGGTGGTGTTTCACTTTGAGGGTGTGAGTAACGGCACCGATCTGAAAAGTGGCATCAAGCAACACCAGATCGAGAACCAGAAGGCGTTCGCGAGCAAGTGGCAGACTGTCCTGCGCCGCGATCACTTCCCCAGCGGGCAAAGCGTATTCCAGGCCCGTGATCGCTCGCGATACCGGCGCACCATTCTGGTGATAGACCACTATGTGCCCTCCTATGACAAGGACGCCGGCTCCCGCTCAACCTGGCAGTACCTGCAGTTGTTCGTCGAGATGGGTTATAACGTCAAGTTCATCGGTGCCAATTTTTTTCCGCACCAGCCCTACACTGGCGATCTGCAGCAAATGGGTGTAGAGGTGCTTGTGGGGGAGTCCATGTCCCGCAACCTTGACAGCTGGTTGCAGTGCCATGCCGCCGACATACACGCTGTCTATGTGCACCGCCCGCATGTGGCGGAGCAGTTCCTCGGTTCGCTGGGGAAAATGCAGCCGCGCCCGACTCTGCTTTACTTCGGCCACGACCTGCACTACCTGCGCAAACAGCGCGAACTGGAAGTGTCGGATGATTCCTCGGTCCGAGGCGAGGCAGCCGACTGGCGCAGGCGCGAATACAGGGTGTTTGAGCAGATGGACCATGTCTACTATCCCTCTCAGGTCGAGGTGGATGAAATTCTTGGAAACGTCCCGGATCTCCCGGTCCGGGCGATCCCATTGTATTTGGTTGAAGAGGTTCCGCTGCCAGAGTATTCCCCCGTTGAGCGTGAAGGCATGTTATTCGTGGGCGGCTTCAATCACCCGCCCAACAGTGACGGCGTGCGCTGGTTTATCGAGCAAATACTGCCGCTGGTACAGGCGCGCGCGCCTGATCTGGCGTTGCATCTGGTCGGCTCGAATATGCCACATGAAATTCAGCAGCTGAAAAAGCGGGGCATTGTCGTGCACGGTTACCTCGACGATACGGCACTGCGAGAGATGTATGCTCGAATGAAGATGGTAGTGGTTCCCTTGCGTTTTGGTGCTGGCGTCAAGGGCAAGGTTATCGAAGCTCTCCAGCAGGGTGTTCCGCTGGTATCCACGTCCGTTGGTGCCGAGGGCCTGCCCGGGGCGGACCGGGTCATGCATATAGCCGATGATCCTGCGAGCTTCGCCGAAAAAATCCTCGCTGTGAATGCCGGCAACCCGCAGGTAAATGAGATGTTGCAGGCCTACAGCGGCTACCTTTCAGCGCATTTCAGCAAGGCCCGGGCGCGAGATATCATACGGATGGACTTTGGCGAGCCACTGCTGGATCGGGCGTGCGGGCCATGATCCCTCGCGGGTACATATTCAAGAATGCGGGTTCGATCTTTGATTGGAGCCTGCAACGCAAGCTCGGCGACGGCTTTCTCCAAGACTGGGCTGTCAAAAGCATGCGCGCGCGGGGCGCCGCCCACGTTCTGTAACCGGCTCGGGAACGACCCGTAACGCCCTGAAGATCGTCAACTGGGTCAGCGTCTCAGGTCGGCCCGACAACCCGGATCGACGACTTCATGCCGGTTCGGCCTGAATTCGTGAACGAGTATGGCATCAACATGGGCGAGTGGATCATCGGCTACGGCCACGGCCGCTTGAACTTCGCCGACAGCAGGCTGCTGCCGGCATCCGGACTCGACCCGGGCAGCCCCGGTATTGCTGCTCCACAGTTCGAACCACGGTGCGGCGCTGAATTCCGCCGCCTTCAAGGCAGGTCGGTTACGACGAGAACACTCCGACCCGGCCGGGCGGCCTGATCAAACGTATCCCAGGGGACGAACAGGCTGGCCGGTTCCGTCTTGGGCGGCGTATCTGACGATTTTCGGCACCAAGTAATTCGAAACGCTTCGTGGCACATTCATCGACTTGCAGACATGCCTCGTATTGGCGGGGTACAACACCAAGACTGGGTCTGTTTTGTCGTATTTTGAATTGACTCGCCCTCGCTGGTAATGCTTTTGAACGATTTCCGCGAAAGACAGGCGCTCGCTGTTCCCGATACCTTTCATCCACTCGAAAGGAATTGGATCAATCAGACCCTCCATAGGTGTTTCGAAGCGCAGGTGGCGCGACGCACCGAGCAGTTTGCCGTCGTTGCCGAGTCGGCGTCACTGACCTACTTGGAACTCAATCGCGCGGCGAACCAGGTTGCGCACCGTCTCGTTTTGCGGGCCGAGGCAGGGCTGCAATCCGGCCCCGTCGTGCTGCTGATGGATCAGGGCATTGCCTCGGTGGTTTCGATCCTGGCCGTTCTCAAGGCCGGGCGGATCTACAGTCCTCTGGATCGACGACTGCCGATACCGGTGCTCTCTGCCATCGTCGGCCACCTCTCACCTGGTGTCGCCGTTGTCGATGCACGGAATCGGGCGCTGGCGCAAGCGGTACTGGGTACCCGATGTCCGATCATAGAAGCGGAATGGAACGGTGACAGAGACACCAGCGAGAACCTGGATCTGGACGTGTCTCCGGATGCGATGGCTCACGTCTACTTTACTTCCGGATCCAGCGGCCTCCCCAAAGCCGTCGTCGATACCCATCGGAATGTGCTGCACAATATTTTGCGGTACACCAACAGCCTTGGATTCGCGCGCGGCGACCGCATGAGTCTTGTGCAGAACCCGAGCTTCAGCGGCACCGTGTCGACCCTCTTCGGTGCCTTGCTAAATGGTGCAACCGTCCACCCTCTGGACATGAGCGATATTGCATTCGAGGACCTTGGGCCTTGGCTGCGGAGTCAAAAGGTGACCGTGTTCCATTCGGTGCCGTCGATCTTCCGCAGATTGCCGGCGTCTCCGGACCGTTATCCGGATCTGCGCCTGATTCGACTCGAGGGGGATCAGGCGAGGGCCTCGGACCAGGTGCATTTCAAGCGTTTTTTCGGCGACGGTTGCGTTCTGGTCAACGGTCTCGGCGCGACCGAGTGTGGCTTGGTGCGCCAGTTCATCATCGACCAGGCTTCACCCGAACCGTCGATTGGCGTTCTTCCCGTCGGTCATGCCGTTGAGGACATGAGCATCGACATCGTCGATGAATCCGGGAAATCCCTGCCACCGGGATCGACCGGAGAGATCGTCGTCGAGAGCGCCTATCTGGCCTTGGGGTACTGGAACAATCCAGAACTGACCGAGGAAAAGTTTCGGTCTGGCCGCGGCTGCCTGCGCCGCTACCAGACCGGCGACCTTGGTCGCCTCGACGCCCATGGTTGTCTGATGCACCTGGGCCGCAGAGAAACGCAGGGCCGGATCGGTGGACGGAGCATCGACACGGCGCATCTGGAGGGAATCCTGTGTACCTGTGCAGGCATCCGGGAAGCCCTTCTCCATCCTTACACGGACCGGGGCGGTGGAAGGCACCTGGCGGCTTACCTGGTGGCCAACGCTGATCCGGCGCCCACAGTAACCGAGCTTCGGAACTGGCTCGCTCCGCATATGGCCGAGCAGGTGATGCCCACGGCGTTCGTCTATCTGGACGCTTTGCCATTGAGCGTCGACGGCAAGCTTGACCGGCTTCGCCTACCGGTTCCTACACGATCGCGCCCGGCCCTTTCCGTCGACTATTCGGCACCGAAGACAGCCATGGAGAAGCGGATCGCCCAGGTCTGGGCCCAGGTGTTGGAGATCCACGAGATTGGGGTGAATGATTCGTTTCTCGAACTCGGCGGCGATTCGCTGCGAGCCAATCAGATCCTGGGGCATTTGCGGGCTGAGATCGACCCAGGTCTGAGCATCGTGAGTATTTTTGAGCATCCCACAGTCGGCGCGCTCGCCATGCACCTCTCCGTTGGCGCCGACATGCCCGGTGACCCTTGAGCGTGGTTTGATCTTGCCTGGTGCCAGTTGCGCATGATGGGCCGTTGTCCCTGCCCGGCCTATCGTAGGGTTTTCTAAGAGGTTTGGGCGTCAGTGCCCCGCCTCCGAATCCCTGGCTGCCTTCCTCGACGCCGTTTGTTTTGCATCCGCTATCGTATCCAAGGCCTTAAGCAAAACCGCCGTGGCTTGAGCCCGGTCGGCTGATGTCATTGCTTGGAGATCGATATCGAGCTTGATGTTCGGGTGATGTTCCTGAAAGTGTCGCCGCACCTCACCGAGGTTCTCGAAGGTATCCACGACCCGATAAGTGGCCACGGGATAAGCGATTCCCTTTACCTCTACTTCACCATGCTCTTCGCAGTGAATTTGCTCTCTTACCAGCGCGAAGGTCTCGTATGAAATCAGGATGTCACCCGGTGAAGTGGCGGACTCCAGGCGCGATGCGGTGTTGACCGTGCCGCCGATGATCGTGTAATCCATCCGGTCTTCGCTACCGAAGTTGCCGACCGTGCAGTAACCGGTGTGTATCCCAGTCCTGATCTGCAGTGGCCGCTCAATTCCCGAGTTTCGCCAAATCTCGCTGAGATCCCTCATCCGTCGACGCATCGCTATCGCCATCAGCACACAGGCCAAGGCATCTTGTTTGACACCCCTTGTTTCCGGGTCGCCGAAGAACGCCAAAATCGCGTCCCCTACGTACTTGTCGATGGTTGCCCCATGCTCGAGAGCAATCCGCGACATCTCCGTCAGGTAGTGGTTGAGCAATTGGCTCAATTCCTCGGATTCCAGTCGATCTGCCGTTTCAGTGAAACCGGCTATGTCGGAGAAAAACACGGTGAGTTTTTTCCGGCTACTTGCAATCCTGACCTGTTGCCTGCCGCTGAAAATCGAATCGTACACCTGCGGAGACAGGTATTTCGCCAGTTGGTTGGAGAGTTGCTCCAGAGCGTTTGTTTTCTCAGCCAGTTGCGCTTCGCGCTGGTCGATTACATCCATGTATATCAAAAGCGATCTGGATATCTGACCAATCTCGTCGTCCAGATTATCCGCAGGTGGGCGACGTTTTCCCTCGGTAAAGGTTTGCAGCGCGTCGCGAACTCGGTTCAACCTCCCGAAAACGCGCCGCTTCAGCACGACCCAGACAAGGAAATTGCCTGCGGCGAAAGCCGCCACAATCACAAGCAGTGAAACAAGGGAAAAACGTGTTGTAGCGTCAACCGAATCGATTTGAGTTTGCAGATCGGCGCTCGCCAGCCAGAACTCGTTGCTTGCACTGTTGAGTAGGCGATTGGTGATAAGCGAGTTCTCTTCCGCAAGCGCCTTGATTTTGAACTCGTTGGCCAGTTCCGCACTCTTGTCTTGATAGAGTTGGGCGCGCTCCGCAGTCCAATAATCGAGCATCTGAAGAGACGGTGTGGGGCGTTCGTCAACCCCATCCGGTGCCGGTTTTTCACCTTGTTCAAGCAGCTGCCTGGCAAGTGTGAATCCCGCCTCGTCCTCCGCCCGATTCCGGGAAAACCGGGCGCTGTTCGGGTCCAGCAGAGTACTTAGGATGCCGTAGGCGAGCCTGGCGGCCAGCTGGCTGGTGCGCCCTCTGTCGATCGCTTCCAAGTCTCTGTCGCTGTCTTCGATCATCGCTTGGTCAGTGGTCGTTTCCGATAACGTCCCGGCGATTCGGCGCAAATACTCAATGTGCCGCCCCAGCCTCTTGCGGACAGCGATCTGCTGACCAACGACATCAGTCAGGGCTTGGAGGTTAGCGGTCAAAAGTTGACTGTTCTTGCCCAAGATCCGTGCCGACTCCGCATCGCGTATGAGCGCGCCGATCTCCTGGATCAAATTCTCTTGCGACGTCTCCTTATCCTTGATCCTGGACAGAAGGGTTTCGAACTCGAAACGCGTTGGATTGGCGCCCAACGCCGGCGCAATAGATATCGTCGCCGATGCCTCTTGTGAGAGCTGGGAAAGTTTTACCAAACGAGGAAGAGCGCTGTCCCGCAGTATCCCCAGGTCGCTCTCTATGTTGACGAGCCGGATGATTATGGCCACCAGACCCAGTAACACGAGGCTGGCAATAAGCGTCAGTATGGTAAGCAGCAGCGTCGAGATGCGATGCCGTAAAGGGATTGCAGCGGTAACCTCCATATCGGGCGCCCACCGTCAGCGGAATGGTGGACTGAACATCAGTCCACCGTCGTTCCACAATTTGTTCGCACCTCGGGCGATGTTGATTTGGCTGTTTTTACCCAGATAGCGGTCGAAAATCTCTCCATAGTTGCCGGAACCCGCAATGATGTTTCTGGCCCATTCCCTGGGCAGACCGATCTCTTCGCTACCGGGCGTTGGCTCGACGCCGAGGAGTCGACGAATGGCGGGATCCGGACTGGACAACAATTCATTGTAGTTACTGCTCGTCACGCCTTTCTCTTCTGCCAGCATGGTGGCAAAAATCGCCCATCGAACGACATTACCCCATGCCATATCTTTTGCGCTCACATAAGCCACCAAGGGTTCTTTCGAGATCACCTCATCGTGCAAAACGTAGTTGTCGGGATTCTCAACCGTCGTCGATCTCATCGATGCCAGGACCAGCCGGTCGGTGGTTAGGAGATCGCATCGGCGCGAGAAGAATGCATCGTTCCGTCCCTCGGAGGATTCGAACGGCAGTACGCGCCAAGAAAGATTATGAAGACTGATGTAGTCGTTCAGATTCGCGATGGTGGTTGTCGAACGTGACACGCAGACGGTCGCATCGGTCTGATCTGCTATTGCGTCACGAACGAAACCCCGGTGAGACATAAAGCCCTGGCCATCGTAAAAAAGGACCGCGGCCGGCGTGAGCTTCAATATAATGTCCCGTGAGAATGTCCACGTCACATTGGATACGTATACATCCACCTCGCCTTCCGAGATACTTTGCAGCCCATGCCGAATGAGCATGGGTGCCAGTTGTACTGCGTTCCGGTCATTGAACAGCGCCAGCGCAATCACACGGCAGAACTCCGGGAAAAACCCTTCGTAGCCAGCGTCACCGAGACGGGTATCGCCCACCGGCCGATTGCCGATCGCGCACTTCACGTAACCACGATCGCGCACTGCATCGAGGGTGTCCGAATACCCCGGCGACGGGCATAAAATGAGAATAAAAAGAGCCAGAGCAACAGCGCTTCGAATTACTTGAGAGCGGGAGGATTGCATGGGTCTGCTCCAAGACTATCTGGTTGCTCTATGTCATCCAGGGAAACTCTGACGCATTCGTGCATCAGCTTCACTTTGTTCGCAATACACCCAATCATAGTATCCCCAGCGGCTTTTGCCGGAGGCAGTTCGGATGCAACCGCCCATACCCGCCAAAAAAGTTCAGGAATGTACAAGTAAACCTGCGGTCGTGTGGGCGTCGGTAGAATGCGCCTCAATGGGAGTGGTCGAGCGACGTGGCGCGCTACTTATTTACTCGGAAAGCTCATATTCGGCTGGCATTTACGATGCAGTCCCTGGGACCTCGGCTTCGGAGGCCTGCCGGGGTGTGCCGCGATCGGAATCCTCAACCAAACCAGTTGTCGCTTTGTGGGGCCGTCGGGCCTGCGTTGTCGAGCCCCTGTGGATTTTTTTGCGCCCAGCACATCCATGATTTCGAGGGGTACTCAGCGATATGGGATATAGTGGGGTTACGGGAAACGCAAGGGGAGCAGCATGTCGGTCATTTCCTGGAATGATGATTACAACGTCAACGTCGAGATCATCGATACTCAGCACCGGAAGCTTCTGGAGTTGGTCAGGAACCTTCACTCGGCGGTGGAAGCCCGCATCGACAAGGAAAGTCTCAAGCATTTGCTTGTTGAGCTGGTTGAATTTACCGACACACATTTTGCGACCGAAGAGCAGTACATGAAGGAGTACGAGTTCCCCGGTTACGATGCCCATTGCAAGGAACACAAGATGCTGCTGGGACACATGCATGACTTGGTGGAACGGGTGTCCAGCGGGAAGTACCCGACTTTCTACTCCGACTACGATGTTTCCAACGACTGGGCTTTGGTGCACATAGCACAGTTCGACAAAGGGCTTGGCCAGTTCCTGAATTCGAAAGGTGTGTACTGAACTTCAGCATGACAATCGACCGATGAGCGTTGCAACGGCGAAGTCATCGCACTGCGCTGATCGGCCTCACAGGAGCCGCGGCTCCTGCATTGGTTGGAGCGTCAGACCCACGCCGCCTCCTTCTTCAAAGCAACCGATCTGACTGAATACACAGAGCCTTTCCTCGACCCGGATTGCGTCTTCCTCTCCGTTGCGAATGACACATGACGGCCGCTTGGATTCCTGATCATCAAACTCGATCCGGACGGCGCCAGTGTTGAGTTTCGGCGCATCGTCGGGTGACGCGGTATCCAACACCTCTTCATCTGGCATATGAAGCCAGAGTCAGCCGGGCATCTGCTGCTTGTCTACGAGGAGCGTCTTTAGGCCCTGATTGTGAGGAACTGGCGGGAACGCAGCCCGTGCCCGCGATTCCGATGCATGGAATGTCTATAGTCTTTGCTGTACACCCCGGTTCCCTGAGGGCCGCGTTTGCGGCATGTAAAATCGATTGCCACGCAAGCTCGTTGCGATTCTTCATGCGGATGTAGCCGGTTACAGCCGTTTGACTGGTGAAGACGAGGACGCCACGCATCGGGCACTGCGCGATTGCCTGGACTTGTTTGCTTCGACTATCGAGTCCTACCATGGCCACGTGGTCAACTACGCAGTGCTCGCACGGTTTGACTCTGTGTCAGATTCCGTTGCCTGTGCCATGGCAATTCAAGCCGCACTGCGATCGCGAAATGACGCGGTGCGCGAGGGACCTCAGGTGAGGTTTCGTATTGGCGTCGAAGCTTTAGCGGAACCTGGCGTCGTTTGCATCTCCGATGCTGTGCGGACCAGCATCGGAAACCGACTGTCGTTCGACTACTTGTTCATCGGTGAGCAAACGGTAAAGAGTATCACGCATGCGGTGCGCGCCTATCGGGTCTTCGACACTGGGTCGGACCGGCTTGAGGGGGTTGGGTATCCAGGGGTTGGCGCGGTCTCCAATCTGGCGCCACCTGGTAAGCCGTCCCTTGTGATCAAGCCGTTCGCGAACATCAGCGCTGACCCCGATCAGGATTACTTCGCCGAAGGTCTAACGCGGGATATCAATATTGCACTGGTCAAGATTCCAGGTCTGTTTCTGGCCATGGACGAGTCACCCACAGCCGGTCAATCCAAGCGTATGACAGTTCAGCAGTTGGGCCGCAGGCTAGATGCTCACCGGCGGGGTGCGGCGGCACGGATCAAAAGTGCGAGTAGATGCTGAGTTGATCGAGGCGTCAAGCGGAAGACGCCTGTGGGCGGAGCGTTTCGATCGGGAGCGGAATGATATCTTCGAGATACAGGACGAAATCACCGAAGAGACCGTCACGGCCATGGACGTTAAACTCCTGCAAGGCGAAGGCGCTCGGATTATGCGCAAAGCGCTGTGCAATCCCGCAGCTTTGGACGCTTCGTATCGTGGTTGGGATGCACTGTTCAACGCGACGACCAAGCATGAGGGGACGCCCAGCATTTTTCGAACAGGTCATTGTGCTTGAGCCGGAATCTTCGCTCGGGTACGCGAGCGCAGCGGTCGCCTATTGGTCGGAATCGGGTTTCGGCAGAATCGAGTCACGATCACCCAGCATGATACGCGCTGCGTCACTTGCCCGAGAAGCGATCGACTTCGGTAGTACCACTGGGTATCCGCAACTCATTCTGGCTCTGGTGCACCTCAGCAAGCGTGAGTACCAGGAGGCCATGGCAAAAGCCACTGAAGGTGTGGCCGCACGTCCCAGTTGCAACGGCGCCTACTCGATAAAGGCGAGTGTCCTGAACTACCTTGGCTGATCGGCCGAGGCGATCGAGTTTGCGCAGTATGCGGTGCGCCTCACGCCTGTTTACCCCTCGGATTTTCCGGCCATCCTCGCGCTTGCGTACCGTAACAGCGGTAAACATGCCGAGGCGATTGACGCAGCGAGAGCGTCCCTGGAGCTGAAGCGGGATAATCTGGATCCCCATCTGATCATGGCCGCGTCGTATGTTGCGCTGGGTCATGCGGAAGAGGGACGTTTAGTCGCCGAACACGCCCTGCAGATCAAACCGGAATTCAGCCTCAGCGACTACGGGGAATCCCACCCATACAAAAATCAGAGTGACCTTGACCTTTTGCTTGAGCGTCTCGGTGCTGCTGGACTGAGTAAGTGAGTTGCCGATCATTCTTCAAGCTGCCCACGATACCAGGCTGCGATGTGGTCAGGCCTCCGGTAGTGTGCACCCATAAGTTCCTCAGGGGTCTGGATGGCCATATGCGTTTCCAGGACTTCTGGTTTTGACGTGATCCAATTGATTTTCCGCCGCGGCGGTCGCGAAGCGTTCTACCGAAAAGCTGCGCATTGCACCAAGCGTGGAAAATTGCTTAGTTGTCCAAACCATTCCCAATAAGGCGCCCCACCCGTCATGGCTGTTATCACCAATATTGAAGACCTGCGGCGAATCTACCAACGCCGCGTGCCCAGGATGTTCTACGACTACACCGAGTCCGGAAGCTGGTCGGAGCAGACTTTCCGCGACAACACCACCGACTTTGCCCAGATCAGGCTGCGCCAGAGGATCGCCGTCGACATGACTGGGCGGACTACGGAAAGTGAAATGATCGGCGAGCGGGTCGCCATGCCTGTGGCCCTTGCGCCGGTCGGCCTGACCGGCATGCAACATGCGGACGGGGAGATTCTGGCCGCCCGTGCCGCGGAACAATTCGGCGTGCCGTATACCCTCTCGACCATGTCGATCTGTTCCATCGAGGACGTGGCCGAAAATACGACCAAGCCGTTCTGGTTTCAGGTCTACACATTGAAGGACGACGATTTCATGCGCCGTCTGTTCGACCGCGCCCGTGCCGCCAACTGTTCGGCCGTCGTCATCACCGTGGACCTGCAGGTGATGGGGCAGCGCCATAAGGACCTCAAGAACGGCCTCAGTGCGCCGCCAAAACTGACAGCGACGTCTGTTGCCAACATGATGACAAAGGTCCGATGGGGCCTGGGTATGCTCGGCACCAAACGCCGTTTTTTTGGCAATATCGTCGGCCACGCCAAAGGGGTCAGCGACCCCAGTTCCTTGAGTTCCTGGATCGCGGAGGCGTTCGATCCCGGGCTGGACTGGGACCGGGTCGGGGAGTTGATGAAGATGTGGGGCGGTAAAGTCATCCTGAAGGGCATCCTGGATGTGGAGGACGCCAGAAAGGCCGCCGATCTGGGTGCGGATGCAATCGTCGTTTCCAATCATGGCGGACGCCAGTTGGATGGTGCGCTCAGTTCAGTCCGAACCCTGGAAAATATCGTGGATGCCGTCGGCGACCGGGTGGAGGTCCATTTCGACAGCGGTATCCGCTCCGGTCAGGACGTGCTCAAAGCGCTGGCGCTTGGGGCTAAGGGCTGCATGATCGGTCGGTCCTACGTTTACGGACTGGGCGCCATGGGTGAGGCGGGGGTGACTAAGGCACTGGAGGTGATCCATAAGGAACTGGATACCTCCATGGCACTGTGCGGGCGTCGGGATGTCAAGACGGTGGATCGTGAAATTCTGCTGGTTCCGGAGGATTTCTCTGGTCGATGGGCCTGAACTGTAAAGAGGCTTGGCCGTGGAGGGGGGTGGGACTTGGCGGCCTCGTTCAACAAATCCTTGGAGTCGTTGCGCCGTGGTCGCCCAGCGTCTCCAAGGGCGTTTCGGGACGGCTCTCAGCGTGTTCGTGCGCTGAGTCACGCTTCCATCAGGTCGGCTTCCACTATGTTGGTCGCAAAACTTTGGTAAGCCTCAGCAATTTGTTTGGCCATGCTGTCCGGGAAGACATGGAAAGCCCCGGATGCCAACGCAGCGACGATCGCCTGGGGAACCAGCACCGCAGGTTCGGCGATTTCGTCGAGCCCGGCGCTTTGCGCCATGTCGGTGGCAATCGGCCCGGGATGCACACTCAGCATACGGGTGCCCTGCTCTTTCAGCACGTCACGTAGTGACTGGGTGATGGAATATGAAGCCGCCTTCGATGCCGAATAGGTGGCGAAGCCGGCGAAGCTCTTCATCGAAGCCACCGAATTCAGTTGCACCAGCGCACCGCCGCCGTTGGACTTCAGTATTGGAGCGAATGCCTGGGCGACCCGCATCAGGCCGTAGACGTTGACGTCCATTTCCGCCTGCAATGCGGAGATGGCGTTGGCTGACAAGGGTCGTTCGACGTTGAGCATGCCGGCATTGTTGACGACGATCTCCACATCGTCCGCGTTCTCTGCCGCGGCGGCGATGGTCTCGGGCCGATTCAGATCCATCAGTAACGGAACGACGCGGTCACCGTGAGCGGAAACCAGGGGATCCAGTGATTTAACATCCCGAGCGCCCGCATAGACTTTGCGTGCGCCGACGCGCAAAAATTCCTCGACAATGCTTTTGCCGATGCCGCGATTGGCACCGGTCACCAGTGCCACGCGATCTTTGACCGAGTTCATGATGGGTGTCTCCTGGTTGTGTACCGGCTGGTACATAATTGCAATTCTTTACCGTTCGGTACACAATGTCAAGCAGGGTCGGGAAGCAGGAGCAGTTCAATGAGCGCAGGCCGAAAAAGGGCATTCGATAGGCAGGAAGCCCTGGACCAGGCGATGCACGTTTTTTGGGCCAACGGCTTTGCAGGTACTTCGCTGAGCGACCTGACAGCCGCACTCGGTATCAATAGACCGAGCCTTTACGCGGCCTTTGGCAACAAAGAGCAGCTGTTCAATGCCGCCTTGGCGCATTACGTGAGCGATTACGGCATGCCGAAGTTGCGCAGGCGGCTTGAGTCAGCCAAGACACCCTTACGGGAACGCATCCGTGCCTACTTATACGGCGTCGTGGACTTGGTCACGGATTCCGATCCACCCCGGGGATGTTTGTTCGTCCGGAGCGCTTGTGAGGCGGGCGGGACGGCAGTGCCCCAGGACGTCTCGGCGACCATCCGCCGTATGGGACAGGAGAGCGAGACGGCTTTGGTGGATATGCTTAAGGTAGAGCAGAGTCGGGGGAACCTTTCCGTGGACGTGTGTGCCGAAGGCACCGCCAGATTCATCATTTCCGTCATTTACGGGCTTGCTGTCCTTGCGAAAAACGGCGATTCCAAGACCTCGTTGCGCGCGGTCGCCGATGTGGCGGTTGATGCGGTGCCGGTACCGGGATGACGCGAGCGAGTGGAAGGAGACTGACCATCGCTGGGCTGCAATAGTCGTTTGAATCGTGTTACTGAGATCGAGCCTCAGGCGGGGTCAGTTAGGGAGCCTCAGATTTATTTGTGAACGTCCATCTTGGGACTGGGATGCAGGGCTTCATCGTTGCAAATCTCGGTAATAGAACAACTATAACCCGCGATCTGCGCCTTGAATCTGCGCATTTCACCCTCCAATCTGCTTCCTCCAGAATAAAGCAGAGGCTCCTTAGCGAGAGACAGAAGCAGTCTCGCACACTTCATCGGCGCATCGCATTCATCGCAAGAACCGCCGTCTTGAATGCCTTCTCGGCGCTCGACTTAGGCCGGTACAGATCGGA
Organism: Candidatus Competibacteraceae bacterium; assembly: GCA_024641125.1. Taxonomy (GTDB): domain Bacteria; phylum Pseudomonadota; class Gammaproteobacteria; order Competibacterales; family JAHEDQ01; genus JAHEDQ01. The sequence goes on along the minus strand of JAHEDQ010000010.1, from coordinate 24,540 downwards.
ACCCAAGCCGAACCCGTGCACGCCGGCACTGAGGTATTTTTCGAAATCGTCAGGACCGATTCCACCAACCGCGCATATCTGAGTTTGCTCCGTAAGGGTCGCCAGAACGGCCTTGATTCCGGACGGCCCAATCAACGACGCGGGAAAGAATTTTAAACCCGTTGTGCATAACCGGACGGCCAGATGGGCTTCCGTGGCCGTGAATTCACCCGGAAAGCTCACCATCTCATGAAGCCTTGTGGCACGCACCACATCCGGGTTGATGTTGGGCGACACGATTAGATTGCCGCCTGCGGCGTGGACGTTTTCCACGTCATCAACCGACAAAGCAGTCCCAGCCCCGATCAGGCAGGCATCCGAGGTATGGCGTCCTGCGACATCCACTGCGATCTCGATAGACGTGAACGGGTCTGGTGAATGCAAGGGAATCTCAATCGCCCGGTTCCCGGCGTCGAGCAGCGCGACGACGATATCCTCTGTCTCGGGCGGGGTAATCCCGCGCAGTATGCCGATCAGTTTATGCTCAATGGAGTACCAGATGTCGTCGGGTGTCACTCGTTTTCGTCCTGGCAGCGGGTGGCCACGAATGCCCGCTTCGCGAGTGCGTTCATTCCCTTCACGTATTTTTGGGTCGACCAGCCGCAGGTTTGAGTGAGATTCTCCCAATTCTGTACGGCGAGCAGGGTCCAAAGTGCGTCCGTTGCGTCCTTCGGTTTCCATTCCGGGGCAAGGGTCCGGTCCCGGTCCAGTGCCGCGATGGCGGCCCTGCAACCGTCTTTCATGGCCAACATGCGATCGTTCCAAGCCGCTGCTGCCGCTTCGTCTTTTTCCTGTGCCAGAAGCAGGGCCTTGGCAACTCCGTAGATGTCTGGGATGTAGTTGCCCCAACACTCGATATATAGGGCCAGGCGTTCGACCCCCGTCTTGGCTGCGCGGGACGGGGCGAGGCGGCCGTCCACGTCCAGAACCTCATCGAGATAACGGGTGGCGGCCACCAGCAATTCGGTGCGGGAGGGGAAATGCAGGTAAACCGCCTGGCGTGAGATCCCTGCCGCTGTTGCAACATCCCCCATACGGACTCCACGCCCCCCGTGCTGTTCAAGGACGCGGACGGTCTCACGCAGTATTCGTGTGCGGGTTTGAACAACCGGGCTTGACATCATGTCAAGTCTCCTCCAAGGTTTACACAGTGTCAATTGACACTGTGTAAAGTCACCTACTGGAGTACGTCATGCAGGATCAAACGATAAACACGGCCGGGCACCCGGGACTCACCCTTGTCCTGGGCGGAACTGGCAAAATCGGGCATCGTGTTGTGGAGCGGCTGGCTGGCCGTGGCGTTGCCACACGTGCCGCTTCTCGTGCAGGCCATCCAGCATTCGACTGGACCGACCGGCGTGGCTGGAACGCCGTCCTGGACGGCGCCGTAGCCGCCTATATCAGCTACGCGCCGGACCTTGCGATCCCGGGCGCCACTGACACCGTCCGAGCTTTCGTTGAGCGAGCGGTGGAGCAGGGCGTAGAGCGTCTGGTCCTGTTGTCGGGTCGTGGTGAGGACGAGGCTCAGCATTGTGAGCGCATCGTCCAGTCAGCTGGCGTCGAGTGGACTGTCGTTCGCGCCAGCTGGTTCAGCCAGAATTTCTCTGAGGGCGCTTTTCTGGACATGGTATTGGGCGGTGCGGTCACACTCCCGGCGGGAGACGTGAAAGAGCCATTCGTCGATGCCGATGACATCGCCGATGTCGCGGTCGCCGCTTTGACCGAAGAGGGTCACCACGGTCAGGTGTATGAGGTAACCGGCCCGCGCTGCCTCACTTTCGCCGAAGCGGTCTGTGAGATCTCAACTGCCGCAGGCCGCGAGATCCAGTATGTACAGATACCGCAGGAGGCGTTCCTCGCCGGCGTGGCCGAGTCCGGTGCGCCGGACGATTTGGCATGGTTGCTGGACTACCTCTTTGCCACCGTGCTCGATGGGCGCAATGCCCAAACATGCGATGGGGTACAGCGCGTCTTGGGCAGAGCGCCCAGGGATTTTGCCGAGTATGCGCGGCGGTCCGCCGCCACGGGCATCTGGGGCGGGTTGTCGGCAAACAAAGCCGCGGTGGCGTAGACAGGAATCGGCTGATGTTGTCTCAGGCTTGCCATGGCTTGAGAGTGGGCATGCAGGCTGTGCGCAACCATTACACGCTGCTAATGTTTCTGGTGAAACCGAAAACCGTTCCTCAAACCAGGAAGAATCCGTGATGATCGACGACGCCGTGCGCTTTAAAGGCATTTACACGCCGAACCTCGTCCCTCTGGATGCGGCGGGGGCAATCGACGAAGCCGAGCTGCGCCGCTACACGGATTGGTTGATCGCTAAGGGCGTCCACGGTCTTTATCCGAATGGGTCCACCGGTGAGTTCACACGCTTCAGCGTCGAGGAACGCAGGCGCATTGTGGAGATCATGGCCGATCAGACGGCCGGGCGGGTGCCGATCCTTGCAGGTGCCGCCGAAGCCAATGTGCGCGAGACATTGCGGGCATGTGAGTACTATGCCGGGCTCGGCGTCCGTGCCGTCGCCATCGTCTCGCCGTTTTACTACAAGCTAGGCCCGGAAAGCGTCTACGCTTACTTCAAGGAGATCGGCGACAACACGCCGGTGGACGTGACCCTCTACAACATTCCCATGTTCGCCTCGCCCATCGATGCGCCCACCGTGGCGCGGCTGGCGAACGAGAGTCCCCGGATTGTCGCCATCAAGGACTCCTCCGGCGACCTGCCCAACATGATGCGCATGATCGATGCTGTGAGGCCCCAGCGTCCGGATTTCAGTTTTCTGACTGGTTGGGATCCCGCCATCATGCCAATGCTGCTGATGGGCGCGGATGGCGGCACCAATGCGGTGAGCGGGATCGCGCCCGAGTTGACCCGGACTCTTTACGATAGCGTCATGGACGGCAGGCTCGACGATGCGCGCCAGCAGCAGTACACGGTTCTCCGCGTGTTCGATGCTTTGTTCAACGGGGCTGACTTTCCAGAGGGCTTCCGCCTTGCCCTGCGTGCACGTGGTTTTGAACCTGGCCGGGGAAGGCAACCGCTCTCGGTAAAGGAGCGCGAGTCACACGGGCCGATCGCGTCGAGGATCGAGGCCCTGCTAGGGGAGCTCGGCTTTGCGTCGGAGTGAGTTGCCTGAATGTCGTGCATGCTTCACGCAAAGGAGGGTCGCGGATCAGACCTTCCCTGGGAGCGCCGAAATGAGCCTGGACAGAAAGTGGCTTTTTTCGCAGCGAACGGTATTGCACGAACCGGTTGATGAGGCCCCTTCACTTGTTGCTGACGCCTTGAGCCAGGAATTCCAGCACCGCTACCGTGCCTATCTTCGCGCCAAGCGGAATCGCGTCTAGATCGACCCGATAATCCGGGTTGTGGTTGGCGTACGGCACCTGCTTGCCTTCAGCCTGAGCCTTCTCAAAGTCCTCCGGTTTGGCGGTGCCGACATACATATACAGATAGCGGTGCTTTTCGTTGTTGATCACCAGATGATGAAAGTCTTCCGAGCCCATTAGTTGCGGCGCGTCAATGATGACGGATTCGTCGCCAAGAAGTGATCGTAATGTCGGCTGGATCGTGTTTGCCATCTCCGCGTCGTTGGACAGTACGGTGGAGCTGCCCTTCATGACTGTGATGGGCTTGAGGCTGGCGGGTAGATTGTACGCAGAGAAGATAGACTGGTTGATGCCCTCAATTCCGGTCAGCATACGCTCACGATCCTTTTCGTCGTACCATCGGAGGTTGATCTTCAACTGAGACGATGCGGGAATTACGTTATTGTCCGCCCCAGCCTGCACTGAACCCACGGTAATGACGGCAGCATTCAAGGGATCGATCGCCCGACTTACAATGAACTGATACTGCACGATGGCCGTGGCTGCCATCAGCACAGGGTCTTTGGTGAGATGCGGCGAGGAACCATGTCCGCCGATGCCATGGAAAGTGACGTCCAGCTGGTCAGTGCCGGCGTTAAAGTCGCCCGGCTTGAAATAGACGGTCCCGGTCGGGAACGGGGACGTGTGCAGGCCAATAAGATAATCGGGCTTGGGGGTGCCTTTTTCGTACATCCCGTCGGCCACCATTGCGCTGGCGCCGAGAATAGGTTCCTCCGCCGGCTGACCCACTAGGACCAGGGTGCCTTCCCATTCGGATCTCAAGGACACCATCGCCTTGGCGATACCCAACAGCCAGGTAACGTGGGCATCATGCCCACACAGGTGCGCAACCGGAACCTCCTCGCCATCGGCACGCTGCACCCGCACCTTGCTCGCGTAGGGCAGTCCGGTTGCCTCTTCAACGGCATTTGCGTCCATGTCTGCACGGTACATGACAACCGGCCCATCGCCGTTGCGTAGTACGCCCACAACACCGGTCTTGCCGATACCAGTAGTAACCTCGAACCCCAAGGCCTCGAGTTCTTCGGCCACAATCGCGGCTGTTCGAGTTTCCATGAATCCCAGTTCAGGATTCTGATGGATATCCTTGAAAATTCTCTCCAGGCGCGCGCTGTCTGCGTTGACTGCAGTGTCTACCTTCTCGATCAGTGCAGCAGGCACTCTACCGCCTTCCGACGGCTGCTCCGGACTGAGCGTTGCACCCATGGCGTTCGCACAGCAGATCGTGAAGATAATGCACACATAGAGAATGCCATGCTTGAAGACGCTCATGTGTTGCTCCTTCCATCTAGGGCTACCAGAGCGAAATATGAACCGATCGTGCCGAACGTTCCAGGCGTAACCGTTCAATCGTGACCATCACCGACCCAACCTAATCACTATGATGCGATTTTTCTTGTCGGGTGCTGTCCGCTGAACCCGCCCCGCGCTCAAGACGGTGGACGGGGGGCCTATCGCCTTGCCCGTCGGGCGCGCCCATATCCGCCAATGCAAGGCGCGGTTGTGACGGCACAGCAAGCTCTTTCAAACAGCTGCAACGCCGCAGTGGCATGTACGGGGCGCTCTGAAACGCTGCGGGCATGCGTGGACTTGCCGGGGTTCAGTGGACACCTGACTTAAGCTGCGCTCGGCAGCGGAACATTATTTCTTTCAAACTCCAGCGTGCTGAGGTAGCCGATCGAGGCGTGGCTTCGGATTTGGCTCAGCCAAAAAGCGTTAAGGAAAGTCTGGTCAACTGATATAAATCGCATTTCCCTCCACAGGGATGCAGATGTGAGGGTGGGCAACGCCTCCGGCGCAATTCCAGCTTTTGGTCAGATCTTCCTCAAAAGTTTGGGACCATAAACCTTTGCCCACAGCGACACTGAGTATTGCAAGACAATCCGGCATCTGATCGTATGCACGGAACTACGAGCTCGATCTGAGAACCAATAAGCAGGATCGGGAACCCGTGCAGTCTGGTGCCAGGTATCAGGCGGGATTCATTTCAAGCCTGAGAGGTCGGCGTCGATTGTCACCGATCAGCATTTGTTCCTACGCACCTAGTGTGCTGTCCCGTAAGTTCATTGCTGAAATGCAACGAACTTACGGGACAGCACACAAAATGCCGCGTTTTCATTCACGATCCGCCGTTTCATTAGTCGAAGCCTCATGATCGAACTGAACAACATCACCATGCGTTACTCGATGGCGGGTACCGTCATCACGGTGCTGCGGGATTTGAACTGCAGTGTTGCGGCACAGGAGCGCGTTGCGATCGTGGGTCCGTCAGGGTCCGGCAAGACAACACTCCTGCTGCTGATGACCGGGCTTGAACAGGCGCAATCCGGCAGCGTCCGGATCAACGGCAATGCGCTAGAATCGATGGACCGGGACCAGCGCGCCGACCTTCGCCGCAAAGAGATCGGGATCGTGTTTCAGTCGTTTCATTTGATTCCGAGTCTTTCGGCCCGCGAGAATGTGGCGCTACCGCTTGATATTGGCGGCACCGCAGACAGCAGTGCCCGGGCCGACGAGATGCTGAGCCGGGTGGGACTGTCTGAACGGCGGGCGCACTACCCGGCCCAACTCTCCGGGGGCGAACAGCAGCGGGTCGCCATCGCGCGGGCGCTGGTGCATCGCCCAGGGATCATCTTCGCCGATGAACCTACCGGCAATCTCGATGAGGCGACGGGGCAATCTATTATGGAGCTGTTGTTCGATCTGAAAAAGGAATCGGGCGCCACTCTGCTGCTGGTGACCCACGACCCGGCGGTTGCGATGCGCTGTGATCGCACGCTGCGCCTTCAAGAGGGGCGTTTGCACGACACAGCGGCGCCCAGCTCCGAGGCTTTGAACCCCTGAACATCGCGGCAGGTCGGGCCATGTTCAGATATCTGCTGCGCGATCTGCGCGGCAGCAGCGCGGCACGTTCTCTGTGGGTGTTTTGCGCCTGTCTATTCCTCGGCATCGCGTTGATTGCTGCCTGTGGCGGTCTGTTGCAACAGATCCGCGGTGGTTTGGAGGGCCAGCAGCGCAATCTCTTCGGTGGCGATCTGGAACTGCGCGACCGCACGCCGATCAGCGACCGTCAGCTCGACTGGCTGAACAGCCGCGGCACGGTTTCCAGATTGCTTGAGTTGCGGACCATGCTCGCTGCCCCCTCCGGTGAATTTGCCGTGGTCGAGTTGCAAAGTGTCGATCAGAACTACCCGCTGTATGGGCAGGTATCGCTCACGCCGTCGCAGCCCCTGACCGTCGCCGTCGGGCGGTCGGCGGAGGGCGTCTGGGGCGCCGCTTTCGATCCGCTGCTGGCGGAGCAGTTGGGTTTGGTCGTCGGTCAACGCGTACGCGTCGGAGCGCTGGAACTGGAACTGCGGGCGCTGATTCAGGAACAACCCGATCGCAGCTTGCGGGCAGACTGGCGTGGCCCACCCCTGATCATCCATCGGCGCGCTCTGGAGGCGACCGGTCTGATGCAACCGGGCAGCCTTATAGACTACCGCTACCGGGTGCGCACCGATGACGATCCAGACCGCTGGCGCAGGGATTTGCGCGCGGCATTCCCCGATGCGGATTGGGAGGTGCAAACCGTCGCAGAGCGCGGCGAACTGTTGGGTGATCGTCTCAACCAGGTCGCGTCCGTGCTGCTTCTGATCGGTTTCAGCACACTGCTGATTGGGGGCATGGGGGTCGCCAATAGCGTTGGCGCTTATTTGCAGTCCAAACTGCGTACGCTCGCCACCCTTCAGTCTTTAGGTGCCAGGTCGGCCCAGGTTGCCGGGGTGTACGTGGGTCAGATTGTCGTTCTGGCTGCCATGGCCAGTGCCGCCGGCGCCGTCTGCGGCGCAGTCGTGGCCTGGTTTGGGGCTCAGGCATTGGCTGATCGGCTGCCGATTTCAGCGGGGTCCGGCGCTCTGATTTCCTCAACCCTGCTGGCCATTGCGTTCGGCGTAGTAAACGCTCTGGCGTTCGCCTTGCCCATCCTCGGGCGAACCCTCGACATGCCGCCACTGCGCCTGCTCCGGGGCGACAACCAGCAGGTCGGTCAAACCCCACGGGTTTATCGCATTGCTACCGCGGTTATGTTGGCAGTCGGCTTGGGTCTGCTGTTTGCCATTGTGCCGGAACCCCTTATCGGACTGGCCTTTGTCGGCTGTATTGCCGCCCTTTTCCTTTTTCTCGACGGCGTCGTGGTACTGGTTCGGACCGCGGCCCGGAATCTTGGTCAACGCCGTTGGTTGGACGGTCGCTTTGCCTGGCGCGCCGCACTGGCGAACCTCTACCGGCCGGGAAATGCCTTGCGTCCCATGCTGTTGTCCCTGGGGATGGCGCTAACGCTGCTGGTGGCCGCCGCCCTGGTGATCGCGGCCACGCTGCACTCGTTGAACGAGACCGTGCCGGAGCGCACGCCGGCGCTCGTCTTCTATGACATTCCGGCGGCAGCTGTGGACGATTTCACCCGGCGCGTGCAGGGGCTGGAGGGTTTTCAGGATCTGGTAGTTGCACCCCTGGTGCTGGGCCGGCTTTCCTCGGTCAATGGCCAGCAATTGGCAAACAGCGACGATCCCGATCGTGCCCTGGAAGCGAATGATGAACACAAGCTGAGCCATCGATTCAAAGGCATAGACAACACCCGGGTTGAACGCGGTGCATGGTGGCCGGACGGGTACAGGGGACCGCCTTTGGTGGCGATGGAGGACCGTGAAGCAGATCAGCTCGGTCTGGTTGTTGGCGACCGTCTGCGTTTTACCATTCTCGGGCAGACGGTCGACGCCGAACTGGTTGCGATTTACGGTCAGGCCCGCTTCGAGACCCGCTTTTGGCTCGAGGCCGTTTTCAGCGACGGTACCTTAACCCCTTTTATCACCCGTTACATCGGCAGTGCGTTTCTGCGCGACGGCGCTGAGATCTCCGCCATGCGGACCCTGGGCGAGGCGTTTCCCAGCGTGGTCACTCTGCGCACGGCAAAGGTGCTGGAAACGGCGCGCTCCATACTGTCTGCGGCCAGCCTGGCGGTGGCCTTGATTGCGGCGGTGAGCCTCGCCGCCAGTGTGCTGGTGATGGCGAGTGTGGTAGCGGTCAACCGGCAACGGCAGGTGTACGAGGCATCGGTGCTGCACGCGGTGGGCACACGTATGAGCGACGTCCTGCGAAGCGTGTTGTACGAGTATGCTCTGCTCGCAGGTGTGTTGTCGGTTTTTGCCACCCTGGTTGGCAGCCTGATTGCCTGGGCGATTCTGGTCTTTTGGATCGAACTGCCGACCGAGGGCGTTTGGGTTGTCGGCCTGGTGGTGGCGACAGCAGCCAGTGTGACCTGCCTGCTTGCCGGCGCCTGGTGGTTGGCGCGTACCTTGGCGGCGTCGCCGGCGGATCTGCTCAGGCGTGGCGCGTAAAGCAAGCAAAATCTTCAAGGGCTGAATGCTGTTCCGTGATGATTTTTCAGCGGCGGGATTGCCTCAGGTGCAGGATACGTGCGATCAGGAACAGGGTGATCACCAACCATCCGAACGGATAGGGAATCCAGCCAAGCATGAACGCGAGCAGGGTAGCCGCAAGCAGCGCGATCAGAAACACCAAAACCGAGTCCATTCGTCCTCCAAAATTCGCGATTTGCAATGATGAAGCTGTGAATTGGCGACGGCCAGTCCTGCGCCCGCCCGCCTAGCGCCTGGGCGCTCCTCGCCCCGCTGAAATGCAACGAACTTGCGGGACAGCACACCAGATGCAGGTTCACCAATAAATCACAGGTTCTGTTTGCATAGCACCGCAGCTCAGCGCAGATTGTGACTCGTCCGAACTTGGGCCGAGGATCGCATGCCAACCAAACGTAATCCATGAGCGAACGATGAGTATCAAGCAATTCGGCAACTGGGTCTTTTCCCAGCTACCCGGAGACCTCGGGCGCAAGCACAAGAAACGGTACTACAGGCACTTGACCGAAGGCGTCGGTCACCAGTTTGAAGCCGTGCTGGATCAATTGAAGGACACATCGCTGGTTCTGGATCTGGGTGCGAACGTCGGTGAGTACACCTCCATTCTGGCAGAACGAGCCGGGCAGGTTATTGCGTTCGAGCCGGACCCGTATGCTTTTGGCTTGCTGAAGCAAAACACAAAGCACTTGACCAATGTGCGGATCATTCAAGCGGCCGCCTCGACCGAGGATGGGTCGGTCACCCTGTATCGGCGTCATGGCTACGAGCAGGACCCAATGGCGCACTCACAGGGCAGTTCGCTATTCAGCGCCAAGGCGAATATCGATGAACACAACGGTTTTCAGGTCGAGGCCATCGACATCGTTGCGTTCATGGAACAATTGGACCGGGACATCCAGCTCATAAAGATCGATATCGAAGGGGCGGAGGTTCCGGTTCTTGAGCGACTGCTGGACGCCCCGGTGGCGAACCGCGTTGGCGATGTGTTTGCCGAAACCCACGAGTTCAAAATCCCGGCGCTCTACCGTCGCACGGAGAAACTCAGACAGCGTGCGCGTAAGCTCGAGAAACCGCGGCTGCACCTGAACTGGAGGTAGGCATACCGTCCGATGGAGCCGTTCCCGCTGTGCGCGCCCCGCTTTGCTCTCGACTTCAGGTCGGAGGTTTGGCATCGTCTGCCCGTTGTCCCCGGGGCTGGACTGCGCTGCCCGGCGTAATTCTTCGCAATGCCCAGAGTTGAATGACCTTTTTGTGAGTTGAGGGCGTGTTGTATGCCGCCGTACCAGGTTGGGGGGGCAGTCTCAGCTCGGTGAGGCAAGATATCGCCAGTGGCGGCGTACCATGCGGGGCACTGCGGCGTTGTTCGTTGCCACCGTCGCGTCGTGCGCCTCCGGTCTGTATCAACTCGATACACCCGGAAAAACCCGCGAAGTCAGACTACTCGACGCGCTGTGGAATTCGGCTAACACCATTTCGACCCTGGGCTCCCTGAGTGCGCTCAACAACCCGCAAAGGGCGTTCATGATTGTGGCAATGTTGACCCTGGTCGGAACCGCGGGTTACGCCCTAACCGTGATGACTGGAAACCTGTTGAACGCGGAAGTTCGGGTCTATCGGGAGAACAGGCGTATGCAGAAGAGCATCTCGGGCCTGAGCGGCCACACCATTGTGGTGGTGGTCGATCGAGATCCCGATGTGGCCTCGGCGGCGTCGAACCTTGGCTATTTCACCGTTCAGGGGTCAATCGGTGAGGACGAGGTGCTGCAGCAGGTCCATACTGAACACGCCCATGCCATGGTGGTCACCATACCGGACCCGGGTCGCCCCCTTGCCTGTGTACTTATGGTGCGCATGCGCAATGCCAAACTCCGGATCTACGGCGTTTCCGAATCAGGCAAACCGTGGTTGCTCCATGCGGGCGCACCGGATGTGGTTTTTGGAGATCAGCTGATTGTGCAGGAAATCCTCAATCGACTCGGGGCAGCGCCGGGCGGCAGTAACGAGCCTCGCATCTCCGCCCTTGTGGAGCAAAACGCGATTCGTACCAATTGACCAGACCTTCCTTCATGCCTCGGAGTCGAAATGTGTCACTGATGTCACGGGGGGCAGTTGGATGATGATGAAACCCGGTTGTTTACATGCGCGTTTGATGCTGCTGGCTGCGGTATTTGTTGCTTCGTCGCACGCGACGGCAGCGGGCAATGATGTTGTCGCCCAACAGGACATGGTTCTGGATTGTGTGGCGCGCATGGAGGTACAGACGACCTGGGATCAATGCCGGACCTTGATGTTTCAGCCCTGTCAGACGGACACCGTCGGCTCCAGCGAACACGTGAGTTGCCTGACAGACCTGCGCCAAGCTTGGGGCAGGCGGATGCAGGACACTTTCGTGTCTGTTTCGGATCGGGTTTCGGACGATGGGAAGCGCAGCTTGATTGAGCTCCTGGCCCAGTGGGTGGGCTACGTCGCGCAGAAATGCACCGATGTGGGCAAGGCGAAGGCGGACATAAGCGAGCCCGCCGCACGGCTGGGTTGTGAAACCTCCGAGACCATCGGGTTGGTCGCGGAGCTGGACGCCTGCCTTGACGGCCGGTCGACCGCGCCTTACTGCGCCGCCGCACACTGAACACCCTGCAACAGGCACCGGTCAACTGTGTGCTTGCTCGGGGCGTATTTACCGGCGTTCGTCGTTTGGGCCGGACTGGTGCTTGAGGCGGTCGCGGCACCCGGCATGGAAAACGGGGCCGCACTGGCGTTGGTTGCGACCAGCATGTTGACCTCGTTCATCACGGCGGCGTTTGGCATCGGCGGCGGGGTGATGTTGCTGGCGGTTCTGGCCGTGGTTTTGCCGCCGGCGGTGTTGATTCCCGTTCATGGGGCAGTCCAGATCGGTTCCAACGTCGGGCGTCTTCTGCTCATGGTGAAGGACGTTGAACGGACCAGTGTGCCGCCATTCCTGTTGGGCAGCTTACTGGGCGCCAGCTTGGGCGGTGTGCTGTTCCTGCGGTTGCCCCCCTGGCTGATTCAGTTTGCGATTGCGGGTTTTATTGTGTGGGCGGTATTCGGCAGCACGCCCACTCTTGGTCGCCGGCATTTGCTCGCCGCGGGCGCTGCCTCCAGTTTCCTGACCATGTTGTTTGGGGCCACCGGGCCTTTCGTGGCGGCCGTCGTGGCCTCGATGCGCTTGACCCCCGTCCGACACGTGGCGACCCAGGCTGCGCTGATGACGCTGCAGCATAGCTTGAAGATTCTCGTACTTGGGTTGCTGGGCTTTGCGTTTGCGTCTTATCTGCCGCTCATTGTTGCCATGGTCGCCAGCGGATTCGTCGGGACCGTGGTGGGCCGGCATCTTTTGGTGCGTATGGGCCATCGTTATTTCAAATCGATCCTGAATGCGTTTTTGCTGCTACTGGCGGCGCGCCTCGCTTGGCAGGGGACTGAGAGCCTGCTGCAGGGCTGATCCGCTGGAACGGTGGGTCCGATCACCCGTGGAATGCAGCCGAAGCGGCGCTACCGTCGGTCGATAGTTCTCGGTTAGAGTGCGGTCAAGAGAGGTGATCAATTGCTGCGATCGCGCCGGTGGCTTGGCATCTGCTCCCTTGAGGGGCAAAACGCGATTCGAATCAATGGGTCAGACCTTGTTGAGGAAGCCCATGTCGGCGCTTTCCGGGACAGCAGATCGGATTCCTACCATGCTTGATCAAGCCCGCTTGCGGACCGACCGGTTGCGCACCCTGTTGGCCGATAACGATATGGCCGCGGCGTTGCTCACCGACGAAAGCAGCATTGCCTACTTCGCGGGTTTCTGGGGTTATCTCGGCATTGAGTTCGGCCGGCCGACTTTTTTGCTGGTGTTCGCAGATGCCGATCCGGTGGTGATCACCCCGCTGATGGAAAGCGAGATGGTGAGCGCCATGACCTGGGTTCAGGATGTCCGGACCTGGGAGGATGCCGGCGCAGCGGTGTGGTCGGCGGTGCTGGGCGACGCGTTGACAAGAGTCGGTGCAGGTCGTCTCGGGGTCGAAGCGCGTCAGGTCCCGGCCATGGTGCGCAGCTTTTTCGATCAAGCCGGCCTGGATACCTGTGACGTGGGTGAGTTGATTGGCGGCATGCGCATGATCAAGTCGCCGGAAGAAATCGAGGTGATGAAACAAGCCGGTGTGATCGCGGGCGCAATGATGCGGGCGGCCCACGAATCCCTGGCGGCGGGTGTGCCGGAGTACGAGTCGGCGTTGGCGGTGATTAACGCGGGCACGCGCAGTGCGGCCGGTTTTCTCACCGACAAAGGTTGGGAGGCGTTTGTCTCGCCCATGATCCATAACCTGCAGATACTGCAGAGCGGTCACGATACGTCGATGGTGCATCGGCGCGCCAGCGTAAAACGCTACGCTGCCGGGGACCCGGTCTATTTCTGTTTCTGCAATATGGCCCAGTTCAAGCTCTACAAGCTGGGATTTGACCGCATGTTTTTTGTCCAGCACGCGACCGAGCGGGCCCGGCTTGTCCAGCAGGTCGCCATCGACGCTCAGCAAGCTGCGATTGACGCGATTCGCCCTGGTGTCCGGGCCGAACAGGTGGCCGTGGCTGCCGATGCGGTCTATGCTGAACACGGCTACAGCACCGGATATCGCACCGGGCGGGCTATCGGGATGGCCTACCTGGAGGCCCCGGAGTTGAAGCCCGGCGACCGGACCCTGCTCAAACCGGGTATGACCTTCGCGGTGGACGGCGGCATTTCGGTAGACGGCGAGTGCGGGGGCCGCATCGGCGACTCGGTGGTGGTCACCGAGACCGGCTGCGATTACATCACCCACTATCCCCGCGAGATTCTGGTCGCCTGATGCGCATCGCCATCCAGCAGTGCGACAGCATAAGCGCCGATCCGAGTGCCTGTTTGGCGTCATTGCGCTCACAGGTCGCCGCTGTGGCGGGGCAAGCGGACCTGATCGTGTGTCCGGAACTCTACGCCACCGGCTACAACATCGGCGTTCGGACTGCCCATGAACTGGCCGAGGCGGTCGATGGGCCGTTCAATAGTGCAGCCGCGAAGATAGCCCGGGAACATGACGTGGGGCTTGTCTATGGCTACGCAGAGCGTGACGGGGATCGGGTCTATAATTCGGCCTGCTACATCGACCGTGCGGGGATACTCCGGGCCAATCACCGCAAGCTTTACATGAGCGGTGAGTATGAAGAGGCGACATTCCATGTCGGTGATCGCTATACCGTCTGCGAAATCGATGGCGTGCGCGTCGGGATTTTGATCTGTTTCGACGTGGAGTTTCCTGAGAGCGTGAGGGCTTGCCGAACGGCGGGATGCGATCTGGTGATCGTCCCCACGGCTTTGTGTAATCGCTGGGAACACTTGACCCACATGTTGATCCCTGCGCGGGCACTGGAGAACGGCCTGTTTCTGGTTTACGCCAACTACAGCGGTGGCGAAGGGAACCTGGTTTACTGCGGCAACTCGATGATCCTGGGTCCGGATGGTTTTGCGCGGGCACGGGGAGGCCATCAAGCCGAATGGGTTATGAGCGACATCGCCCTCGCAGACAACGAGGCTACGCGCAGCACTCTGCCTTACCTGGACAAACTGCGCGACCGACCGGCCATTCACTCACCCGAGTGAGGTGTTTTCAACACTCAGGGCGTCTTTGATTATTCCGGGCGAGGCAGGTTGGAAGCCAAAATGTGCAGATTCAAGGCGCAGATTGTGGGTAGTAATTGTTCTCTTGCCGAGATCTGTGACGATGAAGCTGTACACTTCAGTGCCAAGATCCAAGTTCACAAGTAGATCGGGCTTTCCCTAGCCACCCGCCCCGGTTAGACGCTTCGCATCCGGCCCCGACTCCGGAGCCAGTGAGTCCAGCAACTCACCGATGCACCTGTGGGCCTCGATCGGGTGGCGTAAATGCTGCTCACGATGAATGCGGTAGCGGTTTACCCGTCCTTTTTTAAGCCTGGTAATGACGCCCGCACGCACCAATTCGGAAATGATGCGTTGCACGGCGCGCTCGGTAATGTCCACCTGGGCCGCCACCTCCCGCAGGCGTATGCGCGGATCACGTGCCAAACAGACCAGCACGTGGGTGTGGTTGCTCAGGAAGGTCCAGCCGCCCACGTACCCACTGGACGTGGGCGGCCCGGCTTTGTCGGTATCATCCATACGCGGTTCCCCCTTTCTGTTTCCAGGGCCTGGTCAGGCCGGTTCTTTTGCCGGTTGGGTACGGACGGCCGTTGACCCCGCTGCCGGACGGGATTCCGATTCCGGTACCCGGCGAGGTTTGTGATTGGCTCTGGCCAAACCGTCTTCGTGATTCGCCACCAGCCAGTAAGTGATCCCGAGGCCGAGCACAACAAGGCCGGTGGCCAGCACGTACTCCCACCCCAGCACGTCGTAATCGAACACAATTACTTTACGTGCAACAGCCATCAGCGCGGTCGCGATCACGATCTTCACGTGAATCACCCGGTCGCTGAGATACATGGTGATGTTGGTGAATATCTCGATCGCAATCAACACCGCGAGAAAGGCGCCGAACGTGGCCAGGATGTCATTTATGCTGAGCAGGTACAGTGGCGGCTCTACCAACTTTTTGTAGAGTACCCAAACCACGTCGGCCACGCCGAGAACGATTAACACTGTCATCAGTATCGCCAGCACCCTGACCGCAAATCGGGTGACTCGGTTCAGGGCGCGCACGACCACATCATCGTGTTCCGGATCCAGCGAGTGGTCTTCCCCTCGATGGGACGGATCTACATCGTTCATCTACGCCTCTTTGTTGTGAAAGCTTTACCGGTGCCCGGTGAGTCCGGCTTGACGGCTTGACGGCAATATGCGACAAATTAAACACGAAATCAAATTCGTCTTTTATTTTTCGTATATTTGGTGGCACAGATCGACGTCAAGACCGTATCCGCATTCCAGGCAAACCTGAGCGCAGCCTGGGCGTTCGTGCGCGCTCGCCGAGTGCTGGTGGCGCTGACGTCGTTGTCCGTGTTGGGGTTGGCAGTGTTGTGGAACATCAGTGAGTCCCAGCTCATGGAATGGAAACGCAGCCTACCCGCGCCGGCCTACTTCTCGGTGCTGGCCATTGGCGCGACCCTGGGCTTGCCTGCTGCGCCTTTCTATCTGGCGGGTGGGGTCCTGTTCGGAACGCAGGTCGCATTGATCGGTGTGGCCGCGGCGGTGCTGGCGATGCAAGTCCTCAGTTTTATGATCGCGCGGGGTCCAATGCGACGCTGGTCCAGCCGGCTGGCCGAGGTCACCGAGCAAAGATTCGCCAGCGGCGCCCTGGAATCGCCGGCGGCTCGGATACTGGTGTTACGGCTGTTGCCGGCAGTGCCCACGGTAATCAAGAACTATGCGTCCGCATCCATGGGCACCACGTTCCCCGTTTTCCTGGCCATTTCCTGGCCGGTGGCGTTTCTCTTCGCTGCGGCCATGGTTTTGCTGGGCGACTCCGCTGCCACCGGCAGGTTATGGGAGGCTGCCCTGGCCGTGGCTATGGTGCTGCCGCTCTTGGGGGGTGCCTGGTGGCTGCGTTCCCGTGGTTTGATCATTCGTGCCGAACCGGCGGCGCCCGCCCGCGCGCGCATCAGCCAACTGCCTGATAAGACCGGAGATCCTCAGACGGCGCCCGTCGGGCTGCGAATCCGTGCAGCCCGCATCGGGCGTCCGCCTGAAACCGTTACAACCATCGATCATTCGGAGACTCAACCATGAACTCAGCGAATCAGACGGTCGGCTCACTCGATGTGCTTGATCAAGAAAACATCGAAGTGGAACAGGCAGCGCCCAAGACCTGGCGGGCGCGCTCTCTGGTCTTGGGCACGTTCGTACTGCTGCTGCTCGGGGTAGGTGTGACCGGCTATCTGGTCAGCCGAGAGCCCGAGCTGTTCGATCCGCGTGAGGCCGCCATGGCGGCGGCGGGGGAGAACGCCAATGCTTTGCCACCCGGCGCCGTTCTTACCGCGACTGTGGTGCGCATTGCGAACACACTGTTGGACAAGAACGGTGGATTTCTCAGCAACGATGTGATGCCGCCATTCATGCTTCTGGATAACATGCCCAGTTGGGAAACCGGCGTACTTACCGAGCTGCGTGACACAGTGCGGGCCATGCGCAATGATTTCGCCCGTGCCCAAAGCCAGTCTGCGGAAGTCCCAGAGCTGATGCGGGCGGATGCCCAGTTCCATTTCGCACACGACAGTTGGATGTTGCCGGCTTCGGAGGACGAGTACCGCCGAGGCATTCAGGCGCTGAACGACTATTTTGCGCGGCTTACCGATGGGGTTTCGGGTGGTGGGCAATTCTACGCCCGGGCGGACAATCTGATTTTTTATCTGGCCACGGTCGAGAAGCGCCTCGGCAACCTCTCTCAGCGACTCAGCGCCAGCACGCCCCTGGCGGGCAGCATCTCGCAGCGAACGCAAAGCGACGGCGAACTGCTTTTGGAGGGCGGCAATTTGATCGCCCCGGGTGCGGTTTCCTGGTTGGAAGCGGATAACGTTTTTTACGAGGCTCGAGGTTATATATGGGCCCTGCTGCACACCTTACGTGCATTGGAGCAGGACTTTGGACCCTTGCTGGCCAGCAAGCAGGCAACGGTGCCTCTGCACGAAATCATTCTGAAGCTGGAGTTTGCACAGCAGGCGATTTGGTCGCCCGTTATCCTCAATAACAGCGGCTTTGGTCTGTTGACCAACCATTCTCTGATTCTGGCGTCCTACATCTCCCGCTCCAACGCGGCGATCATCGACCTTCGCAAACTGCTTTCCGAGGGCTGAACCATGGATCCTTCCAGCGTACATGCTGATCTCGGTGTATCCGAGAGCGGGCCCATCGCGGGCAGCTCCGGCCAGTCCCGGCGCGCGCCGCGCGATCAGCGTCTGGGTGGCCGGGTGCTGTTCATGATCGGTAGCTTGATCGGCTACAGCCTGGCCGAGTTGCTGGTCAAGGGTTTGATGCTGGTGCAGTTGCTGGTTCGTATCTTCACCGGGGCGCCCAGCGAGCGCTTGCTCGACCCCGGTGAGCGACTGAGCCGCTACATCTACTCGGCGTGGCGCTATCTGTGCTTCTGCGCCGAAGATCCGCCGTGGCCCATGTCTCGCTGGCGTTGATTTTCCCCGGTTCTCGTCAGTAGCGCTCCAGCAGCAAGGCGACTTCCTGGGACAGATCCAGGTCACTCAGCGCGTCCGATTCGGCACGGCGGATCGCCATGTACGTTTTTGCGTACTGGGGTCCCAATGCCTCCAGCAGGACTTCGTCCTCACTGAGGTGCCCCAGGGCTTCAGGCAAATTCACTGGCAGGCGGTCGATGCCCAGGCGTTGCCGCTCCTGGTCCGTGAGATCGCCGGGATCGACCTGCAGCGGTTCGCCCGGGTCCAGACTCTGACGGATGCCGTCCAGACCGGCGGCGATCACCGCACCCAATGCAAGATAGGGATTGGCGGTGGCGTCCACGGTTTTGAGTTCGATGTTGGTGGGTGTGCCCTGCGCCGGGTCGCTTGGGACCCGCACCGCGGCTTCCCGGTTATCGATACCCCAACAGCGAAAAGCGCCGCTCCAGCAATGGGGTTGCAGTCGGCGGTAGGAGTTGGGCGTGGGTGTGGTGATCGCCATCAGCGCGGGCAGATGGCGCAAGACGCCGGCGATGAACTGGCGGGCCACCGTCGACAGCCCGTCGGGTTGCGTTGGATCGGACACCTGGTTGTGACCGTCACGCCACAGGCTCACGTGCAGGTGGCAACCGCTGCCGGCCTGATCCGGGAAGATCTTGGGCAGGAAGGAGCCGATCAGCTCATGCTGCATGGCGATTGCGCGGACGGTTTCGCGGAATACGATCTGTTGGTCGGCCGCCGTCATCGGTGCGGTGTGGCGCACGGAAATCTCATGCTGACCCGGCCCCGATTCCGGGTAGTACTGCTCCAGGCGGATGCCCTGCTCGCCCAATGCCGTGGCGATCGCATCAATCACTCGGTGCTGGCGGTCCATTGCCAGCGTCGCTGCGAATACGCTGTTGTCACTGGACGCCGGTTCGGCGTCTGTCCGTTGCAGCAGATAAAATTCATTCTCGAACGCCGCCATGATCTGCAGTCCGCGAGCGCCCGCCCGCCACACCGTCCGGCGCAGAAAATCCCGCGGACAAATCTCCCAGGGTGCGCCGTCCACAACCATGTCTCCCATAACCCGCGCATGACCTGGCGCGTAGGGCAACAGACCGAGGCTGGACCCGTCCGGTATGAGGCGAATCTCACCAACCGGCCCCAGGCCGCCGCCCGCCACCGGTGCATCGAACATCACCGGCAGCGCCTGCTGGGCGGGCGAGATGCCCACGCCGTGGGCCATATGGTGTGGGAAGGCGTCGCGGTGAATTGCCTTTGCCCGTATCACATTGGCGTTGTCACACCACAACACGCGCAGAAAGCGGGTCTCAGCGGACGCCAGTGTTTCGACGATATCGGTGTCAACCATGGTCACTCCTGCCGGCATGTCGGTTTACCTGTACTAGGGGCAATGGCCCCAATCGTTTCAGGGCTGCCCGCGGCGCATGTCCGATGCTCGGCACTACTGTCGCCCCCGGGGCGCTCTGAAACGCCACGAACTTATGGGACGCGACACTGAGTTGAGCGGCGTCGACGATTGGATCAGCAGGTGAATGCACGGAGCAATTGCCCGGGATGACCGGCCGACGCCAGTATGCGGTTCTCGTCTGCCACCTGGATGCCGTTTACCCAGGTGCCGATGACACCGACCGGATCGGTGGTCAGTCTCGGTGCGCCGCCGGGTAGATCGAACACCCGCCTTGCCGGGCTTCGGCCCACGGTTTCAGGGTCGATCAGCAGCAGATCGGCATGGTATCCGGCCTGCAAGACCCCCCGTTCGGGAATGCCGAATATGCTCGCAGGTCGCCCCGTGAGATGCCAGACGGCCTGCTCCAGACTGAACAGCTGTTTTTCCCGATGCCAATGTCCCAGCAGATGCAGGCCGAAACCGGCATCACAGAAGAAAGTCAGATGCGCGCCTGCGTCGGACAATGCGATGGATGCGTCGGGATGGGTCATAAGCCGGCTTAGCGCTTCCTCGTCGCTGTTGATCAGCTCGGCGATGAACAGGGTCTTGAGGTTTTCGCTGCCCGCCAGGTCCAGCATGTAGTCCAGCGGATCCTGGCCCGCGTCCGCCGCCAGTTGCGCGACGCTTCGCCCTTCCAGATCCGCATGGGCCGGATCGGCCACCTCCACAACACGCAGCTTCTGCCATTCGCCGTTGAACAGACGGATTGCCGCGGGCTTTGCCAGCTCGTGCCGCACCGCGGCGCGAAAACGCGGATCCGCCAGCATCGCGCCGAGCGCATCACGGGGCACTTCCATGGCCGGTCTCCAGGCCGCCAGGCCCTCGAACGGATAGGCCGACTCCAGGGTAAACTCCATGGTCAGCGGACAGCAGGATACCTGCCCGTAGAGGGTCCGTCCCCGTGTGTTGGCGGCAGCGATCTCGGCCAGGTTGTCGAAAACCCCATTGGGCACCATGGGATTGTGCAACAGCGCCGCGATCATCACTGGCCTTCCACTGGTGTCGGAAAGCGCCTCGAGAAACGGGATCGAGGTCTGGCCACCCCGGGTGAGCATGAACATGCCTCGTCCGGTAGAACCCATTGCGTTCAACAGGGCGCGAAACTCGTCGTCCGACGCCAGACGGGAAGGCATGGGTATGCCCCCGTAGCCATTGTGCTGGGGTGCCGTGCTGGTGGCGAAACCCACCGCCCCCGCGGCCATGGCCTCGACTACGAGCTTGGCCATTTCGGCGATTTCGTTCTCGTTGGCGGCCCGGTTGGCCGCGTCTTCACCCATGACCCAGGTGCGCAGCGAGGAATGCCCCAGGAAGGCTGCGGTATTCAATACCGAACCGCGCCGTTCCAGGGCATCCAGATATTCCGGGAACGTCTCGAAGTCCCATTCGATACCGGAGCGCAGCACGTCCAGCGACATGCCTTCCACCTGGGTCAGATTGCGCATGGTGATCTCGCGGCCCTCGGGTTTGCAGGGCGCGATGGTGAAGCCGCAGTTGCCCATCACCACGGTGGTAACACCCAGCGATGAGGAGGGCCGGAGTTCCGGGTCCCAGGTGGCCTGGGCGTCGTAATGGGTATGGGTGTCGATGATGCCCGGCATCAGGGTCATGCCCTGAGCATCGAGCTGTCGGCTACCGTCTCCGGCAAACGCGCCAACGGCGCCGATTTCGGCGATCCGGCCGCCCTGCACCGCGAGCGCACCGGGGTACGGCGGCACCCCGGTTCCGTCAACGATGAGGGCATTGTCGATCACAAGATCGCGCATGTCGGACTCCCTGTATAGAAATCTGTAGAGAAAGGCATGACTGACCAAGTGTAGGCCGAAACTCACCCGGCGTCGGGCGCCTGCGGCGGTTACTGGGCCACGGCGCCCAGACACTGCACCAGCACATCTACATTGCTTTGCAGAAGTTCGAAGTACTGATCGGGCCCGCTGTCGAGATCGGCACCTACGGGATCGAGAACAGCGGTTCGGACGTCGGTGCCCTCGGCGATGGTTTCGATCAGCCCAGGCTCGAACTGCGGCTCGGAGAACAGACACGCTGCGCCACGGGCGCGGATCAGATCCCGGATTTCCGCGACCCGGCGTGCGCCGGTCCCAAGCGCTGGGTTGACCGTCAGGGCACCGGCGCCGGTCAGGTCAAGGCGATGTTCCAGATATTGAAAGGCATCGTGAAAAACAACAAACGGGCGCTGCCGGACCGGTTCCACCTGTGCAGCGGCGCGTTGGAGCAGCGCATCGAGACGCCGTTTCAGAGTCGCGCCGTTGCTTCGGTATGTGGCCGCCTGTTCCGGGGCGATACGGCTCAGCGCGGCAACAACGGCATCCACCATCGCCTGAGCGTTGACCGGGTCCAGCCAGACGTGCGGGTCGTGGTGATCGCCGTGATCGTGATCATTGGCGCCATCCGCGCGTGTCACCGATCCATGCCAGTCTCCGGCCGAACGCGTTTCTAACGTAAGCATCCCCGGGGCGTCCATCATCGCAAGCGACTCGGCTTTGGGTGCCAGGTTCGCTACGGAATGGCTCAGAAAGGTTTCCAGATCGGGTCCGATCCAGAACACGGCCTCGGCGGTGGACAGCGCCCGGGCATCCGATGGTTTGAGCTTGTAGGCGTGGGGCGAGGCACCCCCTTGGATCATCAAATACGGATCGGCGGACGGCCCCATTACGCCGCTGACCAACGAGTGCAGCGGCTTGATGGTCACCACCACTTGCGGGTCGGCGGCAAGACCGCCCGACGGACAGGCCAGCATCAGGGTCGACAGTATCAGCAGGTAGGAGCGTTGCATCGGGGGATTTTGCGGGATCATGCTCGGGTTCGTAATGGTATAACATGCATCGTTGCGGAACACGGTGGAAACAGGGGCTGGAAACGGGGTATGGGCGGGAGTTCGCACCACATGGCGCCGCGTGATTCGGACCCCATTCTCATCCGCGCCGAAGGAGTCGGCGTGCGGCGTGGCGGCCGGTGGCTGGTGCGGCAGGTTGATCTGGCGGTTCGGCGCGGCGAGATCGTGACCCTGATTGGGCCCAACGGAAGCGGCAAGAGCACCACCGCCAAGGCCCTGATGGGAATCGTTGAGCCGGACGAGGGTCGGGTCGAGCGAGGCGCCGCGTTGCGGGTGGGCTATGTGCCGCAGCGGATACAGATCGATCCCACACTGCCCATGACCGTCCGGCGTTTGATGCGGCTTACCGGACCGCATCCCGAGCATGAGATCGACACCGTCTTGGAGCAGGTCGGCATCGCCGATCTCAAGGCCGCACCGGTTCATGGTCTGTCCGGCGGCGAGTTTCAGCGGGCGTTGCTGGCCCGGGCGCTGATCCGCAAACCCGATCTGATGGTTCTGGACGAACCGGTTCAGGGTGTGGATTTCGCCGGTGAAATCGCTCTCTATGAATTGATTGGCGAAATACGCGATCGGCTCGACTGCGGCGTGCTGCTCATTTCTCATGATTTGCATATCGTTATGGCGGCCACCGACACCGTGGTGTGTCTCAACGGTCACGTCTGTTGCCACGGAACGCCCAGCTCGGTGGCCGAAAGCCCGGAGTACCGCGCCCTTTTCGGCAGTCACGCCGCCCATGCACTGGCGGTTTACCGGCATCACCACGATCACGCGCATTTGCCAGACGGTCGGGTCGTATCTCTGGCGTCGGGAAAGGAGGAGGGCGGCGGTGCTGGATGATTTCTTCGCCCGCGCCCTGATCGCAGGCACCGGCGTCGCCCTGATGGCGGGCCCATTGGGTTGTTTCATCATCTGGCGACGGATGGCCTATTTCGGGGACACCATGGCCCATTCGGCATTGCTGGGGGTGGCGTTGGCATTGCTGCTGGAGGTGGATCTGATTGTCGGTGTGTTCGCCGTTGCCGCCACCATTTCCATCGCGCTGATTTTTTTGCAGCGGCGGGGCATGTTGTCTACAGACTCACTGCTGGGCATCCTGGCGCATTCCACCCTCGCACTGGGCCTGGTCATCGTCAGTCTTATGGCCTGGGTGCGGGTCGATCTCCTGGGGTATTTGTTCGGCGACATTCTGGCGGTTTCCAGAACCGACCTGATTGCGATCTATTTGGGCGGTACGGTGGTTCTGGCTGCGCTTGCGGTTATCTGGCGATCCTTGCTGACCGCCACCGTAAACGGTGAGATCGCCCAGGCCGAGGGTCTGCATCCGGAGCGGGCACGCCTGGTCTTCATGTTGCTGATGGCCACGGTCATCGCCATTTCCATGAAAATCGTCGGAATCCTGTTGATTACCTCCCTGCTTATCATTCCGGCGGCCACCGCCCGTCGTTTTGCCGCCAGCCCTGAACAAATGGCCGTGTTGGCCTCTGCGCTGGGGGTTGTGGCGGTACTGCTGGGTCTGGTGGGGTCTCTGAAGCTGGATACGCCCCCGGGCCCGTCCATTGTGGTGGCGGCCCTGATTCTGTTTCTACTGAGTCTGTTGCGTCTGTCTGGCCGGCAAGGGAGCGGAGTCGCGTCATGATTGGGAAAAGCGTGTTAACGCGGCATCAGGAGCTGGTCTACCGACACTTGACCGGGTCCGAGAAGGCTTTGAGCGCCTATGACCTTCTGGATGCCTTGCGCGGCGAAGGCCTACGGGCGCCGGTGCAGGTCTACCGGGCGCTGGGGAAACTGATCGACCACGGTCTCATCCATCGCATAGAGAGCCTTAACGCTTTCGTCGCCTGTACCCACGAGGGGCACCAGGGTGCGGCCGGTTTCGCGATCTGTGATGCCTGCGGTGAAGTGGAGGAGTTTCCGCTGCCAGACCACCTGGCGCCCATCGATCACTGGGCGGCGGGTCGCGCGTTCCGGGTTGAACACACCACGGTGGAACTGCGTGGTCGCTGCCAGACCTGCCGTTAGGGAGTCCATGCCATCTGCTCTATTCGTGAACGTGCATCTTGGGACTGAAATGCACAGCTTCATCGTCACAAATCTTGGCATTAGATCAATTATTACCTGCGATCTGCGCCTTGAATCTGCATATTTCACCCTCCAATCTGCTTTGGCCAGCATAATTCAGAGGCTCCTCAGTCGATGCGGCCCAGCCCGTTTCGGGGCAAGAAATACACAGTGCAGCTGGGGTTTTCCGCCGCTCAACAAAAACT
>JAHEDQ010000313.1 GCA_024641125.1 Candidatus Competibacteraceae bacterium | reverse complement strand
TATGCGCAAGGCCAGGCTCGAGGCCAGCACGCCGGCGAACAGAGATAACAGGATGGGATTGCGCAGCAGTGCCGAAGCCACCTGGGCGCCGACACGTCCAGGACCCTGGGTTCGCACCCGGCTGATCTCCAGCGCCGTGACCGATACCGCAATCAACACCAGATTGCTTAACAGGGTCGCCACCACGGCGGGCAGGGTCCCGTCTTCGCCAAAGGCCGACAGAAACAGTGGAATCCCCATATAGACCGTGTTGGCGAACACCGCGGCCATGCCGTGCAGCGTCAGGGTTGCGGCGTCGCGATGACCGAACAGAACTCGTCCGCCAATGACCGCTATAAAAACGGGATCGCCGTGGCCAGCATGAACGCAAAGATGAACGGCCAGTTGAGAATGGTCTCCAGCCCTACCCGGGCGGTGGACAGAAACAGCAGAGGCGGCAGAGCGATAAAGTAGACGAAGCGGTTCAGGGCCTCGGTGCTGGCTTCGCTCAGAACGTTAAAGCAGCGCGAGAAATCCGGTCAGAATGATGCCGAAGACGGGCGTGACGATGTTAAGCAGCATATCCATGAACGGATCAGACCAGGGAACTCAAACCGTCGTAAAGTAATTTGAGACCGGTCAGGAACAGCAGCACATAGCAGACCTGGAAAAAGCGGCGCTCCGAAACGCGATGATGCAACCATATGCCCAGAGCCATGCCGGCGAAGGCGAGAGGCAGCAACGCCAGGGAGGTGCCGAGATTACCGGGTGTGAACTGGCCCAGCAGGGTGTAGGGCACCAACTTCACATAGTTGACGGTGATGAAAAAAATCACCGTGGTGGCCTGATACACCGTCTTGTCCAGACGCTGGGGCAGGAGGTATACCCCCACCGGTGGCCCACCCGCGTGGGATACAAAACTGGTAAATCCGGCCGTCGCGCTCCAGAAGCCGCCGCGCAGCCAGCTCCTGGACCTGGGCTCGGGTGTGCGGCCGGACGCGCCAAGCCAGTAGCGCAACGTGAATCCAACCGCGATGACACCCACAATGAGGCGAATGTGCGCCGCGGTCAGGTGGCGGAACAACAAGGCGCCGATGACAATTCCGACGATAGACGCCGGCAGCATGATGCGCAGATTGGCCCGGTCCCACTTGCCGCGGTAAGCCCACACCCCGAACAGATCCATAAAACAGAGAATCGGCAGCATCACCGCCGCCGCCTGCACCGGCGATACCGCCAGCGTCAGAAGGGGCACGGCCACCACCCCCAGACCACCGCCGAAACCGCCCTTTGAGACACCGGCGATCAGAATGGCGGGCACCGCCACTAGATAGAAGAACGGGTCCTGGATGAGTGTCACGGGCGGGTGTCCGGACCAGACCGTGCGCCATGTCGCGCTCCTGGGTGCTCAGCCATTCGCGGTCGCGCGCTGTGTTGCGGCATACTCAAACACGCCGTCCCAGGCCCAGTCCCAATGCCAGCCAAGCGGCCTGGTCAAGCAACACGGGTTCTCTGCGCAGCCCGAGCCGGAACCCCGCCAGGGCAACACAGAGCAGCAGCGTGCCACCCAGTTTTGTGGACACAAGCAGGGCGCCGGTGACCACGGCCGGAATCCCGCTCATCAGCTTGTCCACCGGGCGCATCAGAACCTCGGTATTTGGAAACAGCATTTCCAGATCCGTACCCGGCAGTCCCGAAACAGCTCGATGGCGGTGGTGCCGGGCTGAGAGATCTCGGGCACACGGTTTCGATCGGCAAAACACGCGTCCGGTTTGAAGTGGATAAATAACGGCACCCGATCGTAGTTGATGAATTCGTTCTCCCGACTGCGCAAACCAAACCAGGATTTAACCGTCTGAGGTTGCAAGCTCGCCCCGCGCCAAAACAGCAACACATCCTGCAACGCCTCGAAATCCACCTTCACCCGAATCCGGTACAGCGACGCCGCCGCCAGCGATTGGCGCATGCCCGCTTCGCTATGGGTGCAGGCTTTACCGGCGAAACTGTCGGGCGGATAAGAACATGATGCGCCGTGCGGTGCCACTCCGACCGCCGCCTGGCATTGACCCGGAGACGTCGCGGCCGGAACATTCGGGTTCATTCACCTACCCAGGAGAAGGCAACATGACATGGCTCAGCGTCGCCGCCCTGGCGGGTGCCACGTTTGCACTGGCGGCAACGCCGGGGCCCGGCGTGTTCGCGACGCTGGCACGGGCACTGGCATCGGGCCTGGGCCCGGCTCTGATCATGTCCATGGGCGTCGTCACCGGCGATCTCGTATTCCTGTTGCTGGCAGTGTATGGCATGGCCGCTCTGGCGGAGTGGACCGCGGGGCTTTTCACCCTGGTAAAGTTCGCCGGTGGCGCCTATCTGATCTGGCTTGGATACCGGATTTTCACCTCGAAACCTGATCCGGCCGGGCACCGAGCGCCGGTGGGCGGCTCGAACTCGTCCCACTTCTTGGGCGGACTCGGTATCACCCTGAGCAATCCCAAGGTCATTCTGTTCTATGTGGGATTTCTGCCCACCTTCGTGGACCTGACCGAACTCAGTAACCGGGATGTGCTGATTGTCGCCAGTACCGTGTCCCTGGTGGTGGGTGGCGTACTGGTCGCCTACTCCGTCGCAGCGACCCGGACGCGGACTCTGTTCACCAGCGAACGCGCTTTGCGCCGACTCAACCGGGGCGCCGGCGGTGTGATTATGGCCACAGGCGGGGTGCTGCTCAGCCGTGGTTGATCCGGCGCGAGTTCAGCACCCCGGCGACCCGATCCGCGACGCCCGGGCGCCGGGACGGCCCCGCCAGGCGGCCAGGATCAGAAAAGCGCCGACGGCCAGGGAAAGCACCAGGGGCAGCCCGTTGGGATCCCATTTGTCCATGGCCGC
The DNA here is from genome assembly GCA_024641125.1 of Candidatus Competibacteraceae bacterium. Taxonomy (GTDB): domain Bacteria; phylum Pseudomonadota; class Gammaproteobacteria; order Competibacterales; family JAHEDQ01; genus JAHEDQ01. The sequence goes on along the minus strand of JAHEDQ010000313.1, from coordinate 852 downwards.
ACCCGCTGTGGCGGGTCCCGCCAGGCTCCCGATGCCCCAGCAAACACCGATGGCCGCGTTGGCCGTGGCCAGTTCCGCGCCCCGAAAACGCTCACCCACAAGGGTCAAAGAGACCGTGTAGACACCGGCAAACAGGGCGCCCCAAAGCAGCAGCATGACCCAAAGCCACGGCCCCTGGTCGACCACCAGAGGCAAGGAAATTGCGCCTGCGCCCCCTGCGGCGGCGCAGGCCATCATCACCCGCCGACGGTCGAAATGATCGGCGATCCAGCCGATGCCGATCTGCAGCACCGCCGCGCCCAGTCCAAACACGGTCAGCATCAGGGCGGCCTCGCCATCGCTGAGTCCACTGCGCACGCCGTAAATGGGCAGCAATGACATGGTGGCCGTGTCCTTGAACGAGGCCAGGAGCACGGCGGCCGCGAGGGTCGGGGCGAGCCAGATAAACGACAGGGCGTTGAACGAGCTGTCGCCGTCCATACGCGGCTCCGGATCACGGGCCATAAGCAAAGGCACCCCGGCCACGGCGATAAACACACCACCCACCAGGAACGGCGCCCAACCCTCGATGCCGGTAATGGGAATAATGGCAGGTCCGATCGCGAAACTGAGTGCGATCAGCGCCGCGTAGGCGCCCATCAACCGGCCGCGGGTGGCTTCCGTGGCCAATTCGTTCATCCAGGTTTCGCTGACCACGAACAGACCCGCCACGGTCACACCGATCAGAAAGCGGATGGCGAACCAGGCCGTTAGCGTGTCGAACAGCCTCAGGCTCAGGAACAGGAACAAATCCACAAACAGACAGGTCAGAAGAAAACGGCGCATACCCAGGCGGCGCACCCAACTGGGAAT
>JAHEDQ010000312.1 GCA_024641125.1 Candidatus Competibacteraceae bacterium | reverse complement strand
ACGAATTCAGACACGGGTCCCAGGGGCAAACTGGATTGGCACAGTCCATGTGGATCAGAGAGCCGACAACGGCCTATCGGCTCCAGCACTACAGGCAGCCGCAGCTTCGGGAATGCGACGCATCAGTTTCGGGCTGGAAAGCGGAAGCCAACGCCTTCTGGACGCTATGGACAAGGGCTGCACAATAGAGGCGAACTCCAAATTCATCCGCGATGCCGCCCATGCTGGGATCAGCGTGCGGTGCACCATGTTCAAGGGCTTTCCAGGCGAAACTGCAGAAGATCTTGTACGAACCGCTCGTTTCCTTGAACGACATTCCAACCATCTGGATAGGATTCGATTCAACGACTTTTCACTGATGTATAACACGCCCATCCATGAAGCCTTAAAGGCGAATAGAGTGGTCCATTCAGACCTGAAAGTTCTTGAGTGGATCGCACGTGATGCGAAGGGCCGCTATGTCAACGCCGAAACTGCGAGCAAGCAATACCGTCGAGCCAAAGCACGAGTCCTACGCGCGGTGTACGCCATCAACCGACGTCCCCTACGGCCCGGCGCAGAAGCCTTTGATGGGCTCATGTAACCCATCCGCCTTGTGGGGACCAGTTGGATTGCCTACCCTGTTTCAGGTCGCACGGAATCAACGTGAAAGAGCAGAAAAAATGCGTATTGCACCCGGATTCGGCATAGCCCTCCTGGCCCTACCGTGGGTTTGGCAAACCGCGCTGGCCTACGACAGCGCCGACTCCATTCGTTGCAACGGAAGTCTGGTCAATATTGGAGATACGGTGGAGGATCTGCTGCAGGCGTGTGGCGAACCCCTGCAGCGCAATGAGAATCAATGGGTTTACGAACCAGGGGACGGCAGCTTCGTGCAGACGGTCGGCGTGGGCAACGGAAAAGTGATGTTCATCCGGGTCGAGCAGAAATGACAATGTGCCGCTGCGGCAAGATTGCACCGAGCGTTTTCGGCTTTGGGGTGAGGGCTTCTTTAGAACGGGGGCTGTGACAAGAAACTGACGCGAGCCCCGCCGTCTGGGTGCCGAAACGCGATACCCGCGGCATGGAGTTGAAGCCGGTCGGCGGCGGCCACAGCCGCTGGCGACCCGTAGCAAGGATCTCCCAAGATGGGGTGGCCGATGGCTGCGAGGTGCACCCGGATCTGGTGGCTGCGGCCGGTCAGAGGATGGAGCACCATTCGGGTAACGTCATTGGCACGGTCCGCCACCCTCCAGTCGGTCAAAGCAGGGCGCCCTTCCCGATAGCATACCTTTTGCCGCGGTCGATTGGGCCAGTCACAGGTCAACGGCATCTCGATGCGCCCCTCAACAGCCTTAACCCTGCCCAGCACCCGCGCGAGATAGGTCTTATCCACCTCGCGGCGCTGGAACTGCCAGTTAAGATGGCGCTGCGCCAACCGGGTCCTAGCAAAAACCATTACGCCTGAGGTCTCGAAATCGAGCCGATGAACCAGTAGTACTTCGGGAAATTCGCCGCGCAGGCGGGTTTCCACGCAATCCGGGCTGCACGGCGGCTTGGCCGGCACCGACAAAAGCCCCGACGGTTTCTCAACCACCAACAGATGCCGATCCAAATGACGGATCTGAATCGCGCCGTTCGGGCGAAACTGCGTTCTTGCGTGGAAAGCGTGGTCGATGGACGGTTTCACGGACCCTATACACCCGCGTGTGACGGAACCCGCAGCTTATTACAAGCATTGGCTTTCGGCACGTGGTGCGGCATGGTCAGGAACCTCCTTGAGGAGCCTCTGATCTATTCTGGACGCAGCAGATTGCAGGGTGAAATGTGCAGCTTCAAGGCGCAGGTCGCCGGTAATAGTTGTTCTATTGCCAAGATCTGCAACGATGAAGCCGAACCTTCCAGTCCCAAGATGCACGTTCACGAATAGATCAGAGGCGCGTTAACGCACTTAAGCCCAAGGGCAACAACCGAATGAGCGAGACTGGACGGGTTACATTTGTGAGCGGCAGCGGCCACCTGGATCGCGCGTCCCATTTACGGGACAGGTCGGGTGAGCTGCTGCTCGACCGCAGGGCGATGCTGCTTCCGTTCCATAGAGACAAGGTTCTGATCGACCACTTGGCCAAGGCACCCCGCCTGGCATGGCAAGCGCCGCCAAAGGGGTCTTTCGAGTCGAGCGAACATCCCGTCTTTCTGGGAATGAATCAAGGGATACCGTCGTTCGCGACGGACATCGAATTCCTCGATCGAAAGCTGGCGCCCGAGCAGGTTTCAGGGCAAGTCGAGTTCGTGGATCTGCGCTCCGTCGCCGGCGCGCTGGACCCGGTAGATGCCTCCATTGCAGCAACCGCGAAATCCTTGCTTGCCTGGCACTCAACCCATCCGTTTTGCGCCCGCTGCGGTGCGCCGACCCGAATCGAGAACGGTGGCTGGCGACGCGCTTGCCGCGCCTGCGGAGGAACCCACTTTCCCCGAACCGATCCGGTCGTCATCATGTTAATTGTCCGCGCCGATCAGGTTCTATTGGGGCGGCAGTCCAGTTGGCCACCGGGCATCTATTCCCTCCTGGCGGGTTTTATGGAACCGGGGGAAACCATCGAGGATGCCGTGCGCCGTGAGACCAGGGAGGAGTCAGGGATCGAAGTGAGCCGCGTCGGCTACATCGGATGCCAACCGTGGCCCTACCCCAGCAACCTGATGCTGGGCTGCGTCGGCCTGGCCGAGAGCCGTGACATCACCGTCGACACCGACGAACTGGAAAACGCCGTATGGATAGGCCGCAGCACCATGCAGACGATTCTGGACGGCGGGCACCCGTATATCGCTGCACCCCGCAGGGATGCCATCGCCAGGGCCATTCTCACGGACTGGGTGAGAGGCAGGGTCCCAATGCCTTAGAAAAGAAAGGCGCGCGCCACAATAAAGTGCACCCCAGAGCGCATCCGGCTCCGACGTTTTCATCGGTCTGACACCCCGCTATGATAGCGATACCTTTAAACGCAACGCATCCTTTGCCCAGGAATTGAAGCAGTCCATGACCAACACCGTTGAGACCCCGACGTCAGGCCCCATCGACATCGACAAACAGGTTTACGATCTCTACGACGAGTATTGCCACGGCTACATCGATCGGCGCGAGTTCCTACGCCGTTCGAGTGCCATCACCATCGCCGGCATCTCCGGGCTGACCATGGCCCAGGCGCTTTTGCCGCGCTATGCCGACGCCCAGATGGTTTCGTTTACCGACGAGCGCATAAAACCGGAATACGTCGAGTACGACTCACCGGGCGGCACTTCAGGCACCATGCGCGGATATCTGGTCACACCGACCGCGCCGGGCCCACACCCTGCGGTATTGGTGATCCACGAAAACCGTGGCCTCAACCCATACATTGAAGATGTCGCACGGCGATTCGCGACCGAAGGCTTTGTCGCGCTCGCGCCGGACGGACTGTCGCCGGTCGGAGGGTATCCTGGCAACGATGACGACGGACGGACCCTGCAGAAAAGCCTGGATCAATCCAAGCTGAAACAGGACATGCTGAACAGCGCCCGGTTTCTGCAGTCCCATTCGGCGAGCACCGGCAAGCTCGGGGCGGTGGGATTTTGCTGGGGTGGCGGCACGGTGAATTTTCTGGCGGTGGAAATGGGCGCTGACCTGAGCGCAGGCGTGCCCTTCTACGGCGCCGCGCCGGCCGCAGCGGATGTTGCGCGCATCAAAGCACCCCTGCTGATCC
>JAHEDQ010000311.1 GCA_024641125.1 Candidatus Competibacteraceae bacterium | reverse complement strand
ATGGCGTCCCCTAGGGGATTCGAACCCCTGTTACCGCCGTGAAAGGGCGGTGTCCTAGGCCTCTAGACGAAGGGGACGCGCTAACCGTGCGAACACCGCGCCCGGGATCGCGGCTTCTGTGTTTGGTGGAGCTAGGCGGGATCGAACCGCCGACCTCTTGCATGCCATGCAAGCGCTCTCCCAGCTGAGCTATAGCCCCGTCTTATCGACAGCGCCGCAAATCCTACTGCCACTGCAGGTCCCCGTCAACGGCGCGCGGGGTGATGGGTGATGCTTCCGCTTCCACTGGTTTCGATTTTGTGTCGGGAAGTTCGGGCACTCGGGTTTCCGCCTTCATCCGATACATGGCCCGGTCGGCCACTTTGAGCAGGCTTTCGGCGTCCCCACCGTCCAACGGATAGTAGGCGACCCCGACGCTCATTGAGAGGCAAATCTCGGTGCCGTCGACCTGAAACGGCGCCGCCAGTTGTTTGCCCAGCGCCTGGATCACCCGATCGGCCTCGGCGCGACTGCACAAACCTTCCAGCAGGGCGGCGAATTCGTCACCGCCCATTCGGGCCACAGTATCGCTTTTGCGCAGAGCCGCGCTCAGACGCTCCGCGGCGCCTTTGAGGATCTGATCGCCCGCATGATGCCCATGGCGATCGTTTATGTGCTTGAAATTGTCTAGGTCCAGAAATGCGACGGCAAACCGCTCCCGTTTGCGGCGACTGCGGAGCAAGACCTGGTCCAGCCGGTCCTGAAACAAGACGCGGTTGGGCATACCCGTCAGAGGGTCATGGGTGGCCAGGTGACGGTGCGCATCCCGGCTGGAGGACAGCAGCCGGATGTAGCGTTCGATTGCGCGGTTCTGGCGCATCATCCGCCGGGTCACGGCCAAGGCCACAATCACCCCCAGCAGAACACAGAAAAATCCCAGGTGGATGGTGAATTTCTGGGTGAACTCCCGGGTAGCGCGGGCGTTTCTAACCGCTTCGGCGATATTGGCGTCGGCCGATTCCCGCAGCGTCTGCAGCTCCGAGCCAAGTTCCCGCTGTAGTGGGATCAGCTCCTGCCGCAACACCGCATTGGCCATGGCGTTTTGATCGGCCTGCTTGAAGCGCACCACATCCAGTTGCAGGGCATGCATGCGGGCCACCAGCGCGCCCTGGCGGTTCAGGTTAGCGGCTTCGTCCGGGCTCAGACCAAGCAGGCGCAAGGCGGTCCAGCCGTAGTGTATGCGTGATTCCAGTTCCGCCAGTGAACGGGTTACCGGCACGCCTTCCAATGAGGGTGCGGCCAGCACCAGGGCCGATAGCGCACCGGTTCGACGATATCCCGCGAGCTGTATCTCGGTGATGATTGCCGCCTTGCGCCCATGCAGGTCGACAATCTGGTTCAAGTCACGGCTGATGGAACCGAGACGAACCAGGCCGTGCACCAGCAGAACCACCATGAGCGTGATCAGCAGCACAAAACCGCTGCCCACACCCAGTTGATGCTTGTTTCGCATCAGTACCTCGTCCCTGGCGGGCACGACCCCGAGAGACCGCGCTCGTACCGACCGTATGCATCGACAGCCGACAGCTTGTCCTTGACGCGCGGCCTCGGTCAGGTTTCCGAGGGCAGACGGGCTGTGAAGCACTTGTTCGCATAGACACTAGCGGTCCCGGCGGACGTGATCAAACCGATGGCCGGCCGATCGCGGGCATTGAGAAATATCCGACCCGGATTTAGGAACGCTCTGAGTTCCGGGCGCCGCCGCAGGCAGGCGGCGCCCGCCGGATCAGTTCCTGGCCCGGTGACTGGCGATCAGTTCGGCCTGTACATTCTGCGGCACGGGCTCGTAGTGGGCGTGCTGCAGGACGTAGGCGCCGTGACCCCCGGTGATGGACTTCATTCTGGCCTGATAGTCCTGCAGTTCCGCCAGCGGAACCTCGGCGTGTATCGTGACCTCGCCGCTGCCCGGATTGGCGGTTTCGGTGATGCGCCCGCGCCGCGCCGACAGATCACCGGACAGGTCACCGAAGTATTCCTCCGGGCTGCTCACCACCAGGTGGACTATGGGCTCGAGCAGCAGTGGCCGGGCCTTACGGGTCGCCTCTTCAAATGCCCGCCGTCCCGCGATGGAAAAAGACACCTCGTTGGAATCCACGTGGTGATGCTTGCCGTCGTAGACCACAACCCGCACATCCTGAATCGGATGACCGGACAGCGTGCCCTCCTCCATCGCCTGCCGGACACCCTTCTCCACCGCCGGGATGTACCCCCCGGGAATGGTGCCGCCCTTGACCTCGTCGACGAACTCAAAGCCCTTGCCCCGGGGCAGAGGCTCGATTCTCAGAAAAACCTCGCCAAACTGGCCGGCTCCGCCGGTCTGCTTTTTATGGCGATGATGGCCCTCGGCCGGCACGGTGACGGTCTCCCGATAGGGGATATCCGGCGCGTGGGTCTCGACCTGCACGTGATAATGTTCATCCATCTTCTCCAACGCCATTCTCAGGTGCAGATCCCCCAGCCCCCGCAGCAGCACCTGTTTCGCGCCAGGGTCGCGCTCCACCATGAGACAGGGGTCCTCCTCGGACAATTTGGCCAGCGCATCAGAGACTTTCTGCTCGTCGCCGCGGCGCTTGGCCTCCACCGCAAGGCCCGCGACCGGCGCCGGAAACCAGGGCGGCTTGATGTGGACATGATCCTCGTCGTGGGAGTCGTGCACGATGGAATCCCAATGCAGCTCCTCGATCTTGGCCAGGGCGACGATGTCACCGGGCACGCCCGCATCGGTTTCGATGATCTGTTTGCCCTGCAGCCGGAACAAATGTCCAACCTTTATCGGCTTGCGGCTGTCGTCGATGAAGACCTGGCTGTCCTGGGTGATTTTGCCCTGATGAACCCGTAGAACGCCGACTTTGCCCACGAAAGGATCGAAATCCACTTTGAACACGTGGGCCAAAAGATGTCCCTTGGCATCGGGCACGGGCTGCAGTTCCTGCGGTTCGCTCGGTTCCGGGCCCTCATCGATAAAGGCCTGAAGGTTGCCCTCGGCCGGGTTGGGCGCGAGCCGCACCAGCACATCCAGGAACTCGGCCACACCCACACCTTCACGCGCCGCGGTAAAGCAGATCGGAACGATGTGCCCGTCCCGCAGGGCGCTTTCGAACGGGTCGTGCAGCTGCTCCGCCTTGATCTCGCCTTGTTCGAGATACAGCGCCATCAATTCCTCATCCACCTCGACCACCTGGTCCACCAGGGCGGTGTGAAGCGCCTCGACGGAGGAAAAATCCGATTTGCCCTGGTCATTGAAAAAACAATCCACCACCTTACGACCACCTTCCGCGGGCAGGTTGATGGGCAGGCACTCGGCGCCGAAGGTCTCCTGAATTTGCTCCACCAACGCGGCCAGGTCGATACCGTCCGTGTCGATCTTGTTGATCACGATCATCCGGCAATCGTGGACGTCGTGGGCGATCTGCATCAGCTGGCGGGTCAGCACCTCTATACCACCGGCGGCGTTGATGACCACGACCGCGGTTTCTACCGCGGACAGGGCGCTGATGGTGGGACCGAGAAAATCCGGGTATCCCGGCGTATCGATCAAATTGATGTGCCGGCCCTTGTAGTCCAGGCTGACCACTGCGGTGTTAACGGAATGGTGATACCTGCGCTCGATCGGATCGAAGTCCGTGACCGCTGTGCCCTTTTCCACGCTGCCAATGACCGGTACGCTGCCGCCATGGAAAAGCAA
>JAHEDQ010000125.1 GCA_024641125.1 Candidatus Competibacteraceae bacterium | reverse complement strand
TGGGAGCCAGGACCTTCTTTACGGTTGACCTTGATAGCGTGCCCGGCGGACCGCTAACAGGTCGGCGGGCGCCATGCTTGGCCTCAGGCATAGCAAGAGCCGGACCACTTCGGGAGCAAAAAAAGCCGCGTTTACACCGTTCATGGACCCAGGCACCGCCGGCGGTAAGACTGAGGTCTGACCGGAACGGGTTGAACTCTGGCCCGATAAACCTCGGATTCTTTGCCCGTTCTTCAGGCAGACGCCCGTTCGGCATATTTCGGTTGCCGCAGCATTTTCTGAGCGCGACAGGAGAGAACTCGGAGCATCTCAAAAGAGAATGACCCGGTCGAAAACGAGGCTGTGGCAGATTACTTGCTTTGTACACTTCAGGGCATTGCGCTGGAGACCGGTCGCTTCGGAGAGTTGCAACTTCGAAGGTCCGATCCTAAGCAGCAAACCCGAACAGGCGGCACCCGAGCTGTTCGTGTCGACCCAAGAACGATAAGCGTGTCTGGTCGTATCCCGGCGTTGCCGTCCCCGACCGCAGATTCCGAACAAACCTCGCAGCCCGAGGAAGGTCGTATGTATCCCGAGTCGCTGAAGATCGAGAAAAAGCTGAAAGAGGTGACCCTTTGGGTGCACCCGGAAGGAATGGTGGTCGGCAGCGTTTTCGTGCGGCTGCAGAGTCCGGATAGCGCAGCGGAGGAAGATCCGGCCGAAGTGCTGAATGCTCCGGAGGCGTTCCTGGTCATGCGCCGCGAACCCGAAGGTGAGATCCGCTTCTACAACAAAAACTCCATCGTTCGCGTCGAGTATCAGGCCGATGAAAAGCACACGTTTCCGGAGCTGGAGCCCTTGGGCTGCACGCTGCGAATGATGGACGGATCCAATGTCCAAGGGATGATTCGCAAGCCGCTGCCACCCGACCGCGCGCGCCTTCTCGACTATCTCAACCGCGACGAAGAGCGCTTCATCAAGGTAGATACGCCCGAGGGACGTGTCTACCTGGTGAACAAGCCGTATGTCGTTTGCGCGTTCCCTTAGCTCCCAACAAACTTACATCTGCGTACGAGGCAACAAGCGTCCTAGATGGGTATTCTAAGTAAGCGCAAGATTCGGCGGGCCATTGACGCAGCCATTTTGCCGCGAACATCGGCAGCGGGCGGGAAGGCCGAAGCCCAGGCCCTGCTCAAGCGACTCCGCATCGATGCCGTGCCCATCCTGATAGATCGGCTCAATGAAGCGGCGGCGACGGACAGAGCACCAATCGCAGAGGTGCTGGCAAGCCTCCTGGATGACAGCACGCTGGCTGAGTTTGTGTCCGCCTTGTCGAGCTCAGAACAACAGGTTGTCGATCTGTTGACACAGCTTATGTCCGACCAGGGCCGGTTCGATGCCAACCGGCTGCTGGCGGTTTTTAATCAAGAGACGACGCCAAAGGCTGCCCTGACCGCCATTCTTACTGCCAGAAAGGGAACACTGCGCGAGGATGCCATCGGACGACTGCTGGCTGGAGTGACGGCCGAAAGCCGCGTCCCGGCGTTTCGACTTTTGGAGAGCGTCGCAACAAACGCACATCTGCCCCACTTGGTGGCCGGGCTGGATCATTCCGACTGGCGGGTGCGCCTGAGCATAGCCCGGTCACTCTCAAGTTTTGGGAGTCCGGAGGCAAAACAAGCTTTGACCCGCCTTTTGTCCGATACCAATAAGGCGGTGCGTCGCGAGGCGCTTGACGGGTTGGCCAAGGCAGGAGGGGAAATCGATATCGGCGCCGTCACAGCGCTGCTGCGAGATCCGGATCTGACCATCCAGAGCCGGGCCATCGAAGTCATCATTACGGCCAACCACCCTCGCTCCATGGCCTACCTGCTGGACGTCCTACAGGATGAGTCGGAGTACGTACGCCGGGCTGCGGTCGAAGTATTGAACGAGATCGGCAATGCTTCGACCATCAAGGACCTGCTCGACGCGCTGCGCGATAAGGACTGGTGGGTGCGGGTTCGCGCCGCCGATGCGCTTGGCACCATCGGCGGCCCCAAAGTTGTCGAGGCGACGCTGTCGCTGCTGCGGGACGAGGATGAGTTCATTCGCCGATCGGCGATAGAGATACTCAATACCACCAAGGACGACCGGGCGCTCAATGCCTTGATCGACGCCTTGGCCGACCCGGATTGGTGGGTACGCGAACGGGCCGTCGATGCATTGTCGGAATTGGGTAACCCGGAAGCGGTCCCCGCCTTGATTCGACTTCTGGACGAACACCCCGAAGGTTCGCACGTCATCATCAGCGCCTTGATCCGCTTTGAGGACGCCCGCACAGTGCTCCCCCTGTTGCGTCACCTGGATTGTGACCGCGAAGAGCAGACAGCGCAGATTCTGGGCATCCTTTCGAACTGTGCCGAGGGAGACCAGGTCGAGGTGGTATTGCAGTCACTTCGCGCATTGCTCGAAAACTCAAACGGGCGAATACATGACCTGACCATGCAAACCCTGGAAAGTCTGTCCAACCGGTTGGGCAAGCGACACGCTACATGTGCGCCTCCGTCCGTGACCTCAGATGTGCGGCCTACACAGGTCCTGTCTTTCCTGGATCCGCGGGACTCTGCCCAGTCGGCTGTCGCGGAGGACCGCGGCTCAGACGTGCCGATGGCCGACCCCGCAGCCAATCAGGCCGCAGCCACCGCCACGACCACCATCACCGACCCTACGGCGCTGGCCGCCGGAACCGTGGTGGGTGATCGATACAGAGTGATTCGACACATCGAGGGTGGCGCATTTGGCGTTGTGGTCCTGGTTGAGGACATCGTGCTCAATGAGCAAGTAATCCTCAAGTTCCTGCGCCCGCATGTCGCTTCCGACCCGAAGGTGATCAGCCGATTTATGCAGGAGTTGCGCTGCGCTCGCAAGATCAGCCACGAGAACGTGATCCGAATTCACGATTTTCTGCTGCTGGGTAATGCCTACGCGATTTCCATGGAGTACTTCCCCAGCCGACCACTGTCGGCGGAAATCGAACGATGTGGCACGATCGAGCCGCAGCGGGCGTTGCGGATTGCGGCCGATACCTGTGCCGGGATGATCGTTGCCCACGGTGCCGACATCGTTCACCGCGATCTTAAGCCTGCGAATGTCCTGATCAACGAAGATGATCAGGTGAAAATCGTCGATTTCGGGCTCGCCGCTGCCGCCAGCTACGCCGGAACACGACTGACCACGGCTGGAATGGCGGTCGGAACACCAACCTATATGTCGCCCGAGCAGATACGCGGGCAAGAGTTCGACGCACGGACCGACATCTACAGCCTGGCGGTCATCTTGTACGAGATGCTCACCGGACGTCCGCCCTACACCGGCGCTGACCCCATCTCGATTCTCTATCAACACCTGGAAGGCAAGTTTGTCCGACCACGCGAACTGGTGCCAGAAATCCCGCAGACGGTGGAGGCTTTGGTGATCAAGGCGATGGCGACAGAACCGGCGGCGCGTTACCAGACGGTGCTGGAACTGCGGCAAGCCATCGAAGGGCGACTCACAAAAGGAGCGGCCTAATGTCACGCTTGGATTCTTTTCTCAGGCTGGGCCGGGAACAGGGTTGCTCAGACATACACTTTGCGGTGGGCGCACCCCCTTTGCTGCGTCTGTACGGCGAGATCACGCCGGTCAAATATCGAGACCTGAGCGTGGACGAACTAAACCAGTGCATATTCGAGATTCTATGCGACGAGCAGAAGCTCATATTCGAGCAGGAGCATGAGCTGGATTTCGCCTACACGGCCGAGGGCGTCGGGCGTTTCCGGGTCAATCTGTTTCAGAAAATCGGTGGTATCGGCGCAACCTTCAGGGTTATCGCTCCGGAAATCCCGACTGTCGAATCGCTCGGCCTGCCGCCGATCGTGCGCCGCTTGGCGCACGCGCCCCATGGGCTGGTTCTTGTGACCGGCGCAACCGGAATGGGCAAGTCCAGCACGCTCGCGGCGATGATAGATCATCTCAATGAAACGCGACGGCTGAATATCATCACCCTGGAAGACCCTATCGAGTTCGTGCACAAGAGTAAGAAGTCGCTGATCAAGCAACGTGAGGTCGGCGTACACGTAGAGAGCTTTGCCGATGGTATCCGGGATGCGCTGCGGCAAGACCCCGATGTCATCCTGGTCGGCGAGCTGCGGGATGCCGACGCCATCGCCCTGGCAATGATGGCGGCGGAGACGGGTCACCTGGTGTTCGGCACCCTGCACACCAGCAGCGCGGCGAAAACCCTAGATCGGTTTCTGGACGGCTTGCCGCCTGACCAGCGCAACACGGGCAGCATATTCCTTGCACAGAACCTGCGCGGGGTCGTCAGCCAGGCCCTGGTACGCCGGGCCAACAGTCGCGAAAAGACCGCGATCCACGAGATTCTGGTCATGACCGATGCTATTGGCAACTTGATGCTCAACGGAAACATGCACCAGATACCGGCCAGCCTGCAGACCGGCAAGAATCTGGGGATGCAGCTCATGGATCAGGCGCTGCTGGAAGCCGTTCAAAACAAGACAGTCGATCCTGACGACGCCTATTTGCATGCCCAGGACAAGCGACCGTTCCAAAAATTCGTGACCGATCCGCAGGTGGTACCCAAAGTGGCCCTGCTGGCCAGCTAAGCGATGAATCTCCCGGTCAGATGCTGATTGCGCAGCGCAAAGTATTTGTCGGCGCGACAGGTGCCGAGAGGGTCAAATTATTTGGGTCGACAGGGCGACTGACCTGTCAGTGGGGAGCCGATGGCTAGAGTTGACGCATTTCTGGAGCTGGTGGTCAAACAAGGTGCGTCCGACCTGCATCTGATGTCCGGCGAACCGCCATGGGTACGCCTCTACGGCGAACTGATGTCGGTCAAGTATCGCGAGTTGAGCATCGCCGAAGCGACCGAGTTGCTCAACGAGATCATGCCTCCCGTGGCAAAACAAAGATTCGATGATGGATCCGGGGTGGACTTTGCTTACCAGGTCCCAGAGCTGTCACGATTTCGCGTCAACGTGTTTCGCCATTTCGGGGGTATCGGCGCCGTCTTTCGCGTAATCCCAAGTGTGATCCCGTCGCTGGGCGCGCTCAATATGCCGGCGGTGCTGAAGAATTTTGCACACCACAAGAACGGGCTGATCTTGGTTGTCGGACCCACTGGTTCAGGCAAATCGACTACCCTTGCGGCCATCGTCAACGAGATCAACATGGCGCGGAAGGGTCACATCATCACCATTGAAGACCCGGTTGAGTTCCTCCACCAACGACAAAAATGCCTGATCACCCAGAAAGAAGTGGGGCACCATGCGAAGAACTTTGCCCAGGCGCTGAGGGGCGCCCTGCGTGAGGACCCAAACGTCATCCTGGTGGGTGAACTGAGGGATCTCGAAACCATCAGTCTTGCGGTGACGGCGGCGGAAACGGGAATACTCATCCTGGGAACCCTGCACACCAACGGCGCCGCGGACACCATCGACCGCATCACCAACGTTTTCCCCGGCACCGAGCAAGGCCGGGTGCGCAGCATGCTCTCCACCTCCCTGCGTGGCATCGTCTCCCAGCAGCTGTTGAAAAGCGCCGACGGCAAGGGGCGGGTGGCGGCAACTGAGATCCTGATCAACAACACGGCCATCTCCAACATGATTCGTGAGGGCAAGACCAAACAGCTGACAAACGCGATCCAAACCGGCGCACTTGTTGGTATGCAGACCATGGATCAGTCGCTCCAGAAACTGGTCGACGCCAAACTCATCACCGGAACTGAGGCCTACCTGCGGGCAATCAAAAAGGCGCCCTTTGAACGCTATCGCGAAGAGGAAGAGGAGCTGATTTGAGCGCCAGCGCAGCTTGGGAGATGTGCGGACTCTCGGATGTGGGTCGGACCCGCGAGCGCAACGAAGACGCTGTAGGCTGGGACCTGTCTATGGGGCTCGCCATCGTCTCCGACGGCATTGGCGGTCGTCGTTGCGGCGAGATGGCCAGTAGGCTCGCGGTGGAAACGATCAGAGAAACACTGCGCAAAACTGTACTTGCGGGAGGACGCGGGCTGGACTCCGGGGCACCGGCACTGTTGCAGCGCAGTGTGGAACACGCCAACGAGATCATTTTTCACAACGCCGCGGAAGCGGCAGAGCACCGCGGCATGGCCTCAACCGTTGTCGCGGCCCTGTTTGAGCGTGGGGGTGTTGCGGTTGCGCATGTTGGCGATTCCCGAGTTTACCGCCTGCGCGGAGAGGCATTGGATCTCCTCACCACAGATCACTCCCTGGTCTCGGAGATGGTGGCCAATGGCTACCTCACCGCCCAGGAAGCGCTTGCCCACCGGCACAGGAACGTTGTCACGCGGGCGCTGGGCGTGTCTGCAAAAATCGAGGTGGATGTCTCTCAGCACACCTGCCGGCCCGGTGATATCTATTTGCTTTGCACCGACGGACTGTCCAATTTGGTGACTGACGCTGAGATTCAAGAGACCATGATGGAAGCCGGGGCTAATCTGACCGCCACCTCGAGGTGCCTGGTGGAATCTGCCAATGCCAAGGGTGGTACCGACAACGTCTCCGTTCTTCTGGTGCGCATCAATTGAAGAACAAGCTCGAGCCCGACTTACGCACAGAGGTCGATCGAGCTTAGATGAGCTGGTACTCGAGCTCGGAGATGGGGACCGGACGACCAAACAGAAATCCCTGGATGACGCCGAATCCCAGGTGCTCGCAGACCGCAAGTTCGTCGCGGGTCTCCACACCTTCGGCCAGGGGTACTACGCCAAGGTCACGGCTCATCTCAACCAGAGCCTGTAACGCGCGATGGAAACGCTCAGACTGCTTGTCCAGATCGCGAATCAGAAAGGCATCGAACTTCAAATAATCCGGAGGTACCTCGATGAGTTCCAGCAACCTGGCTTGGCCAGCGCCGAAATCGTCATAAGCGAGCCCCATTCCAAGATCGTTCAGGACGCTCCTCAACTCGCGCATCGCCCGTAGATCGGTTACCGCCTTCTCACTCAACTCAAGAATCAGGCGTCGATCGGGTGCGAGACCGCGCGTTTGTTCGAGGCTGGCAGCGGCGTCGGGACGACTCATTTCCGTGGGATGATCGTTGAAAAACAGCTCGATGCCGTTTGGAAGGTTCACAGCAGCGGGAATGCCAACATTACGGAACAGCCGGCTCAGTTCGGCACCCTTGCCCAGGCGCTCGGCAATATGGAACAGCCCCGCGGGTTCCACCGGCAGGGCGGGATGATTGCCCCGGCCAAGCAACTCACAGCCGATCATGGTGCCAGTCGCGCTGTTCATGATGGGCTGGTACAGCGGGAACACACGCTGCTCTGCCAGCAACTGCTCGAACTCGTCGCCACACATCACAAAATGCTCGGGGAGCTCCGGGGCGGCCATAAAAACACCGGTCTTCATGCTGTCGCGGGGAACCGGGTCTACCGACGCCCGGCGGGACACTCGAAACTCCAGTGAACCGAAATGGAGGACGTCGTTCTTGGCGAGCACCATCTGACGGTCGATCCGCTGATGATTGAGGAATGTCCCGTTGGTGCTCCCCAGATCGCGAATCCAGAGCGTGCCGGCTCGGCAAACGATCTCGGCATGCTGGCGTGATATTTCATTGGAGGCCAGGTGTAAGTCGTTGATTTCCTGACGTCCGATCAAGAAGGGCGTTTGTTCTATTGGTATCGTCCAGGTACGCCCCGGTCCCAGGGAACCCTCGAGATACCAGTCGCCAACCATAGAAAGACTAGATTCGGGCAGGGCGCCGTATCCTTCGCCCGGTTTCCGCCTGCCGGCGGCTGCAGTCAAGGGCGTATTTGGCGGCATTTGTGAACCCGTAGCGCCAACAAGAGAACGTGCCCATTGCCACTCGAGCCCTCATATACGATCCTTTGATTACCCCGCACAGCTTCGCCTTGTTATTGTCCGATCGGAAAAGAGCTCGAAGCACTATGCATGCCTATCGGAAAGAAGCGTTTTCGAATCCGGTATCTGCGTAACAATGCGGCTGGTGTAGAGGCGCTGGATCGACAGCGCCAGCAGCGAAAACTCCGGTGGAATGAGGTATTGGCCACGGCGCGCCGGACACGCGGTCAAGACGTCGTCTATCAGCGCCAGAACCGTATCGATCATCACGCGCCTGTTGAGCAACGTATGGTGTTGCGGAATCCGATCTACTGGTGCGGAATCCGATCTACCGGGTGCGCTTGACTGAGCAGGGTCGATTGCAGACGGACCATGTCGCGTGGCGGCATAAAGGCGAATCGCAGTCTACATGGTTCCCCAGCCCGGTGGTGCGATGCCGGGATTTTTCACCGGCCTGCTAGAATGTCAGCCCGCAACAGAAAATCGACCCGAGGAACAGACCCATGGCGAAAATGAAAGCGTGTGACGCAGCCGTTCACATCCTGCAGAAAGAGGGAATAACCTGCGCCTTTGGCGTTCCCGGCGCGGCCATCAATCCCTTCTACGCTGCTCTGAGGCGGAATGGCACGATCCGGCATATTCTGGCCCGCCACGTCGAGGGCGCCTCGCATATGGCGGAGGGCTACACCCGCGCGGCGCAGGGCAATATCGGCGTCTGCATCGGCACCTCGGGCCCGGCCGGCACCGACATGATCACCGGTCTGTATTCGGCTTCGGCGGATTCCATTCCGATCCTGTGCATCACCGGCCAGGCACCGCGGGCAAAGCTGGACAAAGAGGATTTCCAGGCGGTCGACATTGAATCCATCGCCAAGCCGGTCAGCAAGATGTCGATCACGATCATGGAACCCGCGCGGCTGCCGAGCATTTTCCAGAAGGCATTTTATCTGATGCGCTCCGGGCGCCCGGGACCGGTGCTGCTCGACCTGCCAATCGATGTCCAGATGGCCGAGATCGATTTCGATCCGGATGCATACACGCCGATGGTGCCGTACAAGCCACTGGCCACCCGCGCCCAGGCGGAGCGCGCGATCGATATGCTTAACGCCGCCGAACGGCCCCTGATAGTCTCCGGCGGCGGCATCATCAATGCCAATGCGTCGGAACGTCTGGTTGAGTTCGCAGAATTGACCGGGGTGCCGGTTGTTCCCACGCTCATGGGCTGGGGTACGATCCCGGACGACCACCCCTTGATGGCAGGCATGGTCGGCCTGCAGACCAGCCATCGCTACGGCAATGCCACCCTGCTGAAATCGGATTTCGTGTTTGGTATCGGTAACCGCTGGGCTAACCGGCACACCGGCTCGGTGGACAACTATACCGAGGGGCGCAAATTCATCCATGTCGATATCGAACCGACCCAGATCGGCCGGGTGTTTGGCCCCGATCTCGGGATTGTCTCGGACGCCGGCGCGGCTCTGGATCAGTTCCTCGAGGTGGCCCGCGAGCGCAAAGCCTCAGGCAAGCTGCGTGACTGGTCGAAATGGGCGGCCGAGTGCGAACACCGCAAACACCACATGCTGCGCAAGACGGACTTCGATCAGGTGCCGTTGAAACCGCAGCGCGTTTACCAGGCGATGAACGAGGCGATGGATCGCGATACCTGTTACGTTACCACCATCGGCCTGTCGCAGATCGCCGGGGCCCAGTTCCTAAAGGTTTACCAACCGCGCAATTGGATCAACGCTGCACAGGCGGGTCCACTCGGGTGGACGCTGCCGGCGGCGCTGGGTGTCCGTGCCGCACTGCCCGATAAGAAGATCGTGGCGTTGTCTGGCGATTACGACTTCCAGTTTCTGGTCGAGGAGCTGGCGGTCGGCGCGCAACACAAGCTGCCGTATCTGCACATCGTGGTCAACAATTCCTACCTGGGCCTGATTCGACAGGCGCAGCGCGGATTCGAAATGGACTTCGAGGTCAGCCTGGCCTTCGAAAACATCAACGTCAGCGGCGAACACGATGCCGATCCCGGCTACGGTGTAGACCACGTTGCGCTCGCCGAGGCCCTTGGATGCAAGGCCGTTCGCGTGCGCAAGCCGAGCGAGTTCGATGACGCCTTCGCCAAGGCCGAGGCGCTGATGCAGGAGCACCGGGTGCCGGTGGTGATGGAATTCATCCTCGAGCGTGTGACCAACATTGCGATGGGTGCTGAGATCGACGGTGTCAACGAGTTTGAGGACGTGCTCTGTCTCGACCCCAGCCTGACGCTTGAGAGCGGCTGGGTGAGCATGAATGACGGTACCAAGGAGGCACGGGTGACCGAACCCGAAAAGGATCCGGTCTGACCGCAAGCACGCCCACTGCTGGGGCGCTCCTGGTTCGATCAATAGGGCGCCTCTGAATTGTTCCGGGCGAGGCAGCATAAGCGTCTCGCCTGTTTTTTTACCGGGTTATCGGTTCTCACCCCCATTGGTCGACCCAGCCCGCCCCGCGGCCTCGTTCGGGCGGCACACGCCCCAGCGGGGCCGCTGTCCGCTGCCGCAAGACGCTTTGACCTGGGTTTGGTTGGGAAGTCCTGATTTGTTTGCGTGCCGGCGCCAGACAATCACCACTTCCCACCCAACCGAGCTGGATCAGGCCAGGTCGAAGCGATCAAGGTGCATCACTTTGCCCCACGCAGCCACGAAGTCATCCACAAACGCCTCCTGCGCATCGTCACACGCGTAGACTTCTGCGATGGCTCTGAGCTGGGAGTTCGAACCGAAGATGAGATCGATGCGAGAGGCGGTCCACTTAAGCTTGCCTGTTTTGCGATTGATGCCCTCGAACACGTCGCCAGATTCTGCGGACGCTCGCCACTTTGTGTTCATGTCGAGCAGGTTCACAAAGAAATCGTTGCTCAATTTCTCGCGTTGCCTGGTGAAAACTCCGAGCTTGGACCGACCGAAGTTGGCATTCAGGACCCGCAGACCACCGATGAGAACCGTCATCTCAGGCGCCGTCAGGGTCAGGAGGTTCGCCCGATCCAGCAGCAGTTGCTCCGCCGAATGCTGGTGCGCACTTCCGAGGAAGTTGCGGAACCCGTCAGAGTCCGGTTCGAGCACGGCGAATGCGTCCACGTCGGTCTGTTCCTGCGACGCGTCTGTGCGGCCCGGTGAAAAGGGAACTTTCACCTTGGTCCCGGCATTCTTCGCCGCCTTCTCGACGGCTGCACAGCCACCCAGAACGATCAGGTCTGCCAGCGAGACGCGCTTGCTGCCGGACTGCGAGTCATTGAACCCTTTCTGGATTTTTTCCAGCGTCTTCAGCACCTTCTTCAGCTTGTTCGGCTCGTTGACTTCCCAGCCTTTCTGCGGTGCCAGGCGAATACGCGCGCCGTTTGCACCTCCGCGCTTGTCGCTGCCCCGGAACGTAGAGGCCGATGCCCAGGCAGTTGAGACCAGTTGGCCGATGGACAGGCCTGAGGAGAGGATCTCTTCCTTGAGCGCGGCGATATCTTTCTTCCTGATCAGTTTGCCGGATACCGCGGGGACGGGGTCCTGCCACAAAAGCTCCTCGTCGGGAACTTCCGGGCCGAGGTACCGGGATACCGGCCCCATGTCACGATGCGTCAGCTTGAACCACGCCCGAGCGAACGCATCGGCAAACTCATCCGGATTCTCGTGGAAGTGCTTCGAGATCTTCGCGTAAATGGGGTCCATCTTCAGAGCCATGTCCGCCGTGGTCATCATGGGCGGGTTCTTCTTCGACGGATCGTGAGCATCCGGGACAACGCTTGCCGATGTCTTCTTCGGTGTCCACTGGTGTGCACCAGCAGGGCTCTTCGTGAGTTTCCACTCATAGTTAAGCAGGTTGTCGAAGTAACCGTTGTCCCACTGCACCGGGTGGTTGGTCCATGCGCCCTCCAACCCGCTGCTGATCGTATCGCCACCGTTACCGCTACCATAGGAGCTGGCCCAGCCCAGGCCTTGTTCCTCGATAGGGGCGCCTTCGGGTGGCGGACCCACGTACTTCGCCGGATCGGCAGCCCCATGGCACTTACCGAAGGTGTGTCCGCCGGCAGTGAGCGCAACGGTTTCGTAGTCATTCATCGCCATTCGAGCGAAGGTCTCTCGAATGTCTCTGGCTGAAGCAAGCGGATCCGGGTTGCCGTTTGGACCCTCAGGATTGACGTAGATCAGACCCATCTGAACCGCTGCGAGGGGATTCTCGAGTTCGCGATCGCCGCTGTAGCGCTCGTCTCCAAGCCATGTGGTCTCGGGGCCCCAGTAGATGTCCTCTTCAGGCTCCCAGATGTCTTCACGCCCGCCGCCGAAACCAAACGTCTTGAGTCCCATGGACTCGATGGCGCAGTTGCCGGCGAGGATTATCAGGTCGGCCCACGAGATTTTACGGCCATACTTCTGCTTGATCGGCCAGAGCAAACGGCGCGCCTTGTCGAGGCTCACATTGTCGGGCCAGCTGTTTAGGGGCGCGAAACGCTGTGAGCCGGAGCCTGCGCCGCCTCGGCCGTCACTGATGCGGTACGTGCCCGCGCTGTGCCACGCCATGCGAATGAAAAATGGTCCATAGTGGCCCCAGTCGGCAGGCCACCAGTCTCGCGACGTGGTCAGCAACCCATGGAGGTCCTTCTTCAGGGCATCCAGATCGAGGCTCTTGAATTCCTTGGTATAATTGAACTCCTTGCCCATCGGATCGGACAGGGGAGAGTTCTGGTGGAGAATCCTCAGGTTTAACTGATTCGGCCACCAGTGTTGATTCGACCTGGCCCCAACCGCCGTCGGAGCCCCGCCCATCACCGGGCACTTGCTTGCGCTGTCTGCGTTGTGGTCAGTCATGCTGTGTTCCTCGCATTGAATGAGTGGTACCCAGTGTGTCGTGGATGCCCGTGCGGAAGGTTCCTGCCGCATCGCCAGGGCGCCATTTCGGCCCTTCCCTGTATGGCAAATACTTCTGGCCCAGCGCAATCGGGATTTTTGCGCAACCTGCGTTCAGCGGCGGGCGGGTCGGCGCGCTACACCTGGCTCGGGCCGGTTGTCCCCCGCCTCTTCGACTTCCCCGACGGTCCTGATCGGATTGCCGCATTCCCTGTATCCGAGGCCGCCGCCACTTTCCGGCACGACGGGCAGCGCCCCCAGTAGATCACCTCCGCTTGGTCGATCTCGAAACCGTGATCATTGTCTGCGGTGAGACAGGGCGCCGCCCCGACCGCGCAGTCGATATCGAACATCGCGCCGCAACCCCGGCACACCAGGTGGTGATGATTGTCGCCCACTCGGTCTTCGTACCGAGCAGCGGATCCGGCCGGCTGGATTCGCCGGACAAGGTTCTTGTCGACCAGGACGCCGAGTGCGTCGTACACCGCTTGGCGGGAGATCGACCCGATAATCGCCCGGACGTCCTCGGTCAGCGCATCCGCCGTGGCGTGGGGGCGGCTCGATACCGCCCGCATTATGGCCAGCCGCTGGGCGGTTACCTGCAACCCGTGCTGGCGCAGTACTTTTTCGACACCGTCATACATCGGGTTGAGATCCTATAGTGAATATGGATTTAGTCAACTATCTGTCAATATCTGTAAATTGGGCGGCGCTGTTTTCTGTCGAGACGAAGCCAGTCCGGCTCCGGTCGGGTTTGCCTTGCCCAGAACGCCAACACCCGCACTCCAGACCCGACCAAACTCCCGTTGTCTGGTCCCATGAGAAAGACTGATGTCCGTTATGAGCGTCAGTTTGTCGATGACGCTGTTGGCAACGACCCTGGCTTCGAGCCCATACACCGCTCGCATCCTGC
>JAHEDQ010000124.1 GCA_024641125.1 Candidatus Competibacteraceae bacterium | reverse complement strand
AGTACCGGCAAGGTGCTGGATGTGACCGCACCGCAGTCGGTGTCCGCACTGATCAAGCAGGTGACCGACGAGTTCTCGGCGCCCACTATTTTAGTCAACAATGCGGGTGTTACCGCGGATAGCCTGCTGATGCGCATGGATGAGGACCACTGGGATCTCATTCTTGAAACCAACCTGAAATCGGTTTATCGGGTCAGCAAGGCGGTATTGCGTGGCATGATGAAGGCGCGGCGGGGTCGCATCATCAGCATCGGTTCTGTGGTCGCGGCTACCGGTAATGCCGGGCAATGCAATTATGCCGCGGCAAAAGCCGGCTTAGGCGGTTTCACACGGTCCCTGGCGCGGGAGGTTGCTAGCCGGGGCATCACTGTGAATTTGGTGGCCCCGGGCTTTATCGACACCGACATGACCCGGGCACTGCCGGAGGCGCAACGGGACGCACTGATCGGGCAGATTCCCCTGGGACGTCTGGGTACGGCGCAGGATGTGGCCAACGCCGTGGCTTTCCTGGCATGCGAGGCGGGGGCTTACATAACCGGCACCACCCTGGATGTAAATGGTGGGATGAGCATGAATTCATGAGTGCAAAATATTGATTAATATGTACTGATTGAGTTTTTTGGATAGGGATTTGGTTTCTGGATTGGTGGTCTGCTTTTACATACAATACCCGCGGCAGCGCCGCTGCCCCGATTCTTTGGGAGGAATTCGAAAACATGAGCAGCATCGAAGAACGCGTCAAGAAGATCATTGTTGAACAACTTGGCGTCGCTGAAGAGGACGCGCGTACGGATGCATCCTTTGTCGACGATCTGGGTGCGGACTCGCTGGACACAGTGGAACTGGTAATGGCGCTCGAAGAGGAGTTCGAGTGTGAAATCCCGGATGAAGAGGCCGAAAAAATTACCACGGTGCAACAGGCCATTGATTACGTGCAGGCACACGTCAAAGTCTAATTGGACGAAGACGCACGTTCCGGTTCTAATTCCGGGCCGCGACACGGGAGCCGGTTGCGGCTGGGAGCAGGGCAGCTTGGGTGCGGGAAGGCGGTAATCGTTTTGGCATCTGAGATTTAGGAGGCAGTTCCCTTGACGAAAAGACGCGTGGTGGTGACGGGTCTGGGGCTGATCTCGCCGGTGGGGAACACGGTGGAGGCCGGCTGGGAGAATATCGTGGCGGGTAAGAGCGGCATTACGCCGATCACCCACTTCGACGCCACCGACATGCCGGTGCGATTCTGCGGAGCGATTCGGGACTTCGAGGTCACCGACTACATCCCGCGCAAGGAAGCGCGGAAAATGGACGCGTTCATCCACTACGGCATTGCAGCCTCGATGCAGGCGATTCAGGATGCCGGGCTGGAGGTGACTGATGAAAATGCCGAGCGAATAGGCATTTCGGTTGGGTCCGGGATCGGGGGGCTGCCGGGAATTGAGGAGGGCTACGGGTCGTATCTGAAGGGCGGCGCGCGCAAGATTTCGCCATTTTTCGTACCCCGGAGCATCATCAATATGGTGTCCGGAAACCTCTCTATACAGTACGGAATCAAGGGGCCCAATCTGGCGCTGGTCACGGCCTGCGCCACCGGAACCCACAGTATTGGTTACGCGGCGCGTATGATTTCCTATGGCGAAGTGGATGTGATGATAGCCGGTGGAGCCGAAATGGCTTCGACGCCGACCGGAATCGGCGGTTTCGCCTCCGCACGTGCCCTTTCGACCCGGAACGACGCACCTGAACTTGCCAGCAGGCCTTGGGACAAGGCACGTGATGGTTTTGTACTGAGTGACGGCGCAGGGGTGGTGGTTCTGGAGGAATACGAGCTGGCGAGGTCCCGCGGCGCACCGATTTATGCGGAGGTGGTCGGTTTTGGCATCAACAGTGACGCTTACCATATGACCCTGCCTGCTCCGGGTGGGGAAGGGGCCCGGCGGTGCATGGAAATGGCGATGCGCGATGCGCAAGTCAACCCGGATCAGATCGACTACATCAACGCCCACGGCACCTCCACCCCAGCGGGGGATTTGGCGGAGTCCAACGCGGTCAAGGCGGCATTCGGCGATCATGCCCGGGACCTGGCCATGAGTTCAACCAAGTCCATGACCGGTCATACGCTTGGCGCCGCTGGCGGCATCGAGGCTGTGTTCAGCCTGCTTGCGCTACGTGATCAGGTTGCGCCACCGACTATCAATCTGGACGACCCGGATGAAGGCTGCGACCTAAACTACGTTGCTCATACCGCGCAGGAACGCAAGATGGATATCGTCTTGACCAATTCCTTTGGCTTCGGCGGAACCAACGGGTCGCTGGTGCTGCGCCGGATTTGACCAGGCGCCGCCGGTTTCGCTTTGGACCGCCGGGCGCGGTGTCGTCGGCATAGACAGGACCATGCGGGCGGAAGCGGGTGTAGAGACGGGTGCTCAAGCGATTCATAACTCTGAGCCTGCTTTTGATCCTGCTGACAGCTGGCGCGGCATACGGGTTGTACTGGGACGTCACTCAGTTCTCGCACCGGCCGATGAAGCTTGGCGAGGATCGGTCTCTCACGGTGGAGCGGGGTCAGGCCTTGCGTGGTGTTGCCCAGACCATCAGCGACGCAGGCTGGGTTGACCGTCCTCCCGAGTACCTGATCGCGCTGGCGCGACTTGGGCAGCAGGCCCACAGAATACACGCAGGCGAGTATCGAATCCCGCTTGGGACAACACCCCAGGGTCTGCTGAACCTTCTGGTTGATGGTCAGGTCGTGCAGCACACCCTGACCATTGTCGAGGGCTGGAGCTTCGCACAGTTGCTGGCCGCAGTGCGCGCATCCCCTGTGCTTGAACAGACGCTCGAAGATCTGACTCCGGCCGGTATCATGGGTGTCCTGGGGCGACCAGACGAGCATCCGGAGGGTCGGTTTTTTCCTGACACATACCATTTCCCAAGGGGCACAACTGACGTCGAGTTTCTTGCTCGTGCCTACGCAACCATGGAACGGGTGCTGGCGCAGGAGTGGGCGGGTCGCGCGCGGGACATTCCACTGGAAACGCCCTATCAGGCCCTGATTCTGGCTTCAATCGTGGAAAAGGAAACCGGTGCCGCCTTCGAGCGGCCGGAAATCTCCGGTGTCTTCACCCGGAGGCTACAGAAAGGGATGCGCCTGCAGACCGATCCCACCGTGATCTACGGCATCGGCCCGGCCTTCGACGGTAATATTCGACGCAGCGACCTGCGCCGCGATACGCCTTACAACACCTATACGCGAAGTGGACTGCCCCCGACACCGATTGCGCTGCCCGGTCGCGAATCGATTCACGCCGCTGTTCATCCGGCGCCGGGCAAGAGTCTGTATTTCGTTTCACGTGGAGATGGTACCCACCAGTTTTCCGATACCTTAAAGGCGCACAATCAAGCCGTGCGCACCCACCAACTTAAGCAATGAGAGGGCGTTTCATTACCCTTGAGGGTGGGGAAGGCGCGGGTAAGAGCACGCAATTACCGTTACTGGCTGAATGGTTGCGATCCCGTATTGACACAGTGGTTACTACGCGAGAGCCCGGCGGCAGTGCGCTCGGTGAAGAAGTGCGAGAGTTGTTACTGGGTCACCGGGGCCAGGCCATGTCGGCGGATGCCGAGTTGCTGTTGGTCTTTGCAGCGCGCGCCGAGCATCTGGACAAAATCATTGCGCCGGCGCTGAATGCCGGCCACTGGGTGTTGTGCGACCGGTTTACCGATGCCACTTATGCCTACCAGGGGGCTGGACGGGGAATAGAGGAAGACCGGATTGCCGCGGTGGAGCAGTGGGTGCAGGGCGCATTGCGGCCGGATCTCTGTATCGTGTTGGACATACCGGTGGCAGAGGGTATGGGTCGTGCTGGTCGGCGCAGCCAGCCCGATCGTTTCGAGATCGAGGATCGCGCGTTTTTCGAACGCGTCCGGGAGAGTTACCTGAGACGTGCTGCTGTGGATTCAGGACGGTATGTGGTTATGGACGCGCGGCAATCTGTTGAACGACTTCAGGCACGGATACGCGAAAGGGTCGAAGCGTGCCTGCTGGGTCCCCATGACTGAGCTATTGCCCTGGCATCGATCCCAGTGGTCCGGGTTTGTCCAGGCCCGACAGGATGGCAGGTTGCCCCATGCGCTGCTGCTCCAGGGCCGTGCAGGATTGGGCAAGCAACGCTTCGGCGCCCTGCTCATTCAGTCCCTGCTTTGCGAGCGGAGCGGGTTCAATGGATTGCCCTGCGCTGAATGCCGCGGCTGCCGTCAGTTCAAAGCGGGCTCACATCCGGATCTGCGTGAAGTGGTGGTTGAAAGTGGTCGCATGGCCATTCGGGTGGAACAAGTACGCTCCCTGATCGAGTTTCTGGATCTGACCAGTCAGTATCGGGGTTTCAAGATCGCTTTGCTGGTGCAGGCGGATCGGCTCAATGCCCAGGCGGCCAACGCCCTGCTCAAGACCCTGGAAGAACCGGCCCCGGATTCGTTGATCGTACTGATCACCGATGCGCCGGCCCGCTTGCCCGCCACCCTGCGCAGTCGTTGCCATAATGTCCGTTTTTGGACCCCGGACCGTCGCCTGGCCCAGGCTTGGTTGCGGGAGACGGCCGCGGTTGAAGAGCAAATGGCGGCGGTGGCCCTCAGTCAGGGTGGTGGTTCGCCACTGGCGGCCCTTGGGCTGCTGAAGCCTGATGCAATGGCTGAGCGAGCAGATTTGGTCGATCGACTTATGGACGTTGCCAACGGCCGATCCGATCCCTTGGCAGTGGCGGCGGATTGGGAGAAAAGGAACCCGGAGCTGATCTTCTCAGTGTTGTGCGGATGGTATGTGGATCTCATGCGCCTCAACGTGTCGCCAGGATCGCGGCCGCTTTACCATGTGGATCGACATGAGCAGCTGCATTCCCTTGCGCTTGCAGTGGATTCTGCTCAATTGAGCGACTGCCACAGATCCGCTCAACAATGTCTTGAGCTGTGCGATACTGCGTTGGTCAAGCGATTGATGTTGGAGCAGGCTTTGCTTCGTCTCGCGACCTTGTTCGATGATATAAATGGGCGGGATGCCCTCGCATGAATGCGTTTCTTGGCCGCGCCACCGTATGCTCTGTCCGCCACAGCCGATCGGGAGGGATCGATGTCCAGTAAGTCTCCACGCCAAGGCGTCATGTCCCTGTCCATTCGGGATAAGAGTGCACTCCACAAAGCGTATATGCCTTTCCTTGCCCAGGGCGGGTTGTTTATTCCCACCGACAAAGAGTATGAAATTGGTGACGAGGTGTTTCTGCTGCTCACCCTTATGGACGAGCCGCAGCGTCTGCCGGTCACCGGGCGCGTCGTATGGATCACGCCTAAGGGCACTCTGGGCGGTCGTCCTGCCGGCATTGGAATCCGCTTCGAAGGCGCCGAAGGGATTGAAGTACACAAGAAGATCGAGACGCATCTGGCGGGCTACGCCCAGGCAGATCAGCCCACCCACACCATGTGATCGCGTAGGGTGTTGGTGGATTCCCATTGCCACCTCGACCGTCTCAATCTGGACGAATTCGACGGTGAGCTGGACAAGGCCTTGGCCATCGCTCGAACGGCGGACGTGGGCCACTTCCTATGCGTATCGGTCAATCTGCAGGATTGGCCGGCTATGGTTCGCCAGATTGAACCGATAGACGACGTTTGGTGTTCCGTCGGCGTACATCCCTGTGACGCCGACACAGCAATCCCTGAGCCCCAGGAACTGGTCGCTCGCTCGACTCACCCCAAAGTTGTGGCGCTGGGGGAAACCGGTCTGGACTATCACTATGGCGCGGGTTTTGAGCAGGCCCAACAGCACGCATTCAGAAACCACATCGCCGCTGCACGGGTTTGCGGTAAACCGCTCATCGTGCATACCCGGGATGCCCGGCATGACACCATAAACATTCTTCGGGATGAAGGTGCAGATGCTGTGGGTGGGGTATTGCACTGCTTCACCGAGACCTGGGAAATGGCGCGATCGGCGCTTGATCTGGGCTTCTATATATCGTTCTCAGGCATCGTTACCTTCCGCAGCGCCGAAAGCCTGCGGGAGGTGGCCCGCAAGATACCGTCAGATCGATTGCTGGTTGAAACGGACTCACCTTATCTGTCGCCGGTGCCGGACCGGGGCAAGCCCAACCACCCGGCACGAGTCCGGCAGGTGGCGGAGTGTGTGGCACGGGTCAGGGATGTGCCGCTCGAGCAGCTTGCAGATCGGACGACTGAGAACTTCTTCAGACTGTTTGGCCAGCCGCCCATTAGACTGCATGGCTGATCGTCCAACCATCACTAAAGAGTATATTCTCAGCAGACTGCTGTCCGACCCCGCCGCCGGCGTGTTGAACGGTGACTTTCGCATCGGCGGTTGGCGCGATGACAATCCGAATCCAAAACCGGCCGCGGTTCTGGTGCCGTTGGTGCAACATCGCCAGGGTACGACCGTGCTGCTGACTCAGCGCACCGATCACCTGCATCATCATCCCGGACAGGTCAGTTTTCCCGGTGGCCGGATGGAAAGACTGGACACGAGTCCGGTACGCACAGCGTTGCGCGAGACTGAGGAAGAGATCGGCCTGGCGTCTGAGTTGGTTGAGGTGGCGGGCTATCTGGATCCCTATCAGACCGTAACCGGCTTCCGGGTGACCCCTGTGGTTGGATTCGTTCGGCCTGGCTTCGAGCTCGAACTGGATTCCTTCGAGGTGGCGCGGGCATTCGAGGTGCCCCTGAGCTTTGTTCTCGATCCGGTGAACCACGAGCGGCATTATCGGGATGTGCGCGGACAGCGTCGGCAGTTCTATGTGCTGCCTTATCGGAATCACTACATCTGGGGCGCGACGGCCGCCATGCTGGTTAATCTTTACGAGAAGCTCACGGGGGAGTAGGCCGCTGTATACCGCTTTGGGCCCGTGCGAATAGAAAGGGGCGCCTCCGAAGAGAACGCCCCTGTCAGGGTCGAACGCAATGGGGCAGGCTCACGGAGGAGGGGGTATGAGCGCTGCACCCAAAATAGGTAAAGCAAATGGAATGCCAACTCATGCATGTTCGCCGAGAGAGGCTTCGGACAAGCCCCGCCCCAGGTGTTCCGTCCGATAAGTTCGTTGCATCTCAGCAAGACAAGATGCAACGAACTTATCGGACGGAACATGGGTTGAGGTTGAAGTGACCATGCAGTATCGGTATCGCGTCCGCAGACGGGAACGCTGCCACGATGGGTTTTTCAAAATGGATCGGCTCGAACTGGAACACGAACTCTACCAGGGTGGCATGGGGCAACCGATCGTTCGGGAACTCATGACCCGAGATCCGGTGGTTGCAGTGCTGCCCTACGATCCTGTCTTGGACTCGGTGGTGCTGATCGAGCAGTTCCGTGTCGGGGCGCTGGGGCAAGTTGATAGCCCCTGGCTGGTGGAGATCGTGGCGGGTATCGTGGAGTCCGGCGAGACGCCTGCGGACGTGGCGGTTCGCGAACTCCGGGAGGAGGCGGGCTGCGATGTGCGGGATCTGATACCCATCTGCCGCTATCTCAGCAGCCCAGGCGGATTGTCCGAGCATGTGAGTCTGTATTGCGCTCTGGTGGACGCCAGCGACGCCGCCGGAATTTATGGTTTGTCTGAAGAAGGTGAGGACATCCGGGCGTTTGTGCTGAGCCGGGAAGCGGCACTTGAGCGCGTTCTTCAGAGCACCGTGTCCTCGGCGCCACCGATCATTGCCCTGCAGTGGTTACAGCTAAATCATGGGCGACTGAAGGGCTGAGGTGCACCAGCGAAGCTGTGCGCACGTTTGCTTTATCGCCGGTTATCCTGATTGGGAAATGATACCACCGGGAGATACTTAATCCGGATCGGCTGTTTGGAAAGTCAGGCACATGCATTGGTGGGGAATGCCCGCCTCCATGAACACATCTCCCTGCGGCTTGAAACCAAGCCGTCTGTAAAAGCCGAGGGCCGTCGCCTGCGCGTTCAGCAGCACCTGCGCATCGCCCCGATTGCGGGCAAAATCGATTAGGGTTTGCATCATGGCCTGCCCCAGACCCTGGCCGCGCCACGGCGCCTGTACGGCCACTCGGCCGATGTGGCCGTCGGGCAGCAGTCGCGCGGTGCCGATCGCAAAACCCGTCGGAGCGCGGACCACCACATGGGTGCTGACCGGATCCAGTCCGTCGATCTCCAACTCCAGCGGTACCTTCTGTTCCACCACGAACACCTGCCGGCGAATTCGTGTGAGTTCATGGGCCGCGACGTTCCAGCGCACGACCTCAGGTTCATTCACTTTCATCGACCCACTCCAGAGAACCGGACTCGAGCAGTCTGTCCAACAGGTCTCCCAACGCCACCTCATCGGAGCTTCGAGGCAGATCGTGAAATCGAAACACACGGTGATCCGCCAGGAATTCAGCGTCGCCAAACTGGGATCTGGCCAAGGAGTGCTGTTCGCCGTCGGCGAACAGCCAGCCGCTTGTCCCGTCTTCGCTTGCGGCGAAGATCAGGCGGCTGGACTGGTTGCGCCGAAAGTGCCCGCGTGCGCCAAGCCAGGGGACCGGTCGTTCGCAGCCATGAGGCGCCAGATTGATTTTGGGTTCGGTCATGTAACGCCCCAGCCACTGATCGAAGTCATCCGGATGTCTGAGCAACAGCTCACTGAGTCTGGAACGGATGCTTTGCCGCACGTCCAAAGTGAGCGTCCCCGGGTGTGGGGTAGGGCCACCGCCCTCGTCGGCATACCGGGTCACACCGGTCGGCGTTTCCAGCAGGGCATCGCCGAACCCACTCATCAGTTCGGCCCAGCTGGGCGACCTGAATCCCACCGAAAGCGTCATACACGCATCGTCCAGCGCGACGCCGTGGTGGGCCACACCCGGTGGCAGGTACAGGACGTCACCCGGTTCCAGTATCCAGCTCTCTTGCGCTGTGAAGTTCCGCAATATTCTGAGCGCCAGATCGGGAACCAGTTCGGCTTGGCGGGGATCTTCCCTGTCAATATGCCAATGACGGCGACCCGCCGCCTGGATCAGAAACACATCGTACTCGTCCCAATGGGCCCCCACCGAGCCACCGGTGACCGCATAGCTGACCATGATGTCGTCGAAACGCCAGTCGGGCAGAAACCGGAATCGTTCGATCAGTGGATCGAACTCGGGAATCAGCTTGTCCACATCCTGGACCAACAGTGTCCAGGGTGCCGCCGGCGGATGCGCGAAGTCCGATTCCGCAAACGGCCCGTGGCATACCCTCCAATCGCCGTCTGGATACGGTCCGCTCACCAGGCGGGATTCTACCTCCGGCTCACAGGCCAGACCGGCGAGTTGGTCGGCGTTGATGGGTGCCACCCAATTCCCAAGGGCGTCCTCGATGAGCAAGGGCTTTTGTTGCCAGACTTGGGCAACAAACTGATCGATCGGATAGCCGCCCAGGTGGCTAAACGTCTCCGGCAGAGTCGTCACGATCGGATCAGCGCTTCGGGTCGCGCAGCGATTTGGTCTGCTGCTCAGCGTTGCCGGTATAACTGCGCGGCGACAGGGTCAGCAGAGCCTGGCGTGCCGATTCCGGCAATTCCAGTTGATTCACAAAACGATGTAGCGTTTCGCGGTCAATACCTTGGCCCCGGGTGAGTGCCTTAAGTTTCTCGTAGGGCGCCTCGATGCCGTGTCGGCGCATGACGGTTTGGACGGGCTCCGCGAGAATTTCCCAGCTGGCCGCCAGATCGGCATCTAGACCCGCGGTGTTGAGTTCCAGTTTACCCAGTCCTTTCAGCAGTGCCTGGTAAGCGATCAGGGCGTGTGCAATGCCAGTTCCCAGATTCCGCATCACTGTGGAATCGCTCAAGTCCCGCTGCCACCGGGAAATTGGCAGCTTGCCGGCGAGGTGTCCAAGCACGGCGTTGGCGATACCCAGATTCCCTTCGGCGTTCTCGAAATCGATTGGGTTCACTTTATGGGGCATGGTGGAGGAGCCCACTTCACCCGCCACTGCGCTTTGTTTGAAGTAGCCGATGGCAATGTAACCCCAGATATCACGAGACAGATCCACCAGTATGGTGTTCAGCCGCATGACAGCGTGGAACAGCTCGGCCACGTAGTCATGGGGTTCAATCTGAGTGGTGTAGGGATTGAACGCCAGGCCCAAGCGTTTTTCGACGAAGCGTTGGCTAAATGCGGTCCAATCAACGTCCGGATACGCCGCCAGGTGGGCGTTGTAGTTACCCACGGCGCCGTTGGCCTTGCCCAGAATAGGCACCGAGATGATCTGGACCCGCTGACGCTGAAGCCGGTAGGCGACGTTTGCCAGTTCCTTGCCCACCGTGGTCGGAGTCGCGGCCTGGCCATGGGTTCGGCTTAACATGGGCTGCCCGGCGTGTCGGGTCGCCATGTCGCTCAGGCTGTCGATGACCTGATCCACCAGGGGCAGCAGAACCGTATCTCGAGCTTCGCGCAGCATCAACGCGTAGGCCAGATTGTTTATGTCTTCCGAGGTGCAGGCAAAGTGGATGAACTCAGCGATCGCTTCGAGTTCCGGGTCACCCTGTATGCATTCCTTGAGAAAGTACTCGACCGCCTTGACGTCGTGGTTTGTTGTGCGCTCGATGGTCTTCACCCGATGCGCCGCCGCGACATCGAATTGAGTGATAAGATCGTCCAACACTCGGTTTGCGCGGTCGCTCAGTGTCGGCACTTCGCTGATCGCGGAATCTTCCGACAGTGCTTGTAGCCAGCGTACTTCCACCGAAACACGATGGCGTATGAGGCCAAATTCACTGAAGATCGCCCTCAGCTGCAGGGTTTTGTCCGCATAGCGGCCATCGACAGGTGAAATGGCGGTGAGTGGTTCGAGTTCCATTGGCGGCCTCAGGCACGAAAAAAAGCGCCCGCATGATACTACAATCCAGGCAGCCGCCGGGGGTGGGATGATACGAATCCATGCATCGGACGACCGCTTTTTAATCGCTCAGCTCAGTGATTTGTTGAAAGCCAACGGTATCCCGATTCTGGTCAGGAACGAGTTTCTGCAGGGCGCAGCGGGAGAGCTTCCGGTCAATGAATGCTGGCCGGAACTTTGGGTGACGGATGCGGATATGGCTGGACGGGCCCGTGATTTGGTGGAGGATTATCTCGACGCCCTTGAACAGCCCGTGCGCAGCTGGATTTGTCGGCGCTGCGGTGAATCCATAGAGGGGCAGTTCGGTTGCTGTTGGCGATGCGGCGGCCCGGCCCCGAAGTCCGGGGATCTGGACCCGGAATCGCACGTCGATTGAGATTTGTGCGCATGCCGTAGTGAAGATCAGGGGTCGAATGCGGTATCGAGCGCGATGGCTTTACTGAGCGTGGTCCGGTTCGGCGGCTTCCCCGGCGGACGTGATTTGGGATACGGGAGTATGCAGGATTGGAGCGGGGACGATCATGACTCGACCTGAGATCAAGACCGTGCACGCCACTACAGCCGGCCCGGGTTGGCCCTCACCCTGGGATCACGATGCCAATCTGCGGGCTGCGCTGGGTCTGGCGCTGCGGGGTGCCCGTGCGGTGACCTATACCCGTTCCCCGGACCCGCCGTACCGTTTTCAGCATGTGGATTTGGGGTTGGAAAGCTGGCTGTCGCTGAAACCGGCTGACGTCATGGGTGACAGACAGGACTGGATGCAACGGGTCCATCCGCAGGACCGGGGTCGGGTTCAGAATGCCCTGGCGGAGTGTGCGCGCACCCCTGGATTGATCCAGGAATTGGAATATAGAGTGCGATCCGGCGTGGGAAACTGGCTTTGTGTCAGAGATTCGTCGCAGTGCGTGGTGGATAGCACCACCGGCCGCCGCCAGCTGATTGGGCTGTGGCAGCCGGTGATTCAGGACCGTGGGATGGAACGCCGCACTGCGGTCGAACGCACTCATGGCGATTTGGGGCGAGCAGATGCGGTGGTGGATGATGGAAGCGAACTGAACCGGCGTTTCGGCCAGCATGCCATGCCCTCGGGCGAGGAACGCTATCGGGAGTTTCTCGAAGGGTCGCCACAGGCTGTATACATTCACCGGGGCCTCTCCCTGCTGTTTGTCAATCATGCGTTTGCCGAGATCCTGGGGTACGATTCGGCAGCGGCTGTTCTGCAGCTTGGCTCCGTTCTGCCCATGATCGCACCGTGCGACACCGAACGTCTGCGCGATTACGCCAAGGCATCGATCCAGGGGAGCTATGCGCCCAGTCGCTATGTGCATCAGGCCCTGAAAAGCGATGGGCATCAGCTGACCCTTGAAAACAGGGTTCGCGCGATTCCCTGGGAGGGCACGGTGGCATTTGAAGTAATGGTTGCGGATGTCAGCGCCCGTCACGAGGTGGAAAACAAGGCCCGTCAGCTACAGGCAGAACTGGCGCACGCTGCTCGTCTCAGTACGGTAGGGGAAATCGCGTCCAGCATTGCCCATGAGTTGAACCAGCCTCTATGCGCTGCCACCGCCTATGCCCAGGCCGCGGCCGACCTGATGCGTCATCAGCCGGATGCAAGCGGGCGTGCCATCGAGATACTCGATCAGGTGGTTCAGCAGGCGGAACGTGCGGGCCAGATTGTGCGACATGTGCGCGATCTGGTTCGCAAAGGGGACGGTGTAAAAGCGTCGATGCAGCTTGCCCCGATTCTGCGTGAGGCACTCAGCCTGGTGGAGGCCGAAGCGCGGGAGAAGGGGATCGAATTGCAAATCGAGTTGGCGCCAGCACTGCCCGCCGTGGCGGTCAATCCGATTCAGATCCAGCAGGTGATTCTCAACCTGGTTTTGAATGCGATAGAAGCTATGGTCGATACACCACCAGACAGTCGGCGGATTTCTGTCACCTGCGGTCGGCAGCCCGACCAGAGTGTCAGAGTCGAGGTCATCGACCAGGGCCCGGGCATCGAGCCCGACAAGCTCGAAAAGATCTTCGAGCCGTTCGAATCCACCAAGCGTGAGGGCATGGGATTGGGGTTGTCCATCAGCCGTTCCATCATTGATGCGCACGGGGGTCGGTTGTGGGCCAGCTCCGGCCCCGAACGAGGCGCTCGCTTTGTGTTCGTGCTGCCCAAACATGGTTGAACAGGACCAGATCCGGCGCCAGGCGATGGTGTATGTGGTGGACGACGACGAGGACGTACGACGTGCTGTGTCGCTGGTCCTTCATATCGACGGATGGAGCTGCGCTACCTTCGGTGACGCAGAGTCTTTTCTGGACGACTTCGGACCGGACCAGCCGGGGTGTCTGATTCTGGACGTCAGGCTGCCAGGGACCAGCGGTCTGGAACTGCAGGCTGCCCTGGGCCAGAAGCACTGTTCGATACCGATTATTTTCATCACCGGTCACGGTGACGTCCCAATGTCGGTTCGGGCGATAAAGGCGGGTGCGGTGGATTTTCTCGAGAAGCCGTTTCGTAATGACCTGTTGCTTGATCGGGTCGAGGAAGCAGTCCAGGAGGATCTTCAGCATCGGGCTCGACAGGAGCGGAAGCAATCTATTGTGCTGGCTTACGACACCCTGACACCACGTGAGCGCGAGATCATGGAAGCGGTGGTTCGGGGCCGGTCCAATAAACAGATCGCGGCCGCGCTGCAGTTAAGTCATCGCACCGTTGAGATTCACCGGGCTCGGGTCATGGAAAAGATGGGCGCTACCTCTTTGCCGGATCTGGTGGGCATGGCAGTTGTTTGCGGCGCCCACGCGTTGGACCGGCCACACTAGTGTAGTGTCTCCCAAATAACTTAACACCTGCGCTGGCCC